>NZ_AP024900.1:1265323-1581654 GCF_024347075.1 Vibrio rarus
GATCCGGTTCAAGATCATCTCGTTTGGTATAAAGGCGTGCTTTGATTTGTTCGGCGTTCAAATCAATTAGCGGGCTGATATCTTGGGTGAGATCAACAGCAATGAGTGCCTTGGTGGCGGTCCACCCTACAGGCGCCACTAACGCCGTCTTTAAGTGTTGTTGGCTTAACATTCCAGAGACATGCACTAAAGGCGCCATAGTCACAACATCTATTAATGTGTTGAGCTTTTGTTTGCCTCTGTGCTTATAGAAAAAATCAAACAGTTTAGGTTGAGCAAGTTTGACCTTTTTTGCCATCTCTATAGTGGCATATACATCGGCCATGGCGTCATGAGCATTACTGTGTTCGATGCCGTTTGCTTGCGAAAGGTGCTCTAAACGAAAGCTGGTTTGCCCATCGTCATTTTTTGGCCACTCAATCCCTGCGGGGCGCAAGGCGTGACAAGCGCGCATCACATCGAGAAGATCCCATCGTGAGTTGCCATTTTTATAGCTCCACTCGTAAGGTTCTATAAAGTTTCGATAACAGGTATAGCGGGTCACTTCATCATCAAAGCGAACACTGTTATAGCCAAGGGTACAGGTATTGGCACGGCTCATTTGTTGGTGAATTGCGGCGATAAACTCAGGTTCAGAAAGACCCTCTTGCATCGCTTTTTGCGGGGTGATCCCTGTCACCAGTGCCGCTTCAGGGGTGGGTAAGTAGTCGGCTGGAGGGCGACAATAAATGACCAACGGCTCGCCTATGACATTCAGATCGGCATCGGTACGCACACCTGCAAACTGGCAAGGTCTGTCTTTAGCAGGACTGACCCCCCAGGTTTCATAATCAAAGAAAAAGAATGTGGGTTGGTCCATTTGCATAAAAATCGTCCAAAAATCAGTAGGTTGTTAGTTAGTATACCAAGGGCTGTCAGTTTGCGCGCTTTAATAGCGCAGAAAAACAGGTAGCAAAAGGCAAAAACGTCAGATCAAGCGCTCGGCGACATTGATAATAATAACGGCAAAACAGTGCCTTACGATGGGAGCTATTAGACCACCCCATGAAATGGATAGCAAACCTGTTGCCCTATATGAGGCAGAGGTAACGACGCTCAATAGAAATAGTGAGACGATAAACAGTAGTGAGTAAGGGCGGCTACCAATGAAAAGAATCTAAGCCAAACAGATCTTGAGATAGGAGGAAAACCGAGTGCCTGCCATTGTCTTAGCAGACACTCGGTGATGCGCTCTATAACAGATATATAGCGCAGATTAGCTCTAAGAAAGTTAGCGAGTTGACGGGGTTAGGGAGTCAATCAACAGAGGATCTTTTTGTGGCGTAGGGAGCTGCATTTGTGCCACTGTGTTTAGACCCTGCGCGCTGATGCCACCACTATAAATGATGGCCCCTTGTGCGGTGTTCATCGCTTCTTCACCGACATTCCACTGCAAAAAGAAGTCACTGAGATCGTAGCCAGAGACATAGGAGCTGCACACCATCAATAGATCTCCATCTGAGAGTCCTGTGACAGAGGCATCACAATAGTTTGTTCCATCTGTATCTTGGTTGTTACGTGCTAAGCGATGCATCAGTTTGATCATATTCCAGCCCTCATCATTGCCATATATAGAGGCTTTTTCACTCGATGGCTGGCTGTCATACCAATGATTAATACTAAAATGTGATTTTGCCCAGATTTTTAACTGTCCAAACATAATCAAACGCACACCCGCATCGCCATTGGCCCACGCATGCCTCGCATTTCTCTCGAGCCAATGTGGTGCTTTTTGGATTTCAAAGACAATGCGATCCATTCTCGGGTTGTCATTGCGCCCTTCGAGTTCTTGCATATACAGGGCCAGTAAATTATTGGTGACCTCTGTCCCCCCTGTCACATTGAAAGGGGCAGAGGCGAGGTTATGGCCCACTTCATGCCACAACAGCCAATCGTTTAATGGATCGGTGGGTACAGTGTTGCGCGCACTATCAAACGCCGAATTCATCACAGGATAACCTGAGTGCGCAGAGCCAATGGAAATTTGCACATCATTTACAAAGCGATGACGGAAGCCTTTTAGGTCGGCGTAAGTGTAACGACGATGAGCCCCTTGCCAGTCATCACGCCCATAAAAGTCGCTAGCCGCATCAGCAAAACGATTCAAACCACTGACGAATGTAGCTAAATCCGTTTCAGTAACGTTGTTGACGTGGGTGGTGTAGACAAAAGATCCACTATCAATTTCGGCCATTTGTACTTGAGATTGTTGTGGTGTGGTTACCCAATGCCCCTCTTTAAACAGAGGTGCTTTCATCACGCCACTAAAGTGAAATTGGCTAGCGCCTGCCGATTCAAGAGGGCGTACATAAACGAGCCCACCATAAGGGGATTGGATCTGGGTACTTCCTCCATCATGGAGAAAGGTTTTGGTCATTCGAGGCGGACGGTTTAAGTTGGTTTCATGTTGACTGCGTCCGGTAAGATCATCGGCAAACATAACAGTAATCTGTGCTTTAACGCCACCCGTGACTGTGCCAATTTCATGTTGAGGAAGCCATAATCCAGTGGATTGTGTATTACCCACGGTGTAGTTCACCGCCGTGCCGTCTGTTTCAATGGTCACCGTTTCTGAGGTGGTGGCCAAAGTGGTTGGACGGGTAGGATAGGCGGTAGTATCTACCTTGATGCGGTAATCCCAAAATGAACGGCCAAGCATAATGCGCGTTAGCGGTTTTTCTTGGTAATTTAATGGATAGCTCGGGTTAACAAAGTGCGCCAGTTCCCCTTCGCCAATAATCATATTGTTGGCGATTAAGGTATTTTTTAGCGATGGTGGGCAAGTGCCATTTCCAGCATAACTATCATTGGTATAACAATTCATAAACTCAATGAGACGCTTAAAGCCAAGCTCATCTTGTGACTGAGGATCATAATAATAGTTATTGTTGTTCCATAACCAAGTAGACAAGTTATCGTAGGTTTGATTGAGCTCCGTAATGGCAAGTCGTTGCCCTAGCGCGCCTTTGCTTCGATAGTAGAGTTCATGATCGGCTAATGCTTGAATATTGTCCCCTAAGTTAGCCGCTTTCACCATACTATTGGTTTGGAAGTAAATACGCTCAAAATCTTGGCGACCGTAGGCGCGCTCAAGAACGCCAGTGCCAGAACGAACTTCGATACAATTAAACTCATACTCATATTCATGAGTACACACTGGCATATCGGTAAAGGCGTGCTGCAATTCTTTAATCGCCGCTTCGCGCTCTTGTGCATTATTAACGCGGATCATCGCTCGCTTTGCGTCGACCTTGCCGTTTTCATCGGTCACTTCATAGGTAGGTACATGCAATGGTGTCGAGGCCATTTCATTGTCCGAGACCCAAGAGACACTACCATCATCGTGTACGGTAAAAGGTTGCTTACCATTGGCTAAATTTTCAAAGTGTTGAATAACCACCACTTCTTTTTCTTGTTTATGATTTAAGGTTGGAGCGTTGTTACACCATCGTCCGTCTGGGGCGCAGAGACTTTGGCTGGTGGAGACCACACTTTGACCGCCAATAGAGACACCAGCGGCGTCCGCAAGACGTCCAATGGGCTCAGGGTTAGCGCTTTCAATGCCATCCATAAACAGCACATTACCTCCAGCATTGATATAGGTAATTAGCGCGGTAATATCTTCTTGAGAGAGATGCGGTTCATCTAAGTTGGCCGAGTTATTAGAAGGGTTAAGCTTATAGGCTTGCAAAATGAGTATCGGCGTTTCTACGGGATCAAGGGCGTGGTATTCGCCAGAAGCAATAGAATTAACAGCTTCTAAACCGTAACTGTCATGGATAAAGAAGTCATAACGCATCCCTGCGCTGACGTTTGCTTGAGAAAACGCAGCCTGTTTAATATTGCTAGCAACGGTTTTGTTTTCTGCATCAGAGAACCAGTCAAATAAGTTGCTAAAATATTGCTGCATAGCGCCTTGATCTGAACGAGGATCATCGGAGGTGGCCACTGAGGTACAAATCCTTTGGCGACTGTCAATTTTCACTTCGTTAAAACTGTTCGCCCAAAATAGCTCAGGACAAGACAATATGGTGGGATAGACCGAGTTCCCCATAAAAACGACTTTACCTTCGCCAATGAGTCCCGCAACAACAAAAGGCAAGCCATAGGTGACATTACTATCGGCCACTTTAGGGATCGCTTGCATTGCAATGGTGGGATGTTGAGCAATATAAGGTTTGCCGTCTCGTGTCCATGCTTGCGCTTCTCCAAAACGAAGTAAGCGATTATTATCGCTTCTAGGCATCATCACCGGAAAAGCTTGGTTAGAGAGGTTAATTGAGAGGTTGCCTCGAGCGTGACCGGTAGCACCATAGCCCCCTTGATTGTCATGAAAGACATGGAAGCTATCGACGTTTTTAAAGATGGCGTTTAGTGATTGCGTAACATATTGACCGTTATCTAGCGCATGTACTGAAGGGGGGCGGGGGCTAAATAGGGACGTATCTTGCTTTAATTGGGCGTCAATTAATGCGGTTATGCCTAATTCAAATTGACCTTCAAATTCGTCAGGCACTGTCATGCCATCACTGCCGTCAATAAAGCCACCATTGGGTAAGCGAAGATTGATCAGCTCATTAATCACATTTGGGTATTGAGAGAAGACTTTGCTGACCCTGCTATCAATGGCCAGCCCTTGGCTCGTTATTGAACCATAGCGCTCTAGAAGTGATTGAATGTTATCTTTTTCGACACTGCTGTGTGTAACATCAGTGATCTTGAAGCTCAGTTGATTGCCTTTAATAGAGCCTAACTCAAAAGTATCAATACCAAAAGTCAGCTCATCGCCCCATAGAAACTCAAATTCACCGGCAGAGTTGGTGATCCCGGTAGCGTGGGTTGAAAAGTAACTGATCCCTGCAAGGGGGCGTCCTTGCGCATCACTGAGAGTACTTGAGGTTAATACCTGTGCATCACTACTTGGTGTATAGCTGTAGCTTTGCTCGGCATTGGCTGCGACAAAATCCGCATCTAAATTGTTATTCGAACCTGGGGTAACTTCAGGAGCGATTTCAGGATCTACATGAGAGCTAGGGGTTTTGCCCACCTCATCGGTAATGGTTTCTTTTATTGCTGCCAGATAGGCATCAACAGCATTCTGATCATGTAACTGTTGATAAACGTCAGCGATTTCATAAGAGTCGATAGAGTTTAAGCAGATGCTCGTGTCATTTCCACAACGGTCAATACTTTGTAATATCAAGGTTGCATTAGTACCGTGTTGTTGTAAAACATCAAAAGAAACAGGCACTTTTTCACTAGGGTTAGCCACGCTTTCTGCATTAGGGAATGGAGCCGTAAACTGGCCTAACTCGACAGCCTCTAAGGTGCAATTAAATGACACCCCTTGCATGACCTCAAATGATCCATGAATGAGCGATTGGCCATTACAATGCACATCTCCAGAAATGGCTTGTCCAGAGGTTAATAGCGAACCGATATACGTGGTCTGGGGAATAATTTCCACTGGTGGCGTGGAAATAGGCGGTTCAGTTGGAGACTCAGGTTGTGTCGGTGGCGCAGGATCACTAGGGGTGATCGGTTGCGGGTTATCGTCATTACAACCCAGTAATGCCAATGACACTATTGTTGCTAACAATAGTTTATTATTCATTTTATATTGTTCCTTTATGGTTATTAACTGACCGTTATTATCAAAAATTAAAGCTAAAAAAATTCAAACAGATAAACAACAAGTGAAAATATGGACACCCATAGTTAACTCGTTATTGATTGTGTGGGAGTATTGGTGCCACTTTGCCATTTTTGTTGTATAAAAGGTAAGAAGAACAGGTGTTTTACTGCTGTGGAATATATCAAAGTGCAACATTTTTTGAATTCTATTCATCTATTTATGAAGCAGGTGTCACTAATAAAGAATTTTTGGCTCTTTTGACTGGTTGAAATGTAAGCAGTAGACAATATTGACGCTAGGATGTGGGAAGTGTTGTGATGTGATACTTATGAGTTAAATAAGTCTAACTTACTTAATGTATAAGAAAAACAATCACTTAGATGTATAGGTTATTGTGCGATTTTTATGGTGATATGCAGTAAAAATGAATATTTATAGCAATCGTAGTAATTAACTGAACATTCTAGTTTGTAAAAAGCCTTGATGGCGGCGTTGCAAATTTTGAATGTAGAACAACTGCTTATAAAAAAATGGTGCCTTGTGCTCAAGTGTTTTCCTGCGCTATTTCTGATCACTTAATTACTGTGATTGGTATAAAATAAAAGCGTGTAAGAAGTCGCGAGTTAAAATACAAGTAATAATGAGTCGATAATACAGTAAGCGAGTTTTTAATATTCAAGCGAATTATACCGATAATGATGGTAATACACATCTTCTCTAAACTTGTATTTATTGTTAGTGTTAAAATTATTTATTAATAAATTATAATGATAGTGGCAAGAATTAACGGCTTGGGTTTATTATGAATATCCCAGTAATTATCAACAATCAGGCTTCATAGATATCATCTGCGAGTAATGTGCTATATGGATACCATCAGCATGATTTTCATCAAGCATATTAAAAACTAAATATTGCGCCACATATTTGGCTGGTATAGAGCGCAAATTAATAAGAGGCCCGCGCATAATAGGGTGAACGATGCGTAATATCTTTTGCACTATCATTTCATCAAAGCGAGGTGATGCGCGTTTACCTAATAATGGGCCGGGGCGCGCAAAAGTGACTCTGTCAAAGGCGAGTTGTTTGATGTCTCGTTCCATTTCACCCTTACAACGTAAATAATGCGATAAAGACGCGGGATTTGCCCCATAACTGGATACGATACCGATACGTTTCACTCCCATATTTTGCATTTGTCGCGCACAAGCCAGCACTAAATCATGGTCCACATGGTACAAGGCATGTTGGCTGCCAGCTTGCTTTTTGGTCGTGCCTAAACAAATTAAGCCGATGCTCGCCGAAACGCCACTGAACTGGGTGATATCCTCATTGATGATTGGGCTGAGTTTAGTATGGGTAAAGGGCAGAGGCCTTCGTGTCGGCACATACACAGTGCCTAAGGTATGGGTGTGCTCAAGTAAGGTTTCTATAACATGCAGACCAATTAAACCGGTTGCACCAACGATGATAATATTTTCCTTTGTGATGCCCATAATAAATGCCTATGAATATTCTGTAGCTTGCCAATAGATACGATATGATGTTGTGCATATGTTACCGTTAGGTTGTCGGTTTAGGAAGGGAGAATCCATATCGTGCCACTATTTCAAAGCTCATTCTTGCAAGATACACTGCTCCAAGCCCCGTTTTCCCCACGCTCTATAACGTTAGACAATGGCGTAAAAATGAGCTTGGTACAATGTGGTGTATTAACCGTATCACCTGCTAATCATGCAGAAAACAGCAAACATATTGTCATTTCCAGCGCGATTCATGGTAATGAAACGGCACCAATAGAAATCTTAGATGATCTGGTGAGTCAAATAGAGGCGCAACGCATTGTTCCAAAGCAACATTTGTTGCTTATCATTGCGCATCCACAAGCGATACTGGCAAAGAAAAGGTTTATTGAAACCAATCTCAACCGACTTTTTAGCGATGCCAATCAAGTAGACACCCATGAACTGAGTTTAGTTCGAATGTTAAAGTCGTGCGTCAGTCAATTTTGGGAAGGGGTTCCGATGCAGCAGCGCTGGCATTTAGATATGCACTGCTCAATACGAGCCTCTAAACACTATACGTTTGCCATTAGCCCTCAGTCGTCGCACCCAACCAGACAAAAAGAGTTTATTGAGTTTCTTAGCCAAGGCCATATTGAAGCGCTTTTGCTCTCAGAGGAGCCATCTAGCACATTCAGTTGGTTTAGTAGCAGTCAGTTTGGTGCACAAGCGGCGACGCTGGAGTTAGGGCAAGTGGCGGAGTTTGGCCATAACGATCTGGGTAAACTGTCACAATTTAAGCAAGCCTTAATCGCACTTATTATGGCAAAACAAAGCAGTCGTCGTCATTCAATGATTACCTACCAAGTGGCGAGCTCTATTTATCGAAACAGTCAAGATTTTGAGTTTTACTTTGCTCAAGACTTACCTAATTTCTCTACCTTTCATCAAGGAGAGCCGCTAGGGAAAGACGGACAACATATCATTGACATGCCCATTGAGGGAGGAGGGGTGGTATTCCCCAATCCCAATGTGGAGCTTTCCCAACGAGCGGCGTTGATCGTTCAACCTAGTATCACTCATTACAGCAATAATCAGTTGACGGTGAAAGTGGCCTCTTAATGGCGGTTCTTTTTAAGAAAAGCGTTTAATTGCTGCATGTTTTGTTCAAAGTAAGGGTTCCAAGTCATGCGAGCCCTTATATGTTTTTCATCGCCGTCCCCATAGGCCGAAAACCACACTTTATCTGCGGCCGCTGTAGCGCAGTCTTGCCCTTTAGGTTGCTCGTTGAAGCACATTCTAATTTTCCCGTCCCGTTTATACACGGGATTATCAGGAGAGAATATTAAAGAGACATGGGAAGCACTGTGAATGTGCTGTTGCGGTAAGTTCATGGAAAAAGTGTGTATCCGTGGATCAGGGTAGCGAGACTCACCAAACCACAATAATTGGTTGTTTGGGTTAGTAAATGTTTGGCTGAAAGTATCACGGGCAAATGCGGCATCAATGGTTTCATCGGCTTCACTGAGCATAACAAAGGTGGGTTTGTCGTAGTGATGGCTAGCGAGGTCATGTTGAACCGCTTGCGCACTTTTGTAATAAGTCGCAGCGCCGTTCATATGTAAAGAGTTGTATCGCGTGTAATTGTCCTCTTTCTTCTTACTTTCCCAATTGACAAAGTAACTGGCCATAGGTGATAACGCCGCTAAGGGGTTTTTGGGTTTAAAAGCAGGGGAGAACAGCAATAACCCTTTGATGCTGGGGTGCTCATAAGCAAGGGAGGTGACTAAGTTTGCCCCTGTGGAGTAGCCTCCTAGCCATACGCCATCCACTTTGTTATTGAGTAATTGATAGTGATGTTGCACCACCTCTTGCCAATCTTTGAGTTGTACTAGTGACAGATCGGCGGCGCGTGTCCCGTGTCCGGGCAACAAAATAACGCGTACTCGATACCCTTGAGAGACTAAATCTGCTGCAATATCACTATAAGAGAAAGGGGAGTCGCCTAAACCGTGCACCAATAAAATGCCTTGCCCGTTTGGTTGCTTAGGGATCAACTCATAAGGGGCTACGGCGGCCAACTCTGTGCTCTTATCGCCGGTTAAAAACACGCGATGTTGTAGCAACCACTGCCTGCTGTCTTGAATATACGACTGAAAATTGCTTTGCAGGTATGGTGGTAGTTGTTCAGAGGCTTGGTACTGTGGCCCCTCTACACTGCTCACACAACCGGTTAAAAGTAGAGTGATGGAGCTTATTAGTACTGCGTGGCGTGTGAACGTCATTAATAATGTCCTTTATATTAATGTTGAGTCATTTCTAAAGTGGTGACTAATAATTCAAAATCCATTGCAATGATATTGAATTATCACCTGCAAATAATATTGCTTTGTCACTTAAATGTAACCCAAAAATAGGGTAAAGAAAGTAATAGTGTAATAAACCTTGGCTAGCATCAAATGGTTAGCGTACTTTAGTTTATTGATTTAGATCAATAAACTAAAGGGCATCGAAATTGTTTCATTCATGAAATTGATGTTTTGCGGTTATTAATTAGTTTTGGTTTATGTATATTGTTACATTTTGTAGCAACTTAATCACATTACGTGATAGTCATCACAACGTTGTAAATATAAAATTGGAACATGAGTAAGTGTGAATTCAAACCTTATATATTTTATGGAATTAATTTATTCTTACCCGAACTTGGTAAATGAGAGCTTAAAAGGCCGATTACCATGCTTAAATATTTTACATTACTTATATTCGTTCAAGGTTAGAGGCCCCCAAAAATGACTGAACATAATAATAATTACTCGCATTTGTCGAGTAACAAACTTGTGCGCAACACCGTAGCTTTAGTGCTTGCTGGTGGTAAAGGCACTCGTCTTAAAGGTTTAACAAAAGAGATTGCAAAACCTGCGGTTTCTTTTGGCGGAAAATACAAAATTATTGATTTTACCCTTTCAAATTGCATTAACTCAGGTATTCGTCGTGTGGGTGTTTTAACACAGTTTATGGCGCACGACTTAATTGACCATGTGCAAAAGGGCTGGGGCTTCATGACAAACTCAACACTTGATGAAGGTGTGAGCATAATTCCTGCACAACAACGTACTGGTGACTCTTGGTACCGTGGTACAGCCGATGCGGTTTATCAAAACCTAGATTTGATCCGTCGTCGTAAAGTAGAGCAAGTGTTGATCCTTGGCGGTGACCATATTTATAAAATGGATTACTCACGCATGCTTAACTTCCATGCTGAAAGTGGCGCGGATGTTACCGTTGCCTGTATCAAAAAACCGATTGAGCAAGCGTCTTCATTTGGTGTTATGTCACTGGATGCAAACGGACGTATTGTAAGCTTTGATGAGAAGCCAGCCAATCCCACTCCGCACCCTAAAGATCCAAGCCAAGCATTGGTTTCTATGGGTATTTACATCTTTAACGCTGATATTTTAGATAAAGAGTTAAACGATGCATTACTTGACCCTGAATATAACCACGACTTTGGTCATAACATTATCCCTAACTTGCTAGAGCGAGCTAAGGTTAATGGCTATGTATTTACTCAGCGTCATCCAGGTAACAATGGCTACTGGCGCGATGTGGGTGATCTCGATGAGTATTACGTAGCAAATATGGACTTAGTGGCACCAGAGCCGGAACTGGATTTGTATGACCACTCATGGCCAATTATCACTCAGCAGCAACAACGTCCTGGCGCTAAATTCATCTTTAATGACACGGATCGTAAAGGCTTTGCTGTAGATTCAGTGTTGTCAGCAGGGACCATCATTTCGGGTGCAGAAATTAATCACTCGTTAGTGTCGTCTAACTGTCGCATTGAAGAAGCGTCAGTAATTAAAGACAGCATTGTACTTCCTGATGTGGTCATAGGTAAAAACTGCCGCTTAACCAAAGTGATTGTGGGTGAAAACACCATTATCCCTGACGGTACAGTGATTGGTGAAAACCTAGAAGAAGATGCGAAATATTACGAAGTCACCAAAGGTGGTGTAGTATTAGTTACTGAAGCTAACTTCATGTAATGTTTAAGAAATGAAGTGAAATGGAGCCTAATGGCTCCATTTTTTTTGTAAGTACTTTAAGGTTGAACGGTAATTATACCAAGCAAAAATGCCAGCAAACGTATTGCCAATCGCCGCACCAATAAATAAACCTTGTAGCCCATAAAAATAAGCGCCCGCGTACAAACAAGGTAAAAAGAACACAAACAGGCGCAAGCAAGAAACCAGTAATGCCTGCATAGGTTTACCCAGCGCATTAGATACAGAAACCAACAAAATACAAATACCCAGTGGCGCTAAACTAAATGGCACGGTGACTAAATGCATTTTCAGTATCTGTTCTACGCTTTGCTCGCCACTCATTAACATGGCTAAGTGCCCAGAGGCCAATAAAGTGACTAATGCCACCACGATTTGCGAGCCTAAAATATAAACACAGGCGATATTGACTAAGGTATTGATGTTAGCGCCTTGTTTTGCTCCTACAAATCGACCAATCATAGGGGGCATCGACATGGTTAAGGCTAAAACAGAGACAATAGCAAAAAATTCATAGCGACTGGCTAGCGCCCAAGCGGCGATAGCCGCGGTGCCATAGGAGGCCAGCAACTTAGTTGACAGCATTGCCGCAAGAGGGGGCATTAATTGACTGGTCATGGCTGGCATCATGATACTCAACAATGAACGGACACTGTCACTGATACTGAGATCGCTCCAGTCAAAGGTATAGTACTGTTTGTTGCGGATCCGATAGAGCACAAACAGACTGCCCATGCTAAAGGCAACAATAGTTGCCACTGCAGCCCCGTGTATGCCTAAATCAAAATAAAAGATGAATAGGGGATCGAGCAATAAATTGAGCACGCTGGTGATAACCATCATGATCCCGGGTAACAGAGTGTTGCCGTTGGCTCTGCAAACGCTGTATAAAAAATACAGCATAGCGCCCACCCAAGCACTGGCAAGCCAGACAATCCAGTAACTGTCTATAATAGGAAACACATCATCCGTTGCGCCCAGTAAAGACAATAGTGGAGTGCGAATGGCGTATAGAAAAAGGCAAATCCCTCCGCAACCTACGCCGCCGAGCGTTAACACCAATCCGGCCAATTGTCTTGCGTAGTGCCGTTTATTTGCCCCTAAGGCATGGGCAATAACCGAAGTGGTGGCGATACCTAGTCCCACCTGCACACCAATAATTAATTGCCCAATAGGAAGAGTAAACCCTTGAGCGGCCAATGGTAGAACACCTAACTGAGCAATAAATGCAGAATCAATCAGTTGAAAGCTCATCAGCGACAGTACGCCAAAAATCATTGGCCATGTCATTTTAAAAAGCTCGTTACCGAGATGTCGAGTGGTATGTGATGGCATAGTATTCATTCTGCAAGTCAGTGGGAAGTCAGCAAAGGGTGATGGAAGAACGGATTAAAGCGGGGCATTATGCCACAGTCTATAATCAGACCACCATAGGCAATGTTGCACCGCTTTACCCTAACTAATAATCGGGCAATAAATGGTTATTGCTCAGTTTATGAGTGTCATCTTGTTGTTTTGCAAATTCAGCAAGGGCGGGAAAATGCTCTGCTCGCCAAACGGTGAGTTGTGTTATTGACTCAGGAAGGGCGGAGAAACTGCTTTCTTGTTTTGCTGCCACCAAAGTTAGGTAGCCATAGTGTTCCAGTGGTTGCAATGATTTAAGTGACAATGTCACAACTTGATTGTTTTTATTTGCCTCCTCATCACTCCAGTGCGGGGTAATGGTTAAGCGAGGTTGGTAGTCACGAACCTTAACCACCCACTTATTGGGCAGTCTTTTACTGCTGTCCCACCATGTTTTATCTAAACTGTTCATCACCGCTCTAGTCACTTTGGCATCTTGCGCGCCCAGTTCACTCAGTTTTCGGCTAAAAACGGCGCTAAAGGCATGCTCATATTGACCCTGAGTGACCGTAGCGTCTTGCTGTAGAATCTCAATGGCAATTAAAGCTCCTAACATATTAGAGTAGAGATCTTCAGGAGAATACGCTGAGGGGTACTCTTTAAACCCCGCAACGGAAGTATAGCCAAACCACTGCGCGGCTTCATGCCACTGAGCTAAGCGAAACGCGAGCAATGCACTGAGTTCAATTTCTGCAAGGTGTTGCTGTGTATCACTGAGATTGACGGGGACATCCATCATCTCAATGATCCGGCTGCGCAATTCCTCCTCTAATACTATCTGTTGCGCCTTTCCCAATTGCCCTTTGATTTTGCTGTAAATATAGAGGGCGTAATCGGCGGTATCGCGCACATGGGCGGTGTCAATAATCCCGCCAAGGCGTGTATAAATAAGCCCATTGGACTCTTTACCCGTACCCATCAAACTGCTGGTCACCCCTTGCGAGCCATCATTATAAAGGTGCGTGTTGAGATCAGACAGTTCCACAATATTGTTCACTCTGAAAAAAGGCACTGGCACCACCCCTAATTCAGACTTCATATTAATGCCAAAGGCGCAACAAGGGCGCACACCGCTAGGGGCATCTAGCGCATAACTAAAATTCGCAAACAGACCAAGCGCTAACACAAAAAGAGAGGAAAGCTTCATAGAACTCCTTATTTTTTGTTTATAGAGAAACACATTAAAATGCCTCGTGGATATTAAAATAAACGGTGGTTTCGTCACCAAAACCTAAGTCTAAGCGAACATTGACTCTAGGCTTAAACGCGAAACGGTAACCGACACCATAAGTGGGTAACCAAGTGTGTTGAAAAAGTTCGGCAAAGTGAGCGCCGATATTTCCCGCGCCTCCCCATATCACCGCACCATGTCTGGTGGAGAAAGAGTGGCGATACTCCAGTTGCGCCGTCATTTGATAACGATCTCGATAGCGCCCGTAATAATAACCCCGCATTCGGTTGTCACCGCCAAGTTTACTCATTGCAAACCAAGGAAGCTCATCCTCATTACTCAGGCCCTGAACAAAGTAATCAAAGGCAAGAATGTTGTTCTGGTATAACCGATAGTATTCCCGGTAATTAACGGTCAACTCGTTATATTGATAATCAGAGCCTAAAGCATTCAAAAACCAAGTTTGTTCAACGCTTACTAAACGACCCGAGTAGGGGTTTGTTTGATAGTCACGGGTGTCATACTCGATAGCAAGTAGCACACCTAAATTAGTGGCATCTTGTAACTGCTGCGGTTGTAAAGCATTGCCTTGAGATTTTTGACGATATAAAAACGTTGCATCTATGCCCCCTTTAATAAAGTAGTGGTCAATAAATTGATAAGAGAGCGTAGGCTTAATGGCAAAGAATAGACCTTCATGTAGGGTTTTATTATTCGCATCTTCCGCGGCGGCTTTTCCTATTCCCCAATAGTCGCTGGGGGTTTTAGACAGTTTGCCCTCTAGGCCCAATACCCACTGATTTTGATTTAAGAAAGTGGCGTTGTGCACTCCAATGCCATAAGAGCCTTCTGAAGAGGCATAGCCACTGATGGTCAATGTCGACAGTTGGTTGCCACTTTGAATGCCTTGTGGCGAGTAAAGCCCGACCGCTGCGACACCAATGCCAACCCCTTGTTCAGGATTGGCAAAAGGGCCGGGCAGCACCCCCCAATCCATCCCCCCAGAGAGATCCACTTCGTTACTAGACCCAAAAAACTGCAACACATCGCTAAACCAATGAGTACCTTCATCGGTCATGTTATTGTTTTGTCCGTCGCCCATCGCTGTAAAGGGGATAAGCCATATCAGGGCCGAAGGATAAAATACACGTCTCATAGCGCCCCCTTATATGGGGAGAAAATTGCTAGTGGCAACACAATTAAAAACGAGTATCCAGCGCTACAAAGGCACTTTGGCGATCACCAAAGCCAAACTCTCCAACAATATTAAAGGTAGAGTTAATGACATAATTGAAACCAACCACGGTATTCCATTCAGATTCAAGCTCCTGTTGAACGACAAAACCCGCTGTTTCCCCTTCCTCTTCAATCAGTCGGACAAATTCCGCCGGGAAGATGTCTTTTAAATCGCCTTTTAAGGTTTGCTGGATATTTTGATACTGACCCCCCACCCAAACACGTACTGGGTGTCCGTAATTGGTAAAGTCAAAACCTACGCGAGGGGTAATTACAATAGAGTCGATGCCACCATCAATAACGGTTAAATTGGTTTTGGTATAACTGCCGTCAATGATGGTGAACCACTCTTTATATCCGCCCGCAAGCACCATACCACCGCCATACATATTGCCATCTAAATCTAACTTAAAAGGCAATTGCGGTAGGGTGATATTTCGATTATCAGCAACATTGATGTTCACTTTGATGTCAGTTTCGGAGTAGCCGGTAATTTTACCGGCAATGGCATAAAAGTTGAGAAATGGGAATAACCACATATCCGCTCTAACCGTCCAAACATCACTTTCTTGAAAACCGCCGATGGTTTCCACATCGATAGAGTTTATGGGAATGTTTTGTCCTGGAATGTCATCCAGTATAGGGATACAAATGCTGGTATTGGGTATGGGATAGCAGAAGCCAGGAAAGTCAGGGGTATTAATGGAAGACTTAATGCCATTAAGATCTATGGAGTTAACATTAATGCCTTGTTCAACGTGCATATAGCCAACGCTGATGCCAAAGGCTTTAGGAAGAATATAGCCACGCTCTTCGGCTTCAGATTTCCAAATAGGTAACTCAAAGGAAGAGGCATAACTAAAGGGTGAGGTGAACATGGCACCCAATACCGCCACAGTGCTTGAAAAACGCTTAAATTCCATTTACAAACCCAAAATAGATTAAATGTGATTAAGGATAAAATAATTATATACGGTATTTTGAAAAAAGTGAGTAAATACACGTATTTACAGAGACTGTAGTGCATTGGGTGTGCAATGTGTTGATTATTTGTGCGGATATGAGGCTTGTTGAATTATTTTGCTTGTCAATTAAGCGTTAATTGACAAGCGTTAACATTTTTATAAATAGGAGACGCTAGAGAAAAGTGCCTATTATTCGGCTTTGAGTTGCTCAAGAGGAAGCCAGTCAATGTTCACTCCCGCCTGATTAAACATCTCTTCACTGATTTTTATCTTATCGCCCCAGCGAGATAAAAAGTCGGCATTTTGCTCAGGGCAATGCACTGAAGAAATGCCGGTTTGGATAATTTTAGCCGCGCAGTTTGGACAAGGAAAATGCGTCACCCAAATCTCGCAACCATCGAGATCGCGTTTGGCGAACAAAATTGCGTTTTCCTCAGCATGCAGTGTTTTCAGGTACTTCATATCACGGTCATCCGTTTCGGCACTGTCTGCTATGCCGTGTGGATATCCATTAAACCCAACAGAAACGATACGATTATGTTTAGTGATAACAGCGCCCACTTGCGTGGAAGGATCTTTACTCCAAGAGGCGACCAATTCGGACATTTGATAAAAGCGTTTTGCCCATTTTGTTAACATATTTAATTCCTTGAATGACCTAAAAGTACCAGATGAATCGGCTGGGTTTTAGCTTAACTAATTTTATACATAAGCCAAAACACTTTTGTGGTAATAATCCCATTAGTTGCTGATTTATTAAGGATCTTTTCCTGTGTAACCGGCATAAAGTGACGGATGTACGATATAAAGTATGTGATTGTGTGATTTGAGCAGATAAAAAGAGTAATCTGTCTAGCACTTAGGGATCATCTGAGAGAAGATTTTACGGGTGTTAATTATTATTCGAGGATTACCAGGCTCTGGTAAGTCAACGTTAGCTAAAAAGCTACAACAAGAGAGGGCAATGCTGCACCTTGAGGCGGATATGTATTTTATCAATCCGCAGGGCGAATATCAGTTTAATGGGAACAAAATACAGGCCGCTCATGCTTGGTGTTTACAACAAACACGCGCTTGCCTTCAACAGCAAGGCTCGGTAGTGGTCTCTAATACCTTCACTCAATTGTGGGAAATAAGACCCTACCACGCATTAGCGGTAAAAATGGGAGTGGAATTTGCCATCTACCAATGCACAGGGCAATACCCCAATATACATAATGTCCCTGACAGTCACATAAAGAAGATGAGAAAGCGTTGGCATAAGTTGCCACAGGATCTGAAAAAGTACCTAAAATAAAGAGAACTAACAATAATACAGGGAGAGTAATATTGCGACAGTTTATCGAAGGCCTACCTAAGGTTGAGCTTCATCTGCACATTGAAGGAACCTTAGAGCCCGAATTGATGTTTGAACTTGCCAACAGAAACGGTATTGAGATCCCATATTCGAGCCCCCAACAAATTCGACAAGCCTATCAGTTTCACAACTTACAATCTTTTCTTGATATCTATTATCAAGGGGCCAATGTACTGATCACCGAGCAAGATTTCTTTGATCTCACTTGGGCTTATCTACAAAAGTGCCAGCAAGATAATGTGTTGCACACCGAGATATTTTTCGACCCTCAAACCCATACCAACAGAGGCATTGCCTTTGCTACGGTCGTCAATGGTATTCATCGCGCTTTGCAAAAAGGCCAGCAAGAATTGGCGATCAGTAGTCATTTAATCATGTGCTTTTTACGCCACTTATCGCAACAGTCGGCTTTGGAGACATTGCAACAAGCGTTGCCCCACAAAGATAAAATTATAGGGGTGGGGTTAGACTCATCAGAGCTAGGCAATCCGCCACAAAAATTTGCCCAAGTGTTCCAGCAGGCCATCAAAGAAGGGTTTCTTACCGTGGCACATGCGGGAGAAGAAGGCCCTTCAAGTCATATTCAAGACGCCATGACATTATTGGGTGTATCACGTATTGATCACGGGGTGCGCTGTGTGGATGACCCTAAACTGATGCAAATATTACAGGTTTTAAAAATGCCTTTAACTGTCTGCCCGTTATCCAACATTAAACTGAAAGTGTTTGATTCAATGCAAGAGCACAATGTGGTTGAGCTTTTACATCAAGGGCTCTGTGTGACCATCAACTCAGACGATCCGGCCTACTTTGGAGGGTATATGACAGATAACTTCCATCAAATTGCTTTAACGCATCCTATAGAATCAAAAGAGTTAGCTCAATTTACCCGTAATGCCATTGACGCCAGTTTTGCTAGTGACGATCGCAAACAAGATCTGATCCGGCATTTAGAAGGCTATTTAGTGCAGTGTATACAATAGGGCTTACGCCTTTATTGGTTATTGATATTTTAATAAGGCTTGAGTTAAGTTGGCCTTAATTTTCTCTCGAATATGGATGGGTTCAATCACTTCAACCACATTGGCATTTTTCATCAACCACCACTCAAAGCCCAAACTATCACGCACTTTTGCGCTAATAGTGGTGTGTTGAGCGGTGCTGTTAATAGTGGTTTGATTTTTACACAAGCGCGTTTCTTCAATAAGGTGCAAGCCGTCATAGTTATCTATTTTTAGGATCACTTGGGTAAACTCGCCCCCAGAGAAGTGCGGTACATGCTGCTCAATATACTGCTTGGCATTAAAATGCTGCTGACACTTTTGCACGCTAAACCCAAGGCTTAACTTTACAATGCGGTGAATGGCAAAGGTGCGGTATTGCTGGGTATTCTTTTTTACGGCAACTAAATAAAAACTTCGACCATGCAACACAATTCCTAGCGGTTCAATATGATATTGTTGCTCTTTAATGCTACCGCGCTTCTTATACTTCATATTTAAGCTGCGCTTTTCAACAATGCCTTGTTCAATGGTAGCAATGAAGGATTCATCAAATGAGGGTGAGGTGAGTTGAAATTCGATAGGGGCGTAGGTGAAGCGCTCTTTCCATAACTCAATCTTTTGATCCCGTTCGGCTTTCCCTGTGCTAATAAGGTTAGACACCTCTTTGCGCATAGTGGGAGGCAGCATCTCTAATACTTCGTGTTCAATAATTTGCAAAGAGAGCACGCTGCTCATAGCTGCAGGGTTAATGGGGTGTTGCTGGCCTTGTGAAATCTTTATTTGGTGAGGACGCTTGTCGTTATCAATCTCAATGCAATAATAGTCTGCGGCGACTTTGTTGATGATCCTTTGCACGGTTTTCATCTGGCTTTTTTCATCAAGTGCTGGGTTGAGCAAGTCTTTAGACAGCAAAATCTGCCTCAATTCGAGGCTAGTCACATAATCAGGGTGACAGGGGATGTTTTGCAGTACCCGTTGGTAGCGTTCAAACGTTTTTGACATTGCTTTACACCTTTTCATCAGATAACGTGCCTATTTTAGTTTAAGAGACGTTTTTTGTCTCTAACTTCGTCATAATGTGTGACTAAGCAGGTAAGTGAGTAAGCAAAAGACACTTTCCTCGCACACCATTATTTAGGCTATGTAATAAGGAACAAAATTAATGACGTTAACTTATGTGATATTCGGCCTAGTGGTATTGATCACATCGACCGGGGCGTATTGGGTTGGACAGCGCGCAATAACAGAGCTTAAACATAAACTAGAACTGACCGAAGCCGAGTTATCTCATCAAACTGAGTTGGCGACATCAAACGAGCACAAACTACAGCAGATGAGCGAAGATGTCGGCGATCTAGAGGTGCGTTGCGCACAATTAGGCTCCGAATTGCAAGCGGCCCGTGTTGCCGAACATACTTATCGTAAGCAGTGCAATGAAAAAGAGCTGCAATTAAGTCACTGCAATGAGGCTTTAAGCGCGACTAAAGTGGCTGAAAGTTCGGCACTGGCAAAACTGATGGCGAAACAAGAAGCGTGGCAGGTAGAAAGTGAGCGCAGTCAAAGGTTAGATCGTGAGTTACGCCTACTCAATGATAAACACGCCATCGCTATGGGTAAAATAGGCGAACTTAATACAGAAATAGAGACTAAACAGAGCCACTTTGAACAGCAAATCGCTTTGCTAAAAGAGAGTAAACAAGAGCTAAGTAAAGAGTTTGAACGTCTCGCCAATGAAATTTTAGAGCGCAAAGGCCAAGCATTTAAGCAATTAAATAGTGAAAGCATGAGCTCCATTCTTAACCCCATACATCAAGAGTTGCGAGGCTTTAAAAGTAAGGTTGAAGACATTCACAGCAAAGAAAGTGAGCAACGAGTGCAACTGCGCACCGAATTACAAAACTTACAAAAACTCAACCGAGAGATCACCGATCAAGCGGATAAACTGACCACCGCTTTAAAAGGTGAGAAAAAAGTGCAGGGGAACTGGGGGGAGTTGATGCTGGAAAATGTATTGGACAATTCCGGTTTGCGTCTCGGTGTCGATTACAAAAGAGAAGTGAGTATCGAAAGAGAGGATGGACGCTTTAGACCCGATGCCATCGTTTATCTTCCACAGAAAAAGCATTTAGTGATAGATGCGAAAACGTCACTAAATGCCTACACACGTTACGTTAATTCAGAAGATCTCCTTGAGCGTGAAAGTGCATTGCGAGATCACACCCATGCGGTACGCGACCGAATTAATGAGCTTGCCGCCAAAGAGTACAGCAAGTTGCCCGGGATCAACTCTCCTGAGGTGGTGGTTATGTTCATCCCTATTGAGTCGGCGTATGTAGAAGCATTGAAAGCAGACCCTAACTTATTCCAGTCGGCGTTGGAGAAAAACATCTTAGTGGCCACACCCACCACTTTGCTGACCAGCCTCAATATAGTAAGGCAGTTATGGCGCTTTGAAGAGCAAAACAAACATACTGCTGAGCTGGCCAATCGTGCGGAACGTTTTTACTCCAAGCTCAACACCTTTTTAGTCTCTATGGAGGGAGTGGGTAAGCAGCTTGATAAAGCTAAAGACACCTACGACCGTGCCTTAGGCCAATTGCACACAGGAAAGGGCAATTTAATTAAACAAGCCTCCGAATTTAAAGAACTTGGCGTGGCGGTTACCCGAGAGTTACCCGCAGAGCTAGTTGAAAAATCTCATTTAGAATTGGAATACCACACCACGGCACAACACATTACTGTAGTGGATTAAACGGTGTATTCACCCTTAACACCTGAGTCGTAGCGACATCACACGGCTCAGTTAACCATTTAATATCAACGACTCCATTATCAATATGGACATATAAGGAAGCAGCATGGCATCACGCGGTGTGAATAAAGTCATTATTTTAGGCAATTTGGGGACTGATCCCGAGTTACGTCATTTCTCAAACGGTAATGCAGTGGCGAACTTTACGGTAGCCACCTCAGAAACGTGGCAGGATAAATCCACAGGCCAACAAAGAGAAAAAACGGAATGGCATCGCATTTCAGTGATGGGGAAATTAGCTGAAATTGCAGGCAATCACCTGCGTAAAGGTTCGCAAGTCTATATTGAAGGGCAACTGCAAACACGTAAGTGGCAAGACAAATCAGGGCAAGAGCGATACACCACAGAAATTGTCGTGCAAGGCTTTAACGGTACTATGCAAATGCTAGGTGGTCGCCAAACAACCGGGCAGGCACCAGCACAAGCAACACCTCAAGGAAATGCAAACCAATACGATGGTGGATATGCCGCGCAATCTACTCCACAAAACACCCGCACCGGTAATACACGCACCGATCAAGGGACAGGATATACACCAACCCCAGATGATTATGATGATATTCCGTTCTAGGAAACGTATAACTTAAAAGTGTCAGAATAAACGTTTTTAAAAGAAGAATGTCACTCAAACCCAGCAAACATGCTGGTTTTTTTTTATTGTGAATCGAAAAGCCCCTTACTCACGGAACCGTCCGCACTAACTCTCTCGCTTATCAAACCAAATGGTAGATAAATTCATAAAACCTAAGCTGTTGATGTCGGTGCCGCGCAAAGATTGATGGCTTTTGAAAGCGATGGATTTTTTCCATAGTGGCACAATGCGATTTTGCGATAGATAGCGACGCTCTAATTGGATTAAGGTATTTTCAACATTGTCGGATTTTTGCACTTCAGCAAGCCATTGCTGACGTTTGAAAGGGGTGAGCAGTTTTATCGCTGATGCACTTAATAACATCCAATAATAGCGATCTAATACCTCGTCTTGGCCCACTAGGAACTCATTAATCCATAATTCGGCTTTGGCACAATCGTCCACAAAATCCACCTTAATACCCAACTGGTTAAAACGAAACCATAGATGTTGAAAAATGTGTTGGTCTTGTTTAAGGACCTTAATGGAAGAGGGGAGATCCGCTTTGAGTTCCGTATTTGTTGGAGTGGAATACTCCGTATTCTCTGCGGGTTGAAATAGGGTATGGCACAGGAAGTGAGAATCCTGATAGTGGCTTAACAGAACCTGTTGGCACACTCTTGTAATGGCGCTGCGACTGCTGCTGTCTAAACGGTGGCTTAGGCACAAACTTTTAGTGCCCAATTGAGACGTTTGCAGGCCCGGCAATGTATCGACCTTCTTATCCACATCCTTTACTTCAAATAAGTGACCTACAGAGGTTTTATTGGTGCGTAATACGTGCCAAAAGTCCGCTTTTCTGAGTATGCCATGTTGAGAGAAATACTGATTATTTTTTTGTAGGCTCCAGTGGTTTGCTGTGCGGTTACCCCAATAATAGGGCCCAGTACCAAAGGGATAATCCGGCTCACTGGCGTTGTGCATAAATATGGCTGAATGCACATCCGCAACGGCATGTAAGAAAATGGGGTCGTCATAATCTAAAGTAATTTCAACCCATTGTTTATTGACCCGAATATTGTTGATGCAGTTATACAACTCATGGGCCAGTACCCCCTCAGATTTGTGTGCCTCTAATGAGGCTTTGACGTGCTCTGGGGTCAGCAATTCACCGTTATGAAAATAGACGTCAGGGCGAATACGAAAATAGTAAGTCAGCCCCTCTTTATAGAACTGATGAGCCAGATGCGGGGTAAAGGTTTTACTGGATTGATCAAACGTAATTAAAGTATCAAACAGCACACTAACATACATGCCCGCATTGCGATCTTTCATATACATAGGATGACAAGGGGGCAGGGTATAAGGGACTAAAGAGATCAATTCATCAGAGCGCTCTTTACTGCCAGACAGTTCGGCTATCCAATCTGGAAGGTGCTGCTTAAAAACCGTTTGATATTGGAAAATATCCGCATAACGAGAGGCTTCGTTAAGTTCACCTCGCGCGACATACTCTTTGATGACATCACAAAGTACTTCATGAAAAGATCGTTTAACCTGCAGTTGTGTCTTAATACCGCGACCACGTCCCGGGACCCATTCAATCCAACCTAATTCTCGCAAATTTTTCATCGTTTTGGCCACATTACGAGTGGAGCAAGACATCACTTGAGCTAAGGTCTGGCTGTCAACAATGGTGGATTCGGTGCCAAAAAAACGGTCTAACTGTTTGAGACGATTTAAATGAATAGTACTGCTGGTTTTTTCTATCATTTCTTTATCTTTAGATGCGCAAAAAGATGAACTATTACTACAATAGTTCATCTTTATTGTGGGTCAACAACTAATGTTGTTAACGCTTAAATAGCGTGTCCTTCTACAGGTTAATCTGAGAATTAGCTATTTGGATTCCAGTTTAATGCGCTTGCAATACTACCAATGACAACAGTATCACGTTGTGCTGCAGTCAACTCAGGTAGCATTTGGATGCTGATAGCCCCATTTGTTTGAGTTGCAGCCACTTCTTTACCTTCAATAGTAAAGCTGTAACCTAGAGCATCGCCACCTTCAAATGAAGAGCCTTGCGCTTTCTTAACGGCAGTAAGTTCAATCTTGTTACCATTTACTGTAACGAAGCCAGATTGTTTGCTTGCGCCCATTAAGCTGTGTTCTGTTTTAAGCTCGTAGTGACCAACAGATTGACCATCTTGTGTGATATCACACTGGAATGGGTCACCACCTGACATATCAATGCCACCTAGGCTGAAATTAGATTGCTCACCAGTACATTGAATTTTCCAATGTTGGCCTTGAGTGCTATCAAGTTGTGCCACTAGACCACTTTTGCTTGACCCTACAACACCAAACCAGCTTGATTTAGAGGCGTCACGAGTGAAACGACCGCTGTATTGATCAGCAATTTTATAAGCGCCTTCATCACCAAAACCGCCAAGTTTACCGTCAACAGTAACCGCTAGAACGGGTTGAGCAGAAACAGCATCAGACTTAACCATTATTGCTGTAGAAGCACAACCAAACAAACTGGTAGTAACAAGTACACCTAACATTAACTTTTTCATAGTGATCCTAGATATGTTCTTTTGATGGGTGAACTATATGCAAGGTTGCAAGGGAAAAAGAGGAAGAGTATTTTTTAAAGAGTTCCACTTTTATGTGTGGTGAGGACGGAAAAGATGCGTGTAAGCTCGCAATGTAAAGCCGATAAAAAACAAAACATACCAAAAGCAACAGGGGAGTGTTGCTATTTGGTATGTTATAAAAAGTGCAAAAAACCGCAGTCAATTTGAGGTTAACTACGGTTAGAAATTAATCTTTCTTTTGACTCCAGACGTGAAAGGCTGTGCGATGTTGCTTTTGTTGCATTCTTTGTCTGTGTTTACATTGTCTACAGATGCGAGTTCTTCTAGTGTGGTTCAGGCGGTTCATGATACTTACCTAGTGCGTAGATGATTGAACGAGTGAGTCAAATAAAAGTGGAACTGACAAAAAATGACTGTTCCCTTTTTAAGTATGGATGAGATCGTATACTTTTTCCTACTTAATTTGTAGGAGAAATCACAATGAAATATTTTAAGTGGGCGTTTTTAAGTGTAGCTTTGGTTGCAGGTTATGCCAGTGCAGCAGATGCCGACACAGCGACAACTTCTGATGATTCTAGCTTTTTCTCAGGAATCACTCTTGGGGCCGGTTATGCTCAAGACAGAGTGTTTAACGATACTCTAGTGGGTTATAGCGTCTATTCAAAAGCGTATATTGTTCCTTCACTAAAAGATTATTTGTTTACCGATTTTCGTGTTACACACACCACAGATGATGTGGCTAATATTCAACAAGGTAAAACAGGCCCTGTGCAAATTAGCAAGCTAGATCTTGAGCGCTATCAAGCGAGCATTGGTGTAGATTACCCTTTCCAAGTAACAAAAAGCATTCAAATGAAACCGTATTTAACCGGCGGTTGGTCTTGGGATAAATTTGAGTTTGAATCCCGTTCTCGTCATGAAGATGGCTTTATGGGAGCCGTTGGTGTAGAAACTGTGTTCGGGCGTCACGTCTCTACAGATCTGGGCTATTCTGATCAACTGACTGGTGATGTGCAAATACATCAATTTATGTTGGACGTTGGCTATAAATTCTAATCTCACCTCAAACAAGTCCATTTAATCGCTTCTTAGGGTGTGATTAAATAAGCTCTATATTGCAACCCAAGCACTTCGGTGTTTGGGTTTTTGTTTATAGGTGCGGCGACAATATCTAACTTTCTCACGACTTTCATAAAAAGATTGGTGCGCAATGGCACTAATCTGGTAATTTCTTATAAACATAATTGTCTGTGGTAAATTGCACAGTATCGATTGTGTCACCTTACTCATTCACATCCTGCACGCACGTTGGTTTTAATGAAAATACTGCACACCTCTGACTGGCACCTCGGCCAAAATTTCTTTACTAAAAGTCGCCTTAATGAGCATCAACAATTTATTGATTGGTTGCTTGATACCGTTGCCACAGAGCAAGTGGATTGTGTGATTATCGCCGGTGATATATTTGATACCGGTACGCCCCCAAGTTATGCCCGTAAATTGTACAATCGATTTGTGGTGGATATGTACCAGCAGGGGTGCCAATTGATTGTTGTTGGGGGAAATCACGATTCGGTGGCCATGCTCAACGAATCTAAGCAGTTACTTGGACAATTACACACACAAGTGGTGGCCAGTGCCAGTGAGCCACAGGCGATTTTACATATCAATAATCAACTGGGGGAGATCGGTGCGTTGGTGTGCGCAGTGCCGTTTATTCGTCCTAGAGATGTCATCAAAAGTGTTGCCGGTGAATCTGGTACAGATAAGCAAAAAGCCTTGGCAGAGGCGATAAAGGGACATTATGACAGCGTGTTTCAACAGGCGCTGACAGAAAGAGAACAAAAACAGTTACAAGTGCCGATCATTGCCACCGGACACCTTACCGCTTTAGGTGTCAAACAGTCAGAATCGGTACGTGATATTTATATAGGCAGCTTAGAGGGCTTTGCCGCAGACGGTTTTCCCGCAGCAGATTACATCGCACTGGGTCATATTCACCGCCCACAAATGGTGGCCAAAAGAGACCATATTCGCTACAGCGGATCGCCAATCTACTTGAGCTTTGATGAACTTAAATCACAAAAACAAGTGCTGCTGGTGGAGTTTTGTGGAGCAGAGTTACAACAAGTGGTCAGTAAGCCCATTCCTTCTTTCCAGCCAATGTTGTCATTAAAAGGGGATTTGAGCGAAATAGAGCAACAAATTTCAGCCATTGCCATTGCTGAGGGCGAAACGGTTTGGATTTCAGTGGAAGTGTCGGTGCAAGATTATCTAACGGATTTACAACAAGCGGTGCAAAAAATGATAGCGGGGCGTGATATTGAAGTGCTGCAACTGCGCCGTGCTCGGCAGGCGTCAACACGCACATTATCTCAACAGCAGTCAGAGACATTATCTGAGCTGAATCCGCTGGATGTGTTTGAAAAACGCTTAGCCATAGAACAATTTGAAACAGAGCAAGATAAAGCGCGTGCACAGCGTATTACCCAAAAATTCAAACAGATAGTTTTAGATGTAGAAGGGCAACAATAATGAAAATACTACGTCTTACCTTTGAAAATCTGAACTCTTTAAAAGGCAAATGGCACATTGATTTCTCCTCCGAGGCCTTTACTGAAAGTGGTTTATTTGCCATTACCGGCCCCACTGGGGCAGGAAAAACCACCATTTTAGATGCGATTTGTCTGGCCTTATACCATGAAACGCCACGTCTTGGCGGCATTTCAACCTCTAATAATGAAATCATGACTCGTGGCACCGCCAGTTGCAGCGCTGAAGTGGAGTTTGAAGTAAAGGGCAAAGCCTATCGCGCTCACTGGAGCATGCGCCGTTCTCGCAACAAGGCCGATGGTAAGTTACAGCCGGCAACAGTAGAGTTGGCCTACGTTGCTGATGGCAGCATTATTGCCGATAAAGTGAAAAGTAAATTAGATGAGATCAATACCATTACAGGTTTGGATTTTGCGCGTTTCACTAAATCTATGATGCTCTCTCAAGGGCAGTTTGCCGCCTTTTTAAATGCCAATGCCAATGATCGTGCCGAATTGCTTGAAGAGCTAACAGGCACAGAGATCTATGGCTTAATTTCAGAGCGCGTTCATCAGTGCTATAGCCAAGCCAAAATTGAACTCGACCAATTAAATGCTAAGGCCGATGGGGTAGATTTGCTCACTCAAGAGCAGCTGCAACACATACAAGCACAGCAGAGCCAATTAGATGAGCACAGTAAGCAACAAAACGTGCAGTTCACTGTGTATCAAAATCAACTGAGCTGGTGGGAAAAGCAACAGAGCCTACAGCAACAGGTGGGCGAGCAACAACAAGCACTGCAGCAAGCCAATGATGCCTATCAACAAATGCAGCCAAGTAGAGATACCCTCAATCGCAGTGAGCCAGCTGAGCGTATGCGGGCCAGTTTTGAATTATGGGACAAGGCGCGACAACAACAGCAACGTATGCAAGGACAAAGCCAGGCTCACAGAAATCAGCTAAACAGTGAGCAACAGTTATTGGCTCCGTTACAGCAAACGGTCAAACAAGCGGAACTGGAATTACAAGACACCCGCCAGCAACAAACGCAATTACGTCAATTAATCCAACAAAAAGTAGTGCCGTTAGATACTCAGATTGAAAGCCAGCAACAGGGGCTGAGCAGTCAGTTAAAAAAGAGTGCATTAGCCGAGCAAGCCAAGACAACTTTGCAACACCAGCGCACCGAGTTAGAAGGGCAAATGAGCCAAGCTAACACGATGTTACAACAAGGTGAGTGTTATTTAGAACAGCATAAGGCGGATAGCGTTTTACACAGTGTGCTAGGCGTGTGGCAACAAAAACACCGCCAGTGTATGGATGCCAAACAAAAACAACAACAAACAGAGCAGCGATTAACACAACTCAATGCTGATCTTAATCACAAGACTCAAGCATTACAGGCCTCGCAAAATCAGCTACATAGCCTTAATGAACAAAGCCAGTTGCAACAACAGCAATTGAGTACAGCGCAACAGAAGTTGGATCAAGCATTAACGGTTGGCAGTGAAACGGCTTTGTTAGCTAAATTACAAAGCCTGCAGGCCAATTTGCCCCATTACTTAAAGTTAGAGCAAGGCAATCAGCTATTTAAAGAAACGTGCAGCGAAATTGTGCAACTTGAGGAAGAAATAGCAGATAAAAAACAACAAATTGCTGAGCAGCAACAGCAAGTAAATAGCACGACAAAACAAGTCACTCAGCTTGAGCAAAGTGTAAAGGACGTGACTCAACTGCTTGATCAAGAAGGTGAACTGGCGAAATATCGTGCGCAATTGCAAACAGATACCCCTTGCCCTTTGTGCGGTGCATTACAGCATCCTTTACAGGGATCGCTGTTACCAGACAGTGATGACAGCCTTAATGTGGCAACATTAGGACAAAGACTCGCGGATGTGACAGCGCAATGCACGCAACAATCAGCCTTGCTAAAAGAGCTGCAAGCTCAACAAGATAGCTTAAAAAGCCATTTACAGCACGCCCAACAAAGGTTACCTAAACTGCAAGAAAAAAGGCAAAAGCTGCAACAAAGATGGCAACAGTTTACCGATTCTTTGTCCCTCAATATTACCTTAGGTGAGAGTTCGGGCATTGAGCAATTAAAGGCGGACAACACCCGTCATCAACAACAGGTGAACAGCCAATTAAGCACCTTAATGGCGTTACAAAAGACACAAGATAAGCTCAATAGAGACGTGCAACAGCATCAATTAGCCCTTAATGACGCTCAGCAAACACAGAACGCACATAAAACGGCACTGGATGTGTTGCAAAGCCAAATTGTCTCGGCGCAAAACGAGCAACAACAGTGGTCTAACGTGGCAATGGAGGGGGTAAACGAGCTTGTACAGCAGGTGAGTGAGGCTGGATTTGAACTGCCAAATGCCAATGTAGACGCATGGTTTGCGCAAAAACAAGCGGATCTCAAGCAATGGACGGACAGTTGTGAAAAGGTGCAACAAGCACAAAAACGTTGCGATACATTAGGGGTGCAAATTGAAGCCCTTAAACAATCCATAGAGAGTGCCCATCTCAGTGCTCAACAAGAGCAACAGAGTTTACAGCAGATACAGCAGCAACTGACACACAATGAACAGCAACGTAAGGCACTGTTTGGCAATAAGTGCACCGCTCAAGAATCTGAAAAAATGCGCATACACCTAGAAAATAGAGACACCCACTATAAAGAGACGCTCAATAAGTGCCAATTGTGTCAGGAAAACGTCACAAAACTTGCAGGTCAATTAGAAACAATGGACAGTCAATTAGCGCAATGGACTGAGGAGATGCAGGGGCGACGCACAGTATTAGACAATGAACTAGCACAAAGCCCATTTAACAATGTGGATGAGTTTAAACAGGCGTTGCTATCTAAAGAGCAACGGGCGCAACTAGTGGATGCAATAGAGAAAAACAGCCAAGCGCTGCACAAGGCCAAATTGCTGCTTGTAAACACTCAATCTTCACTGGAGCAACATCAACACATCGCGGACCAACAACAGTGGCAGTTAAGCAATGTGCAAGAGACTAAGCAGCAGAAAGCGCTGTTAGCCTCGGAAATTGAAGATACTTTAAAAAGGCAAGGGGAGCTTGCACAGCAACTGACCACAGACGCCAGCAATAGAGAGCGACTCAAAGATCTTATTTTAGAAATAGAACAATTTTCGCAACAGTTTAGTGATATTTCGCACCTAAACTCGCTGGTGGGATCAGCGAAAGGGGATAAATTTAGAAAGTTTGCGCAAGGGTTAACGTTACAAAATTTAGTCTACTTAGCCAATAAACATTTGGCGCGTTTTCATGGCCGTTATGAGTTGCAACGTAAAGCAGACGACGGACTCTCTCTGCTAGTACTAGATACATGGCAAGGGGATGCGCAGCGCGATACCAAAACCCTCTCCGGGGGCGAAAGCTTCTTGGTCAGCTTAGCATTGGCCCTTTCTTTATCCGATTTAGTGAGCCATAAAACCAGTATCGACTCATTATTCCTAGATGAAGGGTTTGGCACTCTGGACGCCGAAACCTTAGATATGGCTTTGGATGCGCTGGATAACTTAAATGCCTCTGGGAAAATGGTCGGCGTCATTAGCCATGTAGAAGCGATGAAAGAGCGTATTCCCCTGCAAATTAAAGTCTCGAAACGCAACGGCCTTGGCGTGAGCGAACTCAGTAAAGAGTACGTGGGATAAGGACAATTGACAGGTGAACCACACAGCCACAGAGTAGGTAAATACTAAGTGGCTGTTTTTTTTAATGAAAACCCTTAGTTGGTGCATGGCCAAGGCCGTCCCCATAGTCCCATGCAATTGAGTAAAAATCCCATTAATGCAATAGGGCACTACTTATTTTGACTATTCATGTCTACACTCCTCTGACCACATTAAATTTGAGCCAATTTGAGGTCAATAATGGCCAATCATCGGCAAAAACCATTCAATACCAATAACACATGGTATGAATAGATACACTCAAGGAGAGAGGTAAATGTATCCATTTTTTCGCCTAGCAAAGGTAAGCTGGCAAGCGAAACAGCAAACACCGTTAACAATCACAGATAAAAGTACCAGTGAATTTTACTGCCACCCTTGGGATCTGGATATTTTCAATGAATTAAATAACGGCCGAGTGCTGACCCTTTATGATTTAGGGCGCACCGTACTAGGTATTCGGTGTGGCTTAATGAAAGCACTCACCAACAATCGCTGGGCATTAGTGGTCGCTGGCAGTTCAGTACGCTACCGTAAACGCGTGCATATGTTCAACAAAATCACCATGCACACCCAGTGCGTAGGCTTTGATGATAAATGGCTGTACGTAGAACAATCCATGTGGGTAAAAGGCCAGCCTTGCTCTTCCGTACTCATCCGCGCCGGCGTCACCTCAAAACAAGGGTTAGTCCTACCCACAACGGTCCTTAACGCCATGGGAGAAACCAGCCAATTTGGCGACCTGCCTTCTTGGGTTATCCAATGGATAGACTCAGAGCAACACCGCCCCTGGCCTCCATTGGGGGATGGGGAGACCCATGCTTCCACACAACAGGTGAGCGTTAAGTAGTTAAAGTATGCCTATTACCCTGCAGTGAGACTTTTTAGCTATTTAAAACCATCAATACCCATAGCGATAGGAGGGGGGCATCTCATTGCAAGCTCAGGTAATAATAGTGCTCTAAAATGATTTTTATGACACTAGCTTTGTCTAAGCTAAGTTATAATGTGCGCAGTTTTCAACGATACCGAACACGGCAAACAATGAAGAACATCCTATTATCTACCACTGGAGCTAGCCCTCAAGTACTCACCGAAACGCTGTATTCAATAGCGCACAGTGGTAGGCCATTTCCTGACGAAATTTACGTGATTACAACACAAAGCACCAAAGACACACTACTCAATGGATTGTTTAGAGACGGTCATTTGGCTAAATTACTGCAGGAATATCATCTGCCGACACCAAAGTTTGATGCAGAGCATATATTGCTGATCGAAGACCATGATGGTAATGCAATTAAAGATGCAAAAACGGTTGAGGATCAGACCTATATGGCAGACTTTATTACCAAAACAGTAAGAGAGTTTACCTGTGAGGCTAATACCGCTATTCATGCTTCATTAGCCGGTGGCCGCAAAACTATGGCGTTTTATTTTGGTTATGCCATGTCTTTATATGGTCGGCAACAAGATACACTGAGTCATGTGTTTGTGGATGACAATTTTGAATTTGTGCGTGACTTTTGGTTCCCAACCAAAGAGTCTCATTGGGTGACAGGAAAAAATGGACAGGGAGAGGTCGATATTAGCCAAGCATCGGTAACACTAGCAGAGATCCCATTTGTGAGAATGAGATCTTCATTAGATCCATCGATTATTGAATCTATGGCGAATCTATCATTTAGCCAGACAGTAGGCATGCTCAATGCCAGTCACAAGCAAGAAGATGTGCAGGTAACCATAAATAGTTCTGCAAAATTGATTTCGACATTGGGTGTCGACATTAAATTAACAGCGAAAGAAATCGCCTTTTATCTTTGGTTATATCATAAAGGCGAGAATGGGTTACTCGTGGATAGGTATTTTGAAGAAGATAAGCAAAATAGTATTGAATTTCTAAAACACTATAGCAAGATTGCAAAGGATCCAAGAGTGTTCGAGTCATTTGATACCACACCTGAAGAGTTCAATGACGAAAGCTACGACTCAATCCGTGGAATGGAAAAATCCTTTTTGCAGCCTATTTGCTCGAACATTAATCGAAAGTTGAGAAAAGCGTTACCCGCACAGTCAGCGGAGAAGATTGAAATTTCTTCCCTATCAAAGGAGCATGTTCAAAGATACACCTGCAAATTAGCTTGCTCTGCTTTTAAAGTCATAATTTGAACATATAAACTCAAGCGTTTCATTGAGAATGATTGCAAGCTTATCAACTCATACAACAGATAAATCACCGTTATTATTGCTGCATCAAATAAATGTTAGCAGTAACGGTGACTATTATGGAAACAAAATTACTATCGGTTCAGGATTTAGGATACAAGCGACACAATAGAATTCATGCTCTCCGTCATCGTCAAATAAGAGGAAAATCAAGCTACACTATAGCAAGGGAATTTTCTCAAAACTTACAATTAATGGAGCATGATATACTCAAGTTTTTTGGCCTGCTAACCCGAAGTAAAAAAGAGAGGATATTAAGATATAGAGCGACTAATGGCACAATTAAGTATCAAGAGATAGATTTCATAGCAGAAAGCGACAACGGTTTGAAATTTTGTGAATTAAAGCTTAAAAGCCAATTTAAGCAGAAGATGAACAATAAAGAATCAGGTAGATACCAACTGCATAGCACCACTCAAGCAGCCCAGCCTAAGTACATGATAAATGGAGCATTATCCATTTGTGTTGATATGGAGTACCTCTATGAAGGAACAAACTCTAATCAAAATACCCACTACAGCAGCATAAGTGAATTGAAAGATCACCTAGAGAAGAGGAATGTTGAAGAACTCATTTGGCTCAATATTAAAGATATTTTAGATATCGGTTTAAGCAACGGCTGGTTATCAAAATATAGAATTTGTGAGTTACGAGAAAGTCATCAAATAATGCACAACCCTATGTTGGATATGCCTCCAGCACATATCATCCCGCAAAATACACCATTTGCACTGCTGCGGCAAAATATGCTTAGCATGTAAATCCCATTTTAAATTCAAATACTTCTTTTTATCGTCATACCATCACACTAAGTCAGTGCTCAGAAATAGCGCAGGAAAAATTCTAACGCCGTTATCGAGTATTTTAACAAGCTAGAATGCCCCGTTATTTAGCACGATTGGTATCAATATAAAGAGTTACTTTCATAAGCTTATCAAACTTTATATTTGGCTTGAAATGGCCAAAGATATATCCCAATTACCAATAAGGAATATAACATGTGCAAGCAAAGCGGTTTCAGCAGATATCAAAAACGCGTCATTAAATTTTTGTCTGACTACTTAGGTGTAAATATCCCTTTCAGTTATGAACGAACGCAAACAAACCATTTAAAAGTGCTTATAGAGGGTGTGCCTAAACCCATGTATACGGGGGCGACGCCTTCAGATAGAAAGTCTTTCAACAACTTTGTGGCTGATGTGAAGCGAGAAATTAAAGCACTGAATAACAGTGAAACATCTACAACAAGTGCTAAAAATGTAAAAACCGTCATTGCCCATACAGACAAGTATGACAGAGTGATCAAAAGCAGTGTTAAAGGACTTCGCGGAAGAATTGATACCCTAAAAACGCGTGAGGAAGAGCAAGTGCTAGACAGCAGATCCATAGAGTGTGTGAACACGTTTCGTAGCGATACAGTAAAACAGGCTGTATCTATGGCGATACAAGCAAGAAAACAAGTTAACTACCTAAAAGCTAAGGACATAAAGGAAGTAGAAGATAAAGCTCGAACACACCTGGATTTTATGATGCCAACCATGGCCTGCTATGCCAACTTACTTAATAACAAAACGAAGTATGCATTAGGCAAAGAGCCTCATCTAGTGGCGGTTAATGATGATCGAGTCGCAGAGGATAACACTCATAAATCAAGAGAAATCACGGAATCAGAGGTAGCCATACCGCAAATTAACAGCCAATTGCTGAGCGTTCCTGCCAACGACTTGGTAAAAATGAGTTCAACTGAGCGAATAAAGCAATTGCGTAACTTGTCCAAAGCTGAAGCACTTTCATTAATAGAAGATATTAAACAGGCCATAGCCCTTAACCGAGAAGAAGATATTCAATCCGTAGTCTCAATAATCCTAGAAAAAGAGTTACCCATTGAAGCGATCATTTCACGAATTGAAGCCGCTTGATAAAGAGTTAAAGGGACGATAAAAATGAATGTATTTTCTGTACCGATCAGCCAAGTTGGATTTTGCTATAACTTGGAATTTGAAAATTGGCATAATGGCTTGGTTGGCTATCGTGTGTTTGAAGATGGAAAACGAGAATTACTTGAAGGGGGGCTAGGATTTGGCTTAGACATGCTGCAGACTTTTGAAGGCGCAGAACAATGGAAGGCCCAGATCCCCACCTCAGTTTATGACATAACATGCCTTTATCCTGAGTATCAATATCAAATGTTGCACTTGGCTTCGTGCTGCTCCAATGCCATCGATTTACTCAATAGTCGGCCTATTTTATTAGCTCTTATATGTGACAAGTACAGTGTTGATAATTCGCAGGCAATGAGATTAATAGGGCTAGGGCAAAGGCAAATTTTGGCTGAGCTCGGGTTAGACTCAACAAAAAGCGCCTTAAAATTTCTCGATAAAGTGATAAAAGACAACAGATTATCAACAAGCTTGAACCTAGTTAGAAGTTTGCTACACCCGGTAAGTAAACGTTACCTACGCTTTAAACACTATACCGAAGTATTCCACTCTACTGTGATATTGGATCAATCATATCCATTTATGACGGGGACAGCATTAGGTATGGCTATAGCGAATGCACGCACTAATCCAGAAATAAATATCTCTACTTACTTTACCGATACATTACGCCTAGGAGAAGCCATTGGTGTTAATGATCCTATTGCTGTTATTCAACGCTTGCCTTCTTTAGAGAGGCTGAGGGACCTCCACGACCGTTGGAGTGAACAAAGAATGCAGCAACGTTTTCAGTTACGCAGACCCCAAAATACGGACGTGCCTTATGTGAATGATTTCACACTAACTGATGACATGCAGCACATAGCCAATTATCAACAGCTGTGCGATGAAGCCATAGAGATGAAACATTGTATCTCGATATACCATAATAGAATAGTCAGTGGACAGTACAGTGCATTTCGCCTGCTCAGTCCAGAGCGTATGACTGTTGGGATCAAACACGTGAGCACTAAGACATTTCCATATGAAATTGATCAGATCTGTGGGGTGCGAAACGCATCGCCAACCGAAGCAACTAGACAGGTTGTTTATGATTGGTTTGAACGTAATCGAAAGTCATATAGTTCAAGTAATGTTGTTGCAACGTCAAATAGAGCTATTAATGCCAACTAGTAAGTTGCTAGCTGTTGTGGGTTCTTTACAATTACTTGAGCTCGGCCTTTATAGGAAGTAATGCCACCAGTAACACATACGTTCTGGTTTGAGTAAGTGGTATAGAGGGAGCGACCTTGAGCCACATGATTAAAGTCTGATTTCCAAATAACCACGGAAAATTGTGTTTGTGGAAAGGTGTGGTCAAAATTTAAATAGCTGCCTTTTGCAAAGTCAGTGATTTGCACAACCTTTCCACATACTGTCGCATTTGTATCAACAAAGCGTAGAGCATTGTTGGCTGTGATGGCTGATTCGGGTGAACTTTTTAAACGAGTGACACTTGCGTTAGGAGCGTCATTAGTTAATGATTGATAGGCAAGCATACCGCCAATCACAGCACATACGACAATTAAAACCGCACTGATCCCTTTCCAAAATCCACCGTATTCTTTAGGCTTTGAAGCCCCATGATTAGAGGCATTATTGACTGTTACTTGGGTGAGACGTACTTCATGCAGCAAATCTTTAATCTCGTTTTTTTGCTGTAAATTGGTCACTTCCATTTCAAGCTTCTGATTTCTTAGCTCGAGCTCATGAATACGTGACTGTGCATCCATCACTGCTTTACTGGCATTTTGTTGGATACGACTCACTTCACGTGACGATTTATTTTCCGATAGGGCAAGTACTAGATCTGCATGGGAATTTAGCTGTTTGTCTTGGTAGCGAGGATGAAAGTTCAGCAGTTCTTGGGTAGTCAAAGCCCCCGATTTTCTGAGCATCTTCATCACAGCGGATAGATAATATTCAGTATCGATGTCGTTTCTCCACGCAGTAATCAGCACGTTACTACTGTTGTTATCGGCAACGACAAAGGTCCCATAGAATCGCTCATCCGTTTCAGGGTGGATTAATACACCGTCATACACTGAACGATCTTCATATCTATGGTCTTGTCTTGCCTGAGATTCTAGTAATAAAGTACATTCCATATCTTCATCAAAGGTAAAGCCAAAACGAAGAGGGAATGAATCTATGTTGCAGTGTTCTTGATGCTTAACTAAAACACTGATTTGAGAGCGTGACATTTGAAAAACCAACTGAAAAAAACGGACATACAAATTCTATTGATTTCTGAGCTTATGTCTACACTCCTCATACCGTTTAAATAACAGAATTAATTATTTATTTGTGATAAACATTATTTCGATTTGAACCAATATATTGCTTTATATTCAACTTGAGTTTTTTATAAGCTTATAAACCCCTAGTTATATCCAGTCTAATTCATAATCGTCTCATATTAAGAATGATTGAGAGGTAATAATTATGAATCACAATATTACATCACGAACATTAGTTGTTTTAGCTAACTCAGTTAAACATCATCAATGTTGCGTAGCAGGAAAATGTTTAGACACTAAAGAGTGGATACGTCCTGTTGCCAATGCACACGGTGCAGAGCTTACGCAACAACAGGCAAGCGTAACGAACCCTTATGGTGTTTACCAAGTAAAGCCACTGCAAAAGGTTAAGATGGGTTTTGAGCAAGCTGTGCCTCTCAAAAATCAGCCGGAAAATTATTTGATCAATAATGTACGGTGGACACAACAATATAAAATTTCTCCGGCTGATCTACATCAGTTTTTAGATACACCTGCTTCTTTATGGGGCGTAGGGGATCGAGTGGACTATCAAGCCATTGTGCGCGGCCAGATAACCATAGGTAACTCTTTACAGTTAATTAAAGTGGAAGATCTATTGCTATACATTGATGACTATGAAAGGCGCAGAGCATCATTTTCATACAATGGTATTGAATATAATTTGGCAGTAACGGATCCAAGTTTTAATCGTTACGTCAATGATCAAAGTGACCTCATTGGCATTTTGTGCATTAGCCTTGGTGAAGAGTTTCATGGTAATTGCTACAAACTTGTAGCCGCAATTTATTAGGAGATTAGAGTGAATATTTATACTATCGGCTTTACTAAAAAAGGGGCAGAGCGCTTTTTTACACTATTGAAGCGAAACGGTGTCAAAACCTTGATTGATGTTCGCTTAAACAATGCATCACAACTAGCAGGCTTTGCTAAGAAAAATGACCTTGCCTACTTTTTAAAGGAACTGTGCAATATAGATTATATTCATATGCCTAAACTGTCACCTTCAGAAGAAATCCTTAAAGGTTATAAAGCAAAAACGTTATCTTGGGCAGAATATGAGATAAGATTTAATGCTTTACTACAGCAAAGAAAAGCGGAAACGTTGCTGAGTGATGATACTCTATCAGACGCTTGTTTTTTGTGCAGTGAACATGAGGCGGATCAGTGTCATCGACGTTTAGTTGCCGAATACATTGCAAATCACTCCCCGACAGACGTAAAAATTAAGCACCTAAAATAATGAATAAGTTACTGGTTTTATACCCGAAAGAATTTAACTGCTTTTCTAAACTAAAGCGCAAGCTCGATAGAATCATATCTAATATGGATGATGTTGGATTGCTTACTACTCAAGACGGTCATGAACTATTAAGGCGCTACGCTAACAGCATCAACGCTACCTTTGAGAACCATAATGCTCCATTAGATACGTTAAATTTTACACATGCTGTTGTTTTTGATGACGGTGAAGCGTTTACGCGAGAATTGGAGCAGATCACAGTACAAAGCATACCTATTCGTGTCATTAAAATTGCAGTTACACGAGTGATCAATATAAAGAACGAGATAGATTATGCCGATAAAAAAAGTACAGCAGATTACGAGTACATTGGTAGAGGCTCCTATTGGGGCAATCCTCACTCCATGTATGAGACGATGGAAGACAGTGATGAAGACCCAAGAGAAGCTGTCATTAGAATGTACAAATACGACTTTGATTACGATAAATTCTTAAACATCGATAAAACTAGGGTATTTGAATTGGCAGGTAAACGACTCGGTTGTTTCTGCAAACCACAGTTATGCCATGGTGATGTGCTCGCTGATTATCTCAATCAATGGGATGATGGGAAATAGTTACTTTATTCTAACCTAAGTTTTGTGCAAACAAGGCGAAAACCTTTATTCGCACTTGAACTGGAAAGGTTTAACGTGGCCACAAGTCGTTCATCTGGGCGCTTGATTTTTGTTTCATCTCACTATCGTTTCTTATCAGTCCCAGAGCGAGTAAAAGCGTTTTTTATCAAATACGTAGAAAGTTTAATTTGTTCATAAGCTTATAAAAGGTACGCGGATGCCCAGTTAAAGATATTCTATCTATATACCAAATATGAACATATCTATTTGATGGGGTTGTTATCCACAAAGTTGAATAAAGCTTCTAATTGGTAACGAAATTTAAAGAGTACGATATCCCGCCGTACTGTTTGTGATGATGCGATATTGAAGAATAAGAGATGGAAAAGATGTTGAAAGAATTACTGTGCAGTGAAATGAATGTGACTCGAGCCTTTGATAGTGCAATTAATGAGTGCTTTGGTTCGGGGCATACGTGTTTTCCGGGGGAAATTCGACAGGCAAAAGCCAATAGAAAACAGTTCATTAAACAGGTTCAAAAACAACTGTCACACCTTGAACAATATCAGCCCCAATATGGCTTTTACTATACGATGCCGAAAACGGACTTAGTGGACAGACAATTGGTTCACTTGCCACTGCAAGAGTTGGTGATGTTTCATTGCTTCTTGCAAGTGATAGGGGACCGATTGGATAGTCAGTTACAGGAAAATTGTTTTGCCAATCGCATTGAACGAGACCTATCATTAAACATATTGGGTGAAGACTTTGCGCAGAAGGCATGGCCTAATTATTGTGCATGGCAACAAGATCAAGGTGAGAAACACTCTTTGATGATCAAAACGGATCTCTCTAGTTTTTTTGATAATGTCAATATAGATATTCTTATCAATAAGTTAGCTGTAAAGACCAGCACTAGTAAGAGCAGTCCGTTTTTTGAGTATTTTAGAAAATTGCTGACGAATCCTGCTCACCATTATGCTATTAGCAAACCCCAAGTTAATTCTCTTTACTTTAGGGTTCAGGGCCTCATCACAGGTCCTAAGTGCATGGGGGTTCTTGCAAATTATTACCTGATGGATATCGATAATTTAATGTCGCAATTCCCAGATGTGGAATATGGTCGTTATGTTGATGATATTAAGTTATTTAGTAATGATAAAGCGGCTTTAATCGAGTCTTATAAGCAACTACAAAACTCTTTGTATCAATTGGGTTTGAGTATTAACAACTCTAAAACGAAGCTGATTAATAATAATGAAGAAGTGCTTAGTGTACTCAAAGAAGAGTTGATTTCAGTCAATCACTATGGCGCTGAAGAGACTACCGAAAGAACGATTGCGACTCACACACAAGAAGCAATGGAAATGGATATTGATGAGAGTTTTGAGGATCGTGATAACTCTTATGATCTAGATAATGGCATTAATTCAGTTTCTGATGCGAAGAAGTATTGCTTCTATCTTAGCAATCTTGACCTTAAAGAGTGGGACGTGAAACACCTGACCCATTTAGCTCTTATTTTTAAGTGTTACCCTTCATCACTCAAACACGCATGTTGGCTTATGGTACTAGCTTGGACAAAGGGAACGGGAAAAATTCAAGACATTGCGTTTAAGTTTATATCCAAGGATTTGTGGTTAGATGATTCGATACATCAATACGGTAAATCGAGAATTTTGCATCATTTAGTTAAAGAGAGACGCAATGGGTTTAGTTATTTGCAAAGCAATCAAGCTGAGTTAAAAGAAACTAATTTTGTTGATGCATTGGTCGATATTATGGTTTCTCAACGACAAGACATTACACTACTTCGTTGTTACGCTATTGAGGCATATAGCCAAATGAAACCAGACGTCAGTCAGCCTGATATTCTCAAAGCATTCCGTACGGAAAATACCCAACTCAATAGTTCAGAGAGTCACGTATTAGAACTAGTATTCTCCAATGACGAGGTGTTTGAATTATGAAAAATGTGCTCGTAGCGGTGACAGGCGCTAGCCCCCAAGTGTTGACTGAAACAATTTATGCATTGGACCAACAGGGTAAGCCTCTACCAGAAGAAGTGTTTGTCATTACGACGAAAACATCCGAGCAAACCCTAGTGAATGGCTTGTTTAAAGACGGCTATTGGCAGAAGCTTTTAGATGAATATGAGTTAGGTAATATTTCATTTAGCCAGTCAAATATCTGGTGTATTGCGGATGATAATGGGACGTTGGTTGATGATGCTAAGTCGGAAGAAGACCAATCCATTATGGCTAATTACATTACTCGTAAGGTAGCCGAGCTAACGGCCCAAGAAGACATTGCCATTCATGCCTCTATTGCTGGTGGGCGTAAAACAATGGCGTTTTATATGGGCTACGCCATGTCTTTATATGGTCGAGAGCAAGACGTATTAAGCCATGTTTTTGTGAATGATGAATTTGAATTTGTTAGAGATTTTTTCTTTCCCACAAAAGATGATAATTGGATTTCTGGGAAAAATGGCCAAGGTAAGCTCAATACCAAACTTGCCAACGTTACATTGGCTGAAATCCCGTTTGTACGTATGCGCAAACAATTTGAATCCAAATTATTAGAACAAATTGAAGAGCAAACATTCTCAAAAACTGTCGCTATCATGAATAATGCAGCAACAGAGAAAGTCGAGGTAAGAGTTAATACTAAGAACCGATCTATTTCAGTATTAGGGATAGACATTAAAGTTTCAGCAAAGTTATTGGCATTGTACCTGCTGATTTTAAAGCAACCACATCGCACAATAAAAACGGGCTCTAGATTTGTTAAGGAAGTAGACTACAGTAAGCAATATTTACATGAGTTCTATGCTATGAAGGGTGATGCGCGAGTATATAGCACGTTCGGCCTGGAAGATGTGATTGATTGGCAGCAAGGTAACTTAGGAAACCTGAAAGCGATGCAAGCAAAATTTGTGCAAGAGGTACTTAGTCAGTTTCATTCAAAGCTTTGCAAGAATTTACCAGCGGAAGCATTGGATAAAATCAAAGTCCATTCAGATGGCGCTAAAGGTGGGGCTACTTACCATATTGATAGTGCGTTAGATGTCACTGTTGAAGGGGCTCTAAGTATTATCTGATACTACTCAACCGCATGTGTAGTAGCTCAGACTTGGTGTGACAGCTACCTATTTTTGATGGTGTCTGTCAGTTTAAATTTGAGCTAAATTCTTTTCGGCCCGAACCCGTTTCCCGTCAAGTAATGTTTCAAGTGCTGAGAATGATACCATCGGTAGCAACTTTGTCTTCGATTGCTTTATGTCACATCTTGAGGTTTTCCGAGTCGATTCTTAGCTAAATTGAACGAACACCACTACCAGATGCAAACACGCCATTTTACATAATTCATTGCTTATACAAACATTTGCTAATGTAATCTCTTTCATCATAAAGAAAATTTAAGCTATTTGCAGTGACAGAAGTCTTCACTGCAGCTATCTTCGCGTTATCATAGCTAAACCTGCAATAGGCAGAGCCGCAAGTAGACCAAAACTCATCACAGCCCCGAGCCATGCTGCCCAATGCATGATGAAGCTCTCAATATGTGTCATATAAAGCACACCTGCTAACATCAAAAAATAGACGAGACACCCAACATAAAGAGATCCTTTGAGTGCCCCCTTAATGTCGGTGGAAGAAGGTAACATGTGCAATGTGATACTTGCTAGAGCAAATAAAACCACCAGATCAATGATTGTCGCTTGCTGAATGAGTGAATAAATTGCAGTGGGGTAATTGATTATTGATTGATGTTGTATGGTGTGAGTCAATTGATTTATAAAGCTTAAATTAGATGATAGAGCTAGGCATAGGGATCCCAGTATCAAAGGGGCAACAGAAACCAATACATGTCCTACAGCACCAAAAATTGAATTTGGCCTGGTAAATGCCACATAACCCATGGTTGGGTTAGTTCTAGTTGGCATTTGAAAAAGACGTACCTCAGTAACGTGAAACCCACAGACTTTAGCCATTAAATAGTGGCTCAGTTCGTGAACCGTTACACCAATCAATCCTGTACAAAAGATGATAGGCGTTTTTAAGCGACTTGCTTGTATAAGGTAATGGATTAGGTAAATACCTAACGAAGATAGAATAAACGTCATTTGGGATCACTAGTGTGCATGTTGTGTGAAACTTTAACACAATGTTCATAATAGGGGGTAGGGTGGGATTATTGCTTTTGTATGGGGTCACCATAACTAGCGAGCGGTGTGAAATGCTGTAATTCAATACGAAATACTTGAATCACAAATCGATGCACCTCGACATGGCTCAGGGAGTGTCGAGAGTGCGATAAAGATACAAGAGTACAGTAAGGCGTGCATAGATGGAGAAATGAAGGCACCTAGATATTATAAGCCATTTCCAATTTGTGCAGACCACAACAGATTCCGTGTAACTGCAAACACACAGTAAATTCGTTTTCGAATAGAATCATAAAGCGCTTTAGATCTTATCTAATAGCTGCTTGATTGATATCAACAACTACAAATCCCACCTTTATTTGACAGTCATTGTGTACTTATAATACACTGCAGCTGTCAAATAAAGGTGGCTATATGAAAGAGTACACGATGCAGCAGTTGTCCGAGTTAACGGATCTGCCAGTTAGAACCATCAGGTTTTACATACAAAAGGGACTTGTTGATAGGCCTATTGGCGAACGAAAAGGTGCGAAATATAACGAAGACCATGTTGCGCAGTGTTTAAAAATTAAGAAGTGGACGGCGGCGGGGTTATCCCTTGATAAAGTAGCGCAAGCCCTTGTTGAACCACCATTAGAACTCCCTACACCACCAAAGAAAACCGGTGATGTATCGATGAAAACATGCATACATCTCGCAGAGGGAGTTGAGTTAATAATCGATTCGGATATCGCACAGTTGTCAGCCAGTGACATTAGAAGCTTGGCAAATACCATTATCAGTCAGTTGGGAAATAAATAATGAATGTAACGACTTCTTCTCCTTTGCAAGGTGCTTCAATTTTAGTTGATGTCAATCTGCCGTGTGCGTCAACGCGTTTAACTCAAACTTTTATTAATGACAGTGATAGTGTCATTGAAGCGGTGTATCAATTTCCTGTTCCTCGTAATGCAGTGCTTGGTAATGTAAATGTTGTGATTGCAGGTAAAGCATATAAAGGTCAAGTTTTAGCAAAACATAGAGCAGAACAATCCTACGAGCAGGGAGTCTCAGAAGGCAAGCGCGCCGTGCTTATTTCTGATGTTGGTGATGGTCTTTATGAAGTTAATCTGGGAAATCTTGGTTGTAATGAGAGTGCTGAAATAGAGCTCTACATACATCAAATGCTGACTTTTGATAATGCTCAAGCGAAATACTATTTACCTACAGTGATTGCCCCTAAGTACGGCAGTAGCCAGTTAAGCGTTGAACACCAACCAAAGAGCAATGCATTGGTTGAGTATGCGTTTACAGGCCAAATTAATATGCCAAGAGGCTCGAAGCTGATTTCAGGCTCTCATAAATTAGATATTCAAAATGAAGTTGGATTTTTTTGCGGATTCCTAGATCAAGATATTAGCTTTAGTTTTGATGCCGCTTCAATGACAAGTTCAGCTATTAGTGTCGAGCATGATGGTGGCTATTCGCTGATGGGCTGTGTTGCAGCTCCGAATGTTTCTGTCGATTCTTCTGCCGAACGCGCCGTTCAGCTATTGGTTGACTGCTCTGGTTCTATGGGGGGAGTGTCAATGGACCATTTAAAAAATGGTCTTGAAGAAGCTCTCTTAGATATACCTTTAAGTCGTAAACTCAACATTATTAAGTATGGCTCTTGTCATGAAAGCTTGTTCAATGAGCCTCGCGAGTTTAACGGAATATTCAAAGAGACTATTGAGCAATGTGTTACAGGGCTACAAGCAAATATGGGGGGTACTGAAATCTACAGCGCTTTGGAAACGGCGTTGTCTCAGGTTGCCAAATCTGGAATGCCCTCTGACATAATACTAATAACCGACGGTCAAGTATGGGAACAAGACAATAGGCTTGAAAAGCTGTTCGCTCAAGCTCAACAATTAGGTGTACGTATATTTTGTATAGGGGTGGGGTATGCTATCTCTGAGAGTATTTTACAAAAAATGTCACAGAGAACCGATGGCACTCTCAGTCTAGTTAATCCTCATGAGAATATGGCGAATGCTATTTGTGATGTAATGGCCAAGTCTCAATTTGGTGGAATGCAAATAGACGTTAATATAGCCGCCGATCACACCGCTTTTGTCGAACACACGAAGTTTATCTACGGTCGTCAGATGGTGCCATTTTTTGCAAGAAGTTTATGTCAACCTTATACGGTCAATGTCAGTATGGGGAATCGAACTGAGCAAATTAAGGTACTTGCTGCTACCGATCCCAGCGTGAAAGCTGTAAAGCAATTGGTCGCGAACCGCTATATTCAGAATTTAGAAGAATTAGAAGCGACTCAATATGCTGTATTGCAAGGGATAGTAACCCAACATACCAGTTATGTTATGGTAAGCGCTGAAGTGGTAGAAAATGCAGATGGAATGCCAGAACTGCATCAGGTATCGCAGATGCAAAAAAGAAGCTCGCCAATTAATAATAAAATACAAACATGTGCCAGTATGTTATATATGAAAGCACAATTGTGTGATGATTTTAGACACCGAGACGTCGAAGTTGACTGTGAAATTTCAATGTCAATGAGCTGTGAGCCCATTATCGAATATGATTTTGATTTGAAGGAAATAGAACAATACTTAGACAGAAGACATCCGAATGCGATGCCTGTAAAATCTGTGTTATTGGTGTCGTTCCTAACTTCAAAAGGATTTGATGTAGAGGCAGTGCACAGCGATCTAGATGAGGCGCAGTATTGTGCCACATTCTTGCTGGAACTTGCAGACAAGGAAAGCTTTGTTTTCTCGACAAGGGTACAAGCACTGCTTGAGTCTATAAGGCAATCAGCCGTCGTTTAAGCCAAAAAAGTGTCAAGAGCATGGCTCTTGGCACTTTTTGTTTGCCAAATTCATTGGGTGTGCAAGGGGATCTTGTAATAGATGATGGTTACAATGGCAAGGAATAACCACGCAGACACTTCCCTGTATTTAGCGGATTTCTCAAAGTGAAAAGTAGACGAGTTATAGCGGTGAGATCGAAAATAGTTAAATGTATTGTTGGTATCATCTTGTGCTTGTTACTACCAGCTTTGATTGGTGCAGATATGTGGCTTACATTACTCATATCTCTCATCTTGTATTGCATTAAGTTCTGGTTAACGGGGAGAGCACTTACTTTTGTTCGTGCAGGAAGTGTTTATTTCGTTTGGGTATTAATGCTGACAGAGTACTCTGCGAAAGCGGAAGAACTTCATTGCCGAGTAGCCGATGTTTTTAATTATTCTCATTTAGAAAAAGAGTGCAGTAATAAAAAGCCCTATGTCTTAGAGCAAAATAAACCCATTTTCACCTCTCTTGAGCAGTACGCGGTACACACTCTGAACTATTCCATGGCTTTTATAGGTTATATTGCCGGATATAAAGAGGTCGCGTTTGAAACCGCGATGCTCAGTTGGCTTTCATCTGATATTGGACCAAAGTCTAGTAATAGACAAAGAGTTCAACAATGTGATTTGGCTAATGCTCATTATACCCACACGATCAATTCGTTAGGTTCTGCCGATTTCTTTTTAAGTGCATCATATTTACGTAAAGCCATTGCTAACGTAGATAAAAATTCTAGGGTGGAAATTCAAGGAATTACAGCAAAAGAGGCAAGAGGAGGGGTTAACAATGACGTATATTCCCACTTTCTTAAATACAATAATCTGCGAGTTCCGCTAGCACTCTACGTCAATTCCGACACTATGGTGATAGAACGAAAAATCGATGAGACCGATGTTATTTGGCAAGGACCTATTCTATATCCTTCAAAATCTGCCTTTAAGATACCTTCCCAAGCCTTTGGCCTCTCTCCATTGAGTAAGATTTTTCCTATACCCGAATATATCCCCTTATATGAAAGTGTCTTTTGCGGTATGCAAATGGACGGCGCAATGACCCCATATATTCAATTGTGGAAGGCTAGCATCAATCCTGCGGATGAACGCCTTTCGCACAAGGCAGTTGAGGATTCTGAACGTACTTGGTTTTCGAATATAATGCTACTGATACTAAAGTGGGTTTAAGCTCTGAGAAGTGATAGGAGTAAATTGATCTTTGTGTAACTAGAGTAAAGTAGCAATGGATAAACAGCAGCGTAAACAAAGTAGAATTGCCTAAAGGACTCTATTCAACCTGGGAACCCACAACAAAATGCGTATATCGAAAGATTTAATCGAACCGTAAGGTTTAGCTTGGTGAGTAAGTACCTGTTCGACAGCTTAGAAGAGGTTCAAGATCAAGCAACTCAGTGGCTATGGTTCTACAATCACCAGCGTCCACATTTAGCTAATGGAGGGTACCCACCACTACAAGTTGCAGCATAGATTCTACGATTGAATGCAATTATTAATGGGAGGATTACCTGGTAACGTCAGTTATAGAGCAATTCACTCAGGGTATTGCTCGCTCTCTTCCCCAAAAGCTGAAATGTTTTAAGGATGTGCTACTGCAAGATGGCAGATCTTTCCGTGTTCATGATGGGGTGGGAGATGTTTTTCCAAGTCGTTTCAAGCGAACTCCGGCCGCTATTGAGTGCCATATGACGATGTCATTATCTGATTTATCACCAAAAACCATGACAATAACAGCGGACACCGCTTCGGAAAGGGCATATTTACCTAAAGTAGAAACGCTCAATAATAAACTGTTGTTGGCTGACGCTGGTTATGTGGACTTCGACTATTTTGATCGGATTCACCAGCATGGTGGCTCTTTCCTTGTTCGTGGGACAAAGTCACTGAACCTAATCATTATAGAAGCCCGAAATAGTAACGGTCGGCTCCTTCCCAAACTCGTTGGGAAAAAGCTAAAAGAGATCTGTCGTAAAACTAATCGTTCCAGCGCCTTAGACTGAATAGTACGCAGAGGAAAGCAAGAGTTCCGCATTGTAAGGCGTTGGTTTAAAGAAGAAAAACGCTATTGTATCTGGCTAACGAATTTATCAAGAGAGGCATATACAGCCGCTGATATCATGGCAATTTATCGTTGTCGCTGGCAAGTCGAGTTGCTATTTAAAGAGCTGAAATCTGATACAAATTGGCGACGTTTTGCAACGGCTCAAAAGTGTATTGTCGAAGGGTTGGTATGGGCAAGCCTTCTTGCATTGATACTCAGACGGGGAATAGCCCTTAGAAGTAAGGCTAATATAGCAGTGTATAAAGCGGCGAAAAATGTCGACGTATGGCTACTTCCGATCCTGACAGATTATGCACAACAAGCTTCGTCAGAAATAGAAGAACACTTAGAATGGGCGCTTCGATATATAACGAAGAATGCGACTAAATCTCAGCAGAGAAAGTCTAAGAAAGACAGGACCTTAGATGGAGTTTATGAAAACCTCAATGCTTAAGGTCCAGTCTATGAGTAATTTCTAGTTATAATTATCTATGAAATAGAAGTAGACAAGACTGGTAAATTAACTTTGAGTTAGAGTGATAAACTCGAAGTTAATCTGCCAAAAATTAGGGAAATAAGTTGCTCTCAAAAAGCGCAGATGCAAGGCATACAGAGTCAAGATGCAAGAGTCATTTGCTAGGTCCATAAGTACTGCTAACGCCTCACGCTACTTGATGGAGAGGATCGTTATATTAATAAGGTATCCTTTTCTACACAGATGATCTCTATATGATGTGCATTAGTAAACACTTATGTAAGTGTAGAGTCAAAAATGGAAGGTGACATGCTCTATTTTATATAGTGACATTCACCCCCTTTAATATGTGTTATTTGATTAGATGGATATAATCAATATTATATTTTTTTGACCAGTCATCTGAACCTTTTAATTTTATACGATAGTACATATCAAAATCCTCGTTAAAAAAGAAACGCATGGCATCAATTGATGAGTATGGCCCCCTAGTAACTTTTGGTTGCTCAAGTGTGATATAAAAATCTTGCCCTTTCAGATCACTTGATGGGTACGTTAATTTAAATTTAAAATCTCTTTTTGGAGTGCGAAGAATAATACTCCCATCAGATTTGAATATTACCTCTCTAAACAAGTTCCCTCTCGTCTTATAAATGATTTTTTTGGGATCAGATAATAAAGTACCTACATCAGAAATAGGAGTAGCAAATAAAAGTTTATTATTTGTAATTTTTGAATTTACAGATAACCTATATGAACCTTTATATTCTGGCGATTGATATTTTTTATATAAATTAATGTCTAATGAATTTACACGCTTACCTTTTTCTGAAATACAATCAGGAAATTTAGTGTTTATGTTAAAGCCATGCTTTGTTTTGGTTAAAAAATCAGATAAAGAACTTTGTTCATCTAAGCTGCATTCAATTTTGTCATTTGGTAATTGTATTGATACCATGAACTTATATTCATCAAAATCATCCTTACCATAAAAAAAGACGATTTTGTTGTTCTTACTATCGATTGATATATAGCCTCCGGATTCGCCGATCACAATATTTGCTTTTTTATTCTTATTAAAATAATCCTTTCTTATTGAAACTTCGTTAGTATGGACTAATGAGGAACGCTGGATATTAACCGGTTTATTAACTGTCGGTGTGATTGGATTTTTTTTTATCTGATACTTAAAATCAATATCACATTTATCTTTTATTAGACTAAATAGGTTGTTTGTATTGGTATTGTCACCATGAATAAAAGATAAAAAGGAATGCATAGTATCCACCATGCAACTAATAGGTGTACCTTTGTTGAAGTTCAATGCATATGGGGCAAGTGCGAGTGAACCCATAAAAAATAAGGCAAATATGAGGATTTTATTCTTTTTCATTAATTATCCGAACTGTTGTTTTTATAAATTAACATTAATGGTAACATAGATTGCATGCGTTATTTTTGAAAACTAAGGTTTCGAAAGTGATAACGAAAGGCAATCGGCTAGTGAACGTATATGAGATAACATATCCATACAAAATATTTATGGATGAGTCATTAATGAAGATGTTTTTTTTGTTGGCTATTATTATCATGTTTAATTCAGGTGATTTATATGCAGCTAACTTATGGTTAGATCATGATGGCGTATATCCAACTATTTTAAGAATTGAAGGTGAAATAGTCCCTAGTGACTATGTGAGTTTTAAAAAAATCATTAAACAAGAACGGAAAAAAGTATTTCCATTACATGTAATTCAACTGTCTTCTCCTGGTGGAGATTTAGAAACGGCCATTAAAATCGCCTCGTATGTGTCAAAGCAATCCCCATTTACAACCATTATTGGTAGTAATGATAAGTGTGTGAGTGCATGTGCTATAATATTTTTTTCCGCAAAATATCCTATTAGTATTGATAATAATGCTGTCGGACTTCATCAGCCATATAGTGTTGTTAATGGTAAATTAGTCCCTGCAAAAAAAACTTACTGGTACAAACGTATAATTACAGTATTAACACCTAGTCAAGGTAAGGAAAATGCAAGATCTCTAGCAGATTTAATGTGGTCTATATCACCGGAAAATATTGCATGGGTGAACAAAAACGCAGGCAATGGATATTCTATAATGGATAAAAATCGCATATATTGATTATGAAAACAGTCTAACTAGCTTTTTGCTTGTTTAGGTATGCTTTATAGATATGTCATGATCCAGTTTTTTTGGAGACTTACTAAGCCGTTTTTTGTTTTTCTGGCACATCTCTTGGGGCATCGAGTTCAAAGCTACCTGAAGGATGTTTGATTGTTTTTGATGTTTTACCATTCTTGCGGTTAGGAATGGGATCGTTATCAAGACGCAGATCTAACTCAGCAGTCAGAGCAGCTTCAGTAAGTTGCTTGATAAGTTGGCCAAGTACACTGTCTTTAGCCGTAAGGCTTTTTCCAGCTTGAAGTGCTTTAAGCGCTTGGTCAAAATCAAATGGTTGGGTCATGTGTCACTCCTGTTTTGGATATTCTACTGGAAATGACACAGAACTTTGAATGCTACCCCCGAAACAATGCTAAGAAAGACAATTTAATAGCATGCAGTCTGACTAGTTTCTCCATCTTTTGTGAGCTTAATTGTGTCTGATAAGATAACATTTTCGGTTCAACTGGGATTTTTTGTTCGTAGATTCTAGTGATTAACTTAAATTTAAATGAGCTTATTATGCGTTTGGATTTGGCATCAAATACTCTGTTTTCAAGCAACGGGACAGTGGTTAAGACTTTCTCGTGTCCGTTACGAAAGAAGTGGAGTGAGTTGTCTTGGACTGCTAGCGAGCTTAGTCGGTTTTGTAGCGCTTGTGAAAAACAAGTCATCAATCTGACTTACTTTAATGAAGATCAAATCATTGCTTTATTTCAAGTAAACCCCGAAGCATGTGCTTATGTTGGCTTTCATAATGCAAAGATACAGTACCAGTTTACAAATAACAGTAATGATTACGATGAAGACGACCTCACCGGATGCATAGGTCGAAATACCGAACATTTAGTCGTGATTAATACCGCCAGAGATATGTGCGCGATTAATAGAGCAGAAAAAGAAGGTTATCAGGTGTTAATCAAGCCAACTGACTCTGAAGAGGCTCTATCATCTAAAGTGCGACTGATAAAAGAGAATGGTGTTTATTCGTACAGCGGTTATGATTGTCGATCAGTTGTGCATTTTGACAGTACAACTTCTAGTACAAAAGAGAATCTAAATACATCACCTTTTGCCGCTTACCTAATTCCTAAGAACTTACCCACCGGCACGAAAGTTTTTGTCACTGACATTATTTTCGAATATCTATTGGAATCTGAAATTTAGGGTAACCACAGAAGAAGCGAACTTGTTCTTCAACGTCATCGCTAAACGATACGAGAAAGGCAGCATTATCGTGACCAGTAACTTGCCGTTCACTCAATGGTCAAATGCGTTCGCCGACGATACGACACTGACGGCGGCATTACTGGATAGGCTTCTTCATCACTCGCACATCATACAAATCAGTGGAGAAAGCTATCGATTACGTGGATGGATCAGTTTTACTACGGCGATAACGTCGATAAGTGGGTCAATTTTAAACTGGCGTTGACACAGGCATTCGTATTTTGTAATGGAGTGGGGAATCCGTTGGATATGCGTAATGTACGAGAGCGTGTTTGGAAACCGGCCTTAGAAGCTATGGGGATGAGTTATCGACGTCCTTACGAGACACGGCACACAGCTGCTACTTTATGGCTTGCAGCTGGTGAGGCTCCGGAATGGATTGCTCGCCAAATGGGTCATACAACCACAAAAATGTTATTTGCAGTTTATAGCCGATTTGTACCAAATCTAACACGTCAAGATGGTAGCGCGTTCGAAAAGTTACTTGCAAAAAGCCGATTAGAAGGAGAGCAACTATGAGTTACTCATCTCTTGCGGTGCATTGTACCAGTCTGTGCTGCGATATCATGCAGGATGCAAATTTTCCATCACTTACACATGATGAAATTAACCGATTTTATGATGACATCTATGGTTTAGTTCGTGAGAGGACAGGGCTTTGGTCTGACAAATATGCTAATGAGCATGAGTTTATCTGCTCTGTAACCCTAGGCATTATCAAGGCCCAGCATATTTGCAAAAACTCAACTGAAGCGAGGGATCCAAGTTGGTTGCTTGCTGCGATGCAATCCCGAATCCATTCAACGTGTAAGCGTATATCTAAGACGGCTAAACGTTCCACTTAGTAACTTAGAATTAATTCTGCATAAGAAACGAATTCAATCAAATTGATCTTCATTTATGGAAGGGCTTTTTTGATTTTTATTCATCAGGACGAATAATCATGCGTCGCTCCAGAGGTGCAAGCTTATGAGTCATTTCTGGAAATACAGAGAAAATTTTGACTAGATAAATAGCAACCACTTTCGTGTCCTCCCAGATTAGTGTTGATAATTGTTCAATGAGAATCTTCGTGACAACGATATTCTAAAACAGAAATACCGAAAAATAACGTTGGTAAAAATCTCTAACTTTGCCACCAAACAAAATTAATTTGGTCACAAAAATGGTCACACGATGGTCACAACGCTCTTCTTAGCTGTGTTATTGAATTTTCATTATGAATAACTATGAATATTTATGTGTACATTAAAATGAGGGGAGTGAGGGGGACTCGAAAATATTGTGTGTAATTTTGAGAAGGCTAGAAACAAGAAAACCAAGCTAAATGCTTGGTTTTCTTGTTAAATATGGTGGATCCGGGCGAACTCGAATCGCCGACCCCCGCCATGTCAAGGCGGTACTCTAACCAACTGAGCTACGGATCCAAATTGTTCAAATTTGCATGTTAATGCAAAAGAGGATGGTGGGTCCGGGCGAATTCGAATCGCCGACCCCCGCCATGTCAAGGCGATACTCTAACCAACTGAGCTACGGACCCATCTTCTTGAACGAGACTGATGTTATCCATAAGCGGGCAAGGGTTCAAGTAGAAATCTTAGGTTTGTGAACTGTTTGCCGTTTTTATAATCGAGATGGGTGTTTTTTGATTGTTTTGACAGCAGTTTCAGGGTTGGTAGGCCAATTATTATAAGGGGAGGTTGAAGTGCACTGAGAAAAAACCTGAGATTGAAGAGGGATAGACGCACTAGGCGCGGATAAGAAAAAAATTTGTGCGAGTCTGCCATCATAACTGTGAACTTAAACGATTGAATAGGTTGAATTACTGCGGTTTTTTGCCATTGTTTTTATAGTAAAGAAGCGATGGTCTGTGTGGACGGGAGGTTGGGTGCAATCTATCGATTTGGTGAAAGTAGAAGATGTGAGGTTTTTTGTTGATTTACTGATGCAGGTGGATAGTGACGCTTACGCTGTGTTGCGGCAAGCCACTATCCCAAATGATATTCGTGGTGCACAAAGTTATGACTACTTACCGGAAAGTGCCTTAAGAAATGCTCTTGAGGTGTTGGGTGAACATTATTCCACACCGCAATTGGTGTTGATTTTTTGGCAGAGTATTCGTGACAACTATATGTCTGATTTTACAGCGCAATTGTCGCCATCTATCCCCGTGTTGGATGCGTGTCATGAGTTAACTCTGTTGGTTAAGCGGGCATCCCTTGGCGCTAAAGTGTATCCCTCTTATATTGCGGGTTCGTGGTGGTTAGTTCGTGAAAAACAAGGTCAACATGAGCTTTGGTATGAATATGGGGAAATCTTCTCGGTTTTGTTTTTGCTTGAGTTTATTCGTTCAATTACCCATTTAACTTGGAAGCCCAAGCAAATTTCATTGGTAAGCGCGACAAGTGACGCCTATCAAGGCTTACCGACTATGGATAACATTACCTTTATTACTCAAAGGTCGATGACCGGAATTAAAATCTGCGATGAGGTTATGCGGCAACAAGTGACCTCTGGCATTGTCAGGGCGTCGAAGGTGACTTTGCCAAAAGCGGTGACGTATGTACAACCTACGTTTATCGCAACCTTCAAAATGGCCATCTTTCCATATTTGTCTACGGGTAAGTTGCCCATCACTGTGGCCGCAGAGATCTTAAGAATGAATGTGCGCACTTTGCAACGGCGTTTAGCGGAACATCAATTGATTTATAAAACGTTAATTGAAGAGATGACATTTGAATTGGTCTTGGCAGCGCTCAAGGAAGAGAGATGTTCTGTAACTTGCATAGCGACACGTTTTGGCTATTCTGATGGGGCTCATTTTTCGCGCGCGTTTAAACGTCGTATGGGGATGACTCCTCGTCAATATAGGTTGAGTTAACACTATTTAGTATAAAAGGTCTCTTTCTCAATGCGTGTCACCTAATGGCAATTAGTTTTGTGGATTTTCCTTAAGATCACTTCTAAGTTATTGAATGTGAACTTCTAAAGGAAACTATGATGAAAAAAACGCTGACACTTTCAACCATCGCCATTTGTTGCTCTTTTGCATTTGCCGCTCATGCACAAACCACGATATTTAAGAATGTGGATGTGTTTAACGGCACAGAAGATAAGTTGTATGAAGATCATCATGTGTTGGTTGTGGATAATACAATCGCTCAAATATCCTCTAGTGAAATTACGGCCAAGGATGCCACCATTATCGATGGGCAAGGGAAAACCCTGATGCCGGGCTTAATTGATGGTCATGCGCACATTATGATCAACTACAATTTTAACGATATTGAGTCCAACAAAGATATCACGGACATATCCATTCATGCGGTACAAGTTGTAGAGCGTTATCTTAACGATGGCTTTACGACGGTGCGTGATATGGGTGGACCTGCATTTGGGCTTACTCGTGAAATCGAAGCGGGCAATGTGGATGGGCCGAGGCTTTATCCCTCTGGTGCGTTTATTTCACAAACCTCCGGTCATGGTGATTTTCGCGATCGAAATGATGCTGGATTTTCACCGAAAACCGCCGGCGATCTATCAAACTTTGAGCGTATGGGCATTGGTGCCGTTGCCGATGGAGTGCCAGAAGTTATGACGGCCACTCGCGTTAACCTGCGTAATGGCGCAACCCAAATTAAGATTATGGCCGGTGGCGGAGGTTCGTCACGCTTTGATCCTATTGATACCGTCCAATACTCGGTGGAGGAAACCTGCGCTATTGTTGAGGCCGCAAAAGATTGGAACACCTATGTGGCCGCTCATACCTTTAATGATCGCTCCGTTAACCGTCTATTAGATTGTGGTGTGAAAACCTTTGAGCACGGTTTCTTTATTAATGATGACACCATGAAACGCATCGCAAAAGAAGGGGGATACGTAGTGCCACAAATGTGGGGATTGTCTCCTGATTTAGCGAAAAACCCATTGATGCCGGCAGAAAAACTGCCCATGGTGGCCAAACTTCAAGAGCAGTATGGTGATTATGGTCAACGTCTGTTAAAAAATAACGTTAAGGTGGTATTTGCATCAGATTACGTGGGTGCCGATGCCGATGCCGAGCGTGCGAGACGTTATGAAATATACTGGCGCACCCAAGCATTTGGCAGCAACTTTGAAGTGCTCAAACAAATGACCTCCACCGCCGGTGAAATGCTGGCGTTGTCTGGGCCTCGCGGTACAACTCAAGGGAAATTAGGGGTGATAGAAAAAGGGGCGGTGGCTGACATTATTTTAGTAGAAGGCAACCCATTGCAAGATATGTCGGTGATTGGTGCAACCCAAAAGTGGTTTGATGCCGACCCAGAATATAAAGAAATAGAGACAATCAAACTCGTAATGAAAGACGGCAAAATTTACCGCAATACATTGTAGTTGCCCCTTTGTTGCGCTTGCAAGGGCTGTCGTTTTTCGGCTCAGTAGGCTTGCGTGTTTGATTCGCTTAATTAAGGCAGGGGAATCCCTGCCTATTTCTTTAAAGAAGGTAAATATGAAGGTTTTACAACGCATGGTGCTTGGATGCACATTATTATTCGCCATCCCTGTCACCGCTGAAGAGCTTAAACCGACTTATTGGCAAGATCTTGTACCTCAGTTAACGACGGTTGAAGACCCATTTTCAGCCCTTGATAATAATCAGCTTTATGATTTAGGTACCATTGCGCGTTTTAGAGACGCTCAAAAAATTAAAGGGTTTACCCCATCCAAGCAATCCATCGCTGAAATTGAGGCTTTGCAAGGGGGGTTAGAGAGGGCGGGGATTGATGTTACCGCGCTGTTTTTGCAGCGAGAGTTAATTACCGAGCAACGTCAAAAAATGGCGACGTTGCCGAATCAAAAGATACTCAATAAAACCCATCGTTTAGCCGGGTTTATCACGCCCATTGAAATGCAAGGCAATAAGGTGACTCAATTCTTCCTTGTGCCTACTGCGGGAGCGTGCATTCATACGCCACCGCCACAACCAAACCAAATAGTGCTAGTGGATTACCCTCAAGGTATTGAATTGGTAAGTTTACAAACACCCGTTTGGGTAGAAGGCGGCTTGTATAATCAAAATGTGACGGCGGATGTCAACTACAGTGATGGTGCAAGCAAGGTGGACGCGGTGTATCAAATGTCAGCAGAAAATGTGGAAAACTATCAAGCGAACTCAATGGAATAAAGAGATAGAGAAAGGGGTTGCTAGTAAAAATAGGCGGATTTTTAGCCTTAGATGTTATTTTATACAGAAAGTGAACACAGTAACAACAAAACCATAAATGGTGGATTTTTCTAGGCAAAAAGTCGCTTATTTTTGCAAACTGATTTGGTGTGAAAATAGGTTGCTGAAACTTAGTTTTGGTTATTGAATAGGGCTATTATGGCTCATGTACAATGATAAGGTTTTGTCACACTAAAAAAGCGTATTTGACTAAGGTGTGTGGCACAAGACAACAGCGAAGATTTCATTTTGGCCGAAAATTTACCGCGTAACATCAGCAGTAAGTTCGCCTTTTGCCTTTTTATTTATCGCTTTTACTTGTCAAAACAAAACCGCTACTCACTCTTTATTGGTCCATCTAGGACAGGTAAGAGTAACGATTCAACAAGTGTGTTAAGTATCGTTCATGAGCTTTATATTTGAACGATTGTAGGACTCTAACTCAACGCTCGAATATTACCAATTATTGCATTCAATTTATGAGAGATAGATATGATAAATATTGCCTTTTTTAGTACCAAGTCATACGACCAGCGCTCTTTTGAGCAAGCAAAAGTAGACAGTGATGTTGAGTATCATTTTTATGATTTTTTATTGACTGAACAAACTGCGAAAATGGCAAAAGGTTGTGAAGTGGTATGCGCGTTCGTTAACGATGACTTATCTCGACCTGTATTAGAGCAATTAGCCCTACGTGGTGTGAAAATGATCGCCATGCGCTGCGCTGGGTTTAATAATGTGGATTTGGATGCAGCCAAAGAGTTGAACATTCAAGTAGCCCGCGTTCCAGCGTACTCCCCTGAATCCATTGCCGAACATGCTGTGGGCCTAATGATGACCTTAAACCGTCGTTTTCATAAGGCGTATCAGCGCACCAGAGATGCTAACTTCTCATTAGAAGGTTTGGTTGGTTTTAACTTTCATGGACGCACTGCGGGTGTGATTGGTACCGGTAAAATTGGTCTGGCTACAATTCGTATCCTTAGAGGCTTAGGGATGAATGTACTCTGTTTTGACCCATACCCAAATGACAAAGTTATTGAATTGGGTGGAGAGTACTGCGATCTGGATACTTTAATTAAGCAATCTGATGTGATCTCTTTGCATTGCCCTATGACCGCTGAAAACTATCATTTATTGGATGCCGACGCGTTTAACAAAATGAAAGATGGCGTGATGATCATTAACACCAGCCGTGGTGAATTAGTGGACTCTAGCGCGGCCATCGACGCACTAAAACAAGGGCGTATTGGCGCTTTAGGCTTAGATGTTTACGAAAGTGAGAAAGAGTTGTTCTTCCATGACAAATCTAATGATGTGATTGTGGATGATGTGTTCCGCCGTCTCTCTTCTTGTCACAACGTGATCTTCACTGGGCACCAAGCGTTTCTAACTATCGATGCCCTAGAAAGTATTGCGAAAACAACACTGCAAAACGTGGAAAACTATCAGCAAAACACCGTTGATAATAACTTCCTATAATGCAATCAAATAGGTTATTGACTTAAAGAGCGTGTGGTCAGGATGGGGTCTTGACCACACTTTTTGCTATTTTTGCAATAATTTAGCGATCATCTGCGGCGTAATATCGGCCAATGAATGGCACTTCTTATCGGCAATGGCCCACTCATCGCGCAAATAATGCGTGGCCTCAGGCACCACAATAGCTTTCATGGTGGCAGATTTCGCGGCCAGTAACCCAGGTAATGAATCTTCCACGGCCAAACATTCATTCGGTTTGAGATTTAAGGCTTTCGCCGTATTTATATACACAGCTGGGTGTGGCTTGCCGTAGGGTAACGATTCCGCAGAAAGCACCGCATCAAAGGTATCGGTTAACTCAAGTGCGCTAAGCGCTGCATTAATTAGCTTCATGGGTGACGATGAGGCCACCGCAAGTTTAATATCTAATTGAGTTAATTGCTCCAGTAAAGGGATTAAACCTGGTAGGGCAGGTTTATGTTCGCTGACTAATTGGATAACCCGATCACAAATCTCATCCGCTACCTGTTGTTGGCTTACTCCTTGCCAAGGAGACTGCTGATAATACATATCCACAATATTATCAATTCGAACCCCAGTTGTGGCAATGCAGTCTTCAAGGGTCAGTTGAATGCCGTAGTTGGGGAATATATCCAACTGTGCCTGACGCCAATAGGGTTCTGAGTCGATCATAAGACCGTCCATATCAAAGATAATTGCTTTTAACATTGTATGTCCTTATAGGCGTAGGAAGTAAGTGTGACAGTGTCACATGAGCACTGGCGTAAATGAGATTTCATCTATCTTATCGTGCTATCTCGCAAAATGCTTGATGAAAGGGGGCATTTTAGCAAATGGTGACAATAGTGTTGTCCTAAGAGTTTGTTTCAAAGGGGAGGCACTATGGGGCACAGTAAGGGGTTGTCGATAATGTTACTTGCATGCACGCCGCTAGTCGCGTGTGAAGTACACAGTCAAAGTAAGATGCCACACAACTTGATGTTAGCGAATGTCTTTCAAGGGCAACGACTGACCTCGGATCATTGGGTGAGTGAAAAGCTCGATGGTATTCGTGCGGTTTGGAATGGTAAGCAGTTAATGACTCGAAATGGCACCGTGATTCATGCTCCTATTGGTTTTACAGAGCAGCTGCCGGACTTTTCAGTAGAAGGAGAATTATGGGTAGGCCGAGGCCGATATGTGCAGGTGCAACAAACCGTATTGGATCACACGCCCAATGAACGGGCTTGGGCGGATATTCATTATGTTCTATTTTCCCGAATTGATACGCTAGGCAGTTATGAGCAAGGTTACCATGCCTTGTTACAATGGAAGGCACAGCAAGGTGAAAATAGCCCACAAGTTACGGTGATTAAGCAAAGGCCATTTCAATCTTACAGGCAATTAAATAAAGAATTAAATCAAGTGGTTGCCAGCGGAGGGGAAGGGTTGATGGTACGCCATCGTCACGGAGTGTATATCGAAGGTCGCAGTGATAATCTATTAAAAATTAAGCCCCATCAAGATGCTGAGGCGCGCGTAGTGGGTTATAAACAGGGAAAAAAACCAGCACAAATAGGCTCGCTTTGGGTTGAGACTGCGCAGGGAGTGCGTTTTTATATTGGTAGCGGATTAAGTGACCAGCAACGAAAAAATCCACCAGCGATTGGTACTGTCATTACCTATCGTTATAATGGGACCACCCACAATGGCGTGCCAAAGTTTGCACGCTTTATGAGAGAGCGTCCCGTGTTTTAAGCCATTGTCGGGTGATTAACGAGATGCAAATTCGAGCTGTACGTTTTCTGGTTGGCGATGCATCCATTTTATACGCAGAGCCAACAAGATAGCAGCAGTGGTTAAACCGACGATAAACCCATACCAGTAACCGTGCGCGCCCATAGGTTCTCCCAACCAATGACTAGAGCCTAAAATATATCCTGTAGGTAAACCAACCACCCAGTAAGAGATAAAAGTGCGGCTAAAAATGGACTTCATATCTTTATAACCGCGCAAGGCACCGGCGGCGACCACTTGCACGGTATCACTAAATTGATAAATGGCAGCCAGTAGCAATAATTGCACTGATATTGTGGTTACGGCGCGATTATCTGTGTACAGATCGGCAATATTTTCTCTAAATAACACCGTGAGGATAGCGGTGATCACAGCCAAAGACAGACCCAGTATAATGGCAACATGGCTGGCAATACGCGCCCCTTCGGTGTCTTCTTCGCCAAGTTTATGCCCTACACGTATGCTGACTGCTCCGCCAATACTCATAGGGATCATAAAGACCATGCTTGAAACGTTAATAGCGATTTGATGGGCCGCTACCACAATAGGGCCTAAAGGCGAAACCAGTAGCGCTACCACAGCAAATAACGTCACCTCAAAGAAAATCGCTAAGGCCACGGGTAAGCCTAACTTAAACAAACGAAATTGCGCTTTGAGTTTAGGCTTATGCCAAGTGTCAAAAAGGCCAATGCTTTTCAGACGTTTTGACGTCATGGTATAGAACAGCAGCATAGCAAACATGATCCAATAGACAATGGTTGTGGCTACACCACAGCCGATCCCACCTAATTCCGGAATGCCTAGCTTGCCATACACAAAAATGTAATTGAGAGGGATGTTAATCAACAAACCGGCAAAGCCAATAATCATGGCCGGTTTGGTTAGAGACATGCCATCGGTAAAACTGCGTAATGTTTGAAAAAAGAGAAAAGCGGGTACGGCGGGTAACATAGCGTGCATGTAACCTGTGGTAATACGCGCCATCGTGGCATCTACGTCCATTAGGTGCAAAATGGAACTGGTTTGTAGCAACACTATCGCAATAGGAAAGCCTATCAACACGGCAAGACTTGCCCCTTGCTGGATTTCGTTGGCAATTTTATGTTGATGACCGCGCCCGTTCAGCTGCGCCACAATTGGGATTAGCGCCATTAAAATGCCAATGCCAAATAAAATCGACGGTAACCAAATACTTGAAGCAATGGCCACGGCGGCCATATCCGTTGCGCTCACGCCCCCTGCCATAATGGTATCGACTACGCCCATGCCCGTTTGAGCAATAGAGGCAATGAGAATGGGAGTGGCAAGTTTAATGAGGTTTTTTGCTTCTTTTTGGTAACGATGCACAGCCAGTTTCCTATGTTGAGAGGGGGGCATAGTAATACCAAAAGTCTGACTAAGCTATATTTTTCATCGTTATGTTTTGTCTTTATTAACCTGCCAAGAGATGGATTTGCCATGATATACTGAGCGACGTTTTTCACAAAGTCTGAGAGTGTCTCATTTATGTTTACAGGTATTGTTCAAGGAATGGCTCAAGTGATCTCTATTGAGCAGAAACAAGATTTTCACAGTCATGTGATTGAATTGCCCAGTGAATTAAGTCATAACATAACCTTAGGGGCGTCTATTGCCCATAATGGATGCTGCTTGACGGTCACGCAAGTGACCGGGCGCAAAGTGCGTTTTGATTTAATGAAAGCGACACTCGATTTGACTAACCTCGGTTTACTCCAGTTAGGGGATTGGGTCAATGTAGAAAGAGCCGCTCGATTTGGCGACGAGATAGGCGGACATAATATGTCTGGGCACATTAGTGGTGTGGTGACGGTTCAGCAAATGATATCGAGTCCCAACAACCAAACCATTTGGTTTGAGTGCTCACCAAGCAGCATGCGCTATATTTTACCTAAAGGATATATCGGCTTGGATGGCTGTTCGTTAACCATTGCAGAAGTCCAAGAGGATCGCTTCAGCGTGAATTTGATCCCGGAAACACTGACTCGCACTTTGTTTGGGCAACGTAAAGTGGGTGATAAAATTAACTTAGAGGTCGACCCGCAAACACAAGCCATTGTTGACACCGTTGAGCGCGTGTTAGCGGAGAAAAATCGTTAGAAAATTTGCTCATCGTCAGCATCTATTTGCAACTGGACCTTATCTCTGACTTCATCCAATTGCATGTTGAGATGAATTGAATGGCAACACACGGGACAATCATCATAAAATTCTTGATTGCCCTGTGTCGTATCTAAAGACACTGTAATATGCTGCCCGCAATGGGGACAGGCTATTTGTCGTTGTGTAAATTCTTTCATCGTTTACCTCTTATACCGTCTTGCTATTACGCATATTGTTTGAGCAATTGGTCTATTCGCTGTTGTGCGTCGTTTAAGTAGTGACCACCAAATAGGTTGCAGTGATTGAGGATAGGGTAAAGGTTGTAAATATCTTTACGCTCATCGTAGCCATCTAACAGTGGCTTAATGCTGTTATAGCCAAGATAGAATGCGTTAGGAAAGGAGCCAAATAGCTCGGTCATAGCAATATCACACTCTCTGTCCCCCCAGTAACTGGCAGGATCGTAGCAAATGGGGCCAAAAGGGGATTCTGCGCAGTTGCCGTGCCAAAGGTTACCGTGTAACAGTGCGGGTTTGGGGTGATGGTTGGATAACGCAAACTTTATGGTAGAGACCACGTCTTGCACATTGGCAAAATCAATGCCTTTCTCTTTGAGTAGTTGTAATTGCCAGCCAATCCTTTGCTCGGCAAAAAATTGGCACCATTTCTTTTGCCAACGATTCGGCTGCAGTGTTGTACCGAGATAGTTGTCATTGTCGTTGCCGTACTCTTGTTGCTCTTGCCATGAGTGTAAACGGGCGATGTCCTGACCAAATTGGTAGCTCGCTTCATGATTAGCCAGCGGATGTGTAGGTAAGTAGTTTAAAATTAAAAAAGAGGCATCTTTAGTGGAACCTAAATGCACGATTTCTGGGGTGGTAACCGTGTTGGAGCGAGTTAACTGACTTAAACTGTCTACTTCGGCACTAAAATGGTTTAAAAAAGATTTGCTGTTTACTTTAACAAAGTAACGCTGTTCACCGTCGCTAATCATGTAGCTTTCACTGATGTCACCGCAGGTGATGCGGCTCTTTTCTTCAATTTTAAACTCAAACATTAAAACGTCTGAGAGTTGTTGTGTAATCGCCTGCCACATGCTTAATGCCTCAACCTATACTTATGGGGTAAGTTTAGGCTAAATTTCGTACAATCAAGTTGGAAAAGTGCAATTATATGCCAAGGATCACCTTGTCTGCTGTCAGCAAACCATCAGAGGGTATTGAGTGATACGCCTTTAGTTAGCGCACGCGACGGATTTGCCAGAAAGCATCGGCCCAGTAGGGGGAGTCGAGCCGTGAAATAATGACTCCGCGGGAGGATGAGGCGTGCATAAAGCTATTGTCTTCAATATAAATACCTACATGTTGAGTCATGAAACCGGTTTTAAAGAACACCAAATCCCCAAAGCGGCGCTCTTCATAGTCTATTTCTACGCCGCGCTCACTTTGTTGCTCTGTGGTGCGTGGCAATGAATAGCCAAACAGTTGAGCAAAGGCTATTTGAGTAAAAGCAGAGCAATCCACCCCCCGTTTAGAAGAACCGCCAAATTGATAAGGGGTTTGATGCCATATTTCATAAAAGCGAAATAACGCCTGGCTCTCTTGTGCTGAAAACTTATGGTCAATTTGCTGATCAATATGTTGCGTGTTGACCTTAGCTCTTGGGTTGGTCTCAGGTCCTGATGCACAACCACTGAGCACAATGACAAGGACGATGTTGAGCACTATTGAGTGGGCAAAGGTCATTATTTATTCCTAAAAGGTTGAGTGAGCATTTTGTCTAATCTTTGCTCTTGTGGATCACGGAAGCGAGATATGCCGATGTGCATTTTTTGATGGCCCAGTGCCGGTTGGCTGATGTAACTGTTAAATATGCGATCCCAAATGGATAAGCAGAAACCAAAATTAGAATCCGTTTCACTGCGTTGTGTAGAGTGATGCACGCGGTGCATATCAGGAGTCACCAGCAGTTTTCTTAAAGGCTTATCGATGTAAGCGGGCAAGTTTATATTACTATGGTTAAACATGGCCGTTGCGTTTAGCAGCACCTCAAAAATAATAACAGCTAACGGTGAAATGCCAAGGGCGATCACTAAGGTGATTTTAATCCACATAGATAACCAAATTTCAATGGGATGAAAACGGGCTCCAGAGGTAACATCAAGATCTTGATCTGCGTGATGGACCTTGTGCAAATGCCACAGTATTGACCATGAATGAAATAGGCGATGCTGCCAATAGATAGCGCAGTCTAAGGCGATAACGGTGAGCACCAGAGAAACAGGCATAGGCAAACCGAGCCAATAGGTGAGTCCAAACTGATGCTGTTGTACCCATAATGCTGCTTCAATTGCCAACAGTGGCATGGTGCAATAGAGAACAAGTGCATTGACGCTAGTAAGACCTAAGTTATTTAGCCAACGAAACGCTTTTGGCTGGCTTAAAGGGCGCTGCGGTCGATAATGTTCAGTAATGGCACAAATGAGCAACACTGAGATAAAGACAGTGAATCTGATGGTGGACGCGTCCATGAATATATTTTCCTCTATAGGGTGACAAGGTTGCCCCCCTTGATTATTCTTAGTCTCTTTTACGCACAAGGGCGAGTAATGCGTGTTCATGCAGTTCATCAATTAGTGGCAAATCGATTACAACAATCCACTAAACCGTTTAGCGCAAGAGGCTCAAAAGTAGAGCGTTGTTCATATTGCCGTATCGCCAGTAAGTATTGCATTTGTCTTCATCAACCCAAGCCATTCACAGGGTTTGCCACTTTGTTGATCTATTCAGAAAACGAAGTGCTAAAACCGAGCAACACCGGGCGATTGATTGCCGATGTGTGCGCTGATGTTCACGCTTATCAGTGGAGTCGCACGGAGCCTGAGGCCAACATGTTGGCGCTATTATCTGACGCTAAGTATCAACCGATCCTGATTTTTCCTGAAAATTACTTGTTTGAGACCAATCACCTTTTAGAACGTGATAAGCAGCAGCAAGTGCAAAATAAAATACCACTGTTTATTTTTCTCGACGCCAGTTGGCGCGAAGCGCGTAGGATATACAGAAAATCAGAATATTTACACCATTTACCTGTAGTGTCTATCCAACCGAATAAAATATCGGAATATGTGATGCGAAAATCCGATCAAGAACAACATTTGGCGACCTGTGAAGTGGCGTCATTGGTGTTAGATGAATTTCACCTTAATCAGGCCAGTGAGCAACTCCAATCTTGGTTTGCGGTGTTCAAAGAGAGTTACATGTTGAGCAAAACCCGAGAAAAACGGGACTTTACTCGACCGGTATTAACGCAATACTTGTCTAATAATTAAAGATAAGCATGTGATTTTGTTCATAGTTTTAATTAAATGAATAGTAGAGCACCTGTCTACTGTATAGCTTTACCGTTACAATACGCGACAAAGAACCAATGAAATCAGTTGTATAGGTTGTAGGTGCTATGAGTAACGGAAACGATGGTCCTGAGTTAGGGTTACATAATGGCCGCCCAACCATTGCGGTATTAGTGGGCTCGATGGCTTCTCATTATCAAGAAGGTATTATGAGAGGGGTGGCTTACGTTGCAGAACAAAATAATTGTAACGTAATTGGTTTTTGTGGCGGGGTGATTAATTCTTCTAGTGGAACGGCTTTAGCTCGAGATAAGGTATTTGATCTTATAGATAAAGATCTTATTTCTGGTGTTATTAGCCCGTTCAGTTCACATATGCGCTTTCTTACCAAGGACCAACGCGGCCAATTTATTGAGCAGTTTAATTCTGTGCCAGTGGTGAATATAGGCAGTCATATTGACTCTCATACCAATATTACCGCTGATTATGAGACGGGATTTACGCAACTGTTTGAGCATTTTTATCAAAAACATGGTTATAGAAAAATACTGTTATTAAGAGGGCCTGAGCATCATGCTTCCTCCGAGCAAAGAATGCATATATATAAGAAACTGCTCGAGAAATATCAGCTACCTTTTGACGAAAAATTAGTTATTTATAGCGATCTAAAAAAGAGTTATGCCAAGAAAGCGATACAAGCGTTTTTCGCAGAGAATACACATTCTGTGGATGCCATTATTACCATCAGTGACAACCAAGCCTTTGGTGTTATTGAAGCCTGTCAAGAGGCTGGCATTCGGGTGCCTGAAGATATTGCAGTGGTGGGTTCTTTGGATACCCTTGAAGGGGCATTTTTACAACCGTCTTTAACCAGTATCCGTGAGCCTTTGTTTGAGTTAGGTCATGCCGCAGCCATAGAGTTGTTGGCACAGATCAAAGGTGAAACACCACGCAGCAAAGTTAAGATCCCAACATCGTTAATTGTTAGAGAGTCTTGCGGCTGTCGAATTATTGAGCAAGATTCAGATGAAAGGTTTCTTAGTCAAAGTTATGAACCCCTGTTTGATGAAATCAAAGCTCATGTGACTAAAACCATTGAACAGCATCGCGGCATCGTTAATAAAAGCAAAGTGCAAATGGTCATAGAACAATACCAATATGCTCTTGAGCATAATGACTACGCTCAATTGCTTATCATGGTACAGCGGTGTCTAGAAGATGCACTAGAATCGGAAGAGATTCTTATTTGGTTAGACGTGGTCTCTCAATTTCAAATTAGTGCCTTGCAGTATTTAAATGTCTCTTCACAACCTAAAAAATTAACTACCTTCATTGCTGAATTGACTCTATTAAAAAATAAAATGGAATTAACAGCGATTAAGTTTCAAGGGTATGAAACTGAATACTATTTGAACTACTTTCGTGTCATCGTCAATAACCTGAATGCGTCATTTGATCTCTCTACCATAAAAAAATATGCGGTAGATATTTTAAAACTCTCAGAGCTTTATATTTCTATTTTTCATGATGTTAATGCAGATAGGCTCACAGCGACAAATATTGTCTCGGTGCGTGATAAAAAATTTACTCCCACCGATAAGCATGCCTTTGTTGCCAATAAACTGATCCCAAATAATGTCGCGCCTCATCAGCAACGTTATTCATTGATGGTGTTTCCGTTATCGTTTGCTAATAAACCCATCGGCTTTATGGTGACCGATTTAAGTAAACGCAAAGGCACAGCATTTGAGAACTTAAGAGCCATTATCAGCTCTGCATTGAAAAACGAAATGTTGATTCAGGACTTAAAAAAGGCTGAAGAGCGTTTTAGTGATATTGCGCATAGCACCTCTAACTGGTTGTGGGAAACCGATACAGAGCATTGCTTTACCTATAGCTCGAGCTCTTCATCGGACATTATTGGTTATGAACCTGATTATTTGTTAGGTAGGCCAATTAATGAGCTGAACATTAACGATGGGGACAGCTATCAAAAAGCGATGCAAAGGCATCAGGATTTGGTGGATTATGAATGTTGGTTTCAGCATCAAGATGGGCGCATTATGTGTCTGCTGGTGTCGGCAAAACCTATTCGGAAAAACGGCATGTTTAGTGGTTATCGTGGTGTATTTGAAGATATTACCGAACAGCGATTGCAAGAGGATAAGATAAAGCACCTTGCCTATTCTGATGTATTAACGGGCTTACCTAATCGCACTTTGTTCCAAGATAAACTGGATGAAGCGATACGCTTTTCCACCCAAGATAACAAAAGTTTTGCCGTGATGTTTATCGACTTAGATCACTTCAAATACATTAATGATTCTATGGGGCATGCGGCCGGCGACCAACTATTAATCAAACTGTCTAAGCGCCTGAAACGTTGTTTACGTGCTCGTGATATTTTGGCTCGGTTAGGAGGCGATGAATTCGTTATTATCCTTCCCGACATTCACAACGAGCAGGATGTCATTGATGTTACACAACGTATTTTTGATAGCTTAAAAGATGAGTTTATCATTAATTCTAAGTCTATTTTTGCTACTTTAAGCCTTGGTATTAGCATGTTTCCCATTGATGGTGATAATGCCGAAACCTTGTTGATGCATGGTGACAGTGCCATGTATCAAGCTAAGTCACAAGGAAGAAATGGTTACGCTTTTTACAATAAGTTGTTAGAGAAAAAAAATAAATTACGTAATACTCATGAAGTCATTTTACGTGAAGCAATTACTACACACAGTTTTATTCTCCATTACCAACCACAAGTATCCGTTGACACAGGAAATATTATTGGCTTTGAAGTCTTGGTGCGTATTAAAAACGACGAGTTTGGCATTATAGCACCGAATAACTTTATTCCACTGGCTGAAGAGCTAGGGCTTGTCAATCAGATTGATGAGTGGGTGTTTGAAAATGCGTGTGCTCAGTACCACAGTTGGCAGGAGAAAGGGTTACAAGATGTGCGATTGTCTATCAATTTATCGTCAATGCAATTAAGAAACAAACAAGTTTTATCTAAATACATTGAGATAATGGAATCCCATAATATTAATCCTAGTTACATTCAATTTGAAATTACCGAGAATGCACTGATTGAATATGAAGATGTAGCTTTAGAGATTTTGCAAGGGTTTAAAGAGTATGGGGTTAGCATTGCTCTTGGTGATTTTGGCTCTGGGTATTCGTCTTTGAGCTGTATTAACACATATCCTATTGATACGGTAAAAATTGATCGCGCTTTCATTTCCGGTGCTATTAACAACAAAAAGAATCAAGCGATTATTAAGGGCACGAAGATGATTGCTGATCAACTTAACTTGAATATTGTTGCTGAAGGTGTGGAAACGCAATCTCAATTTAACACGATCTCTCAATTAGGCTGTCATGAAATTCAAGGGTACTACTTTTATAAACCTGTGACTTCACTCGTTGCTATGGAGTTATTAACCCAGCAAAATGCAGACACTCGGTTAATAAGTGTTGCAAATCATGAGTGCGTAGAGGCATAAAAAAACGGATAACGTAATATCAAGGGTACAAAAAAATAGCGTCAGTCACTGTAGTAGAGCGTTCGACTGCCATAGTGATTAACGTGGCGGATAGCTCACGATAAATAAAGTAGTCAACTATGCAAAAAAAGGTGTTCTTGCTGTGCTTATTAAGCCTAATAGGCTGTACACACAATCAATCGAAAACATTGAACGTAAACACTTCCGCGGTGAATATCTACCCGCAATACATGTCAAATATGCAATTGTGCGATACCTTGTACTTTGCCCGTCCGAGCAATCAGACTTTAGCTGCCATTGGCAGTGAGTTTAATCGTCGGGGATTATCAAAGTCTTGGTGCTATGAACAAGCCAATGCGTTATATCTTTCTAAATTGGCTAAGTGGGTTGCACAGAATGCATCAAATAATGAAGAGGTTGCTAGCACACTGCCAGCAATGTGAGCAGAACAAGTAAATGCCGATGGTGCATATGATATTGTATGAAAGTGGTCACGGTATGCGTGAACTCTATTATTAGATAATATTCAGTTATTCATATTTATTCGCACAAATTGCGCAGGGGAGATGCACAATGTTTTATGGCTTTGATGTCGGTGGTACTAAGATAGAATTTGCGGCTTTCAATCACAATTTGCAGCGCGTTGCTTCCGAGCGAGTTGCTACCCCCACTCATGATTACGCAAAGCTGGTGGAGACATTGGCCGGCTTAGTGGACAAATACGATGCGCAGTTTGCAGAGCAAGGCCAAATAGGCTTTGGGTTACCTGGCATGGAAAACGCCACAGATAATACCATTTTAACGGTGAATGTTCCTGCAGCTAAGGGCAAACCCTTACGTGCGGATCTGGAAGCTCGTATTGGCCGCAGTGTTAAAATTGAAAACGATGCCAACTGTTTTGCTCTTTCAGAAGCGTGGGATGACGATCTTAAAGATGAAACATCGGTCATGGGGCTGATTTTAGGCACCGGATTTGGTGGTGGAATCATACATGAAGGCAAGGTGTTTTCGGGGCGAAATCATGTTGCAGGTGAAGTAGGGCATACGCGTTTACCGATTGATGCTTGGTTTCATTTGGGCGAGAACGCGCCGTTATTAGATTGCGGCTGTGGCAAAAAAGGCTGTTTGGATAGTTACTTATCCGGTCGTGGATTTGAGCTTATCTATGCCCATTACTTTAATGAAACGAAGAAGGCTCAGGATATCATTGCCGCTTTCTATGAGGGTGAAGAGAAAGCCACCCAACATGTGGAGCGCTTTATGGAGCTACTTGCCATTTGTTTAGCCAATCTTTTCACGGCCTACGATCCACATGTAGTGGCGTTGGGCGGAGGCTTATCCAACTTTGCTTTGATTTATGAAGAAATGCCCAAACGTATTCCAAAGTACTTACTGCCCGTTGCGCAGTGTCCGAAAATCATAAAAGCGAAACACGGTGACTCTGGAGGCGTACGTGGTGCGGCCTTTCTTAATCTCGCTTAATCCGTTTAATAGGAATCAGTGGCACATGGTGTGCCACTCTTTTTTTATTAATACCTAACTTTGCAAGTACCATCATTTCACTTCTTGTTTACCTGCGCTCATTATTTCAATCCATCGCCTTAAATTTATTGAGTTATCTTTCTTGGATTCTTGGTGAAAATTCACAGGAAAATACGCTCATTTACTTTATTAACCTTGTTGCATTTAAACAAAGTAAATGAATAAGGGAGACGAAAATGGTTTTACTTATAAGTGAGTTAATTTTTATTGGCTAATTTGTTGGTTTGAGGCGTTTATTTGTGACCTGGATGTAATATTGGGCTTAATATCGGTAAAAACATACAAATTGTTAGTGTATTTTGCTATAAATCACGCTTCAAATTTTCATGCCTGCTAAGACGCAGTGAACAGGGGAATCATTAAATGAGACTTGCACATAAACGTAAAGTGCAGATGAAATTGCAAAAGCGTAGCAAAGTAAACGTGAGCAATACTTTATCTAGTCAAGAGTCAACTCAAGCAAAAGAGACGCAAGTAGTTGCGGCTGCGGCTGTTGAAGTGAAAGTAGAGAAGGCAGCTGAAGCCACAGTTTCAACCGTTGCATTGACACCTAAGCAACAACAGGTACTTGATATTGTTTTAGCTAATGTTGAAGGCATTAACTCTAAAAGCATCGGTCTTGCCGCAGGTCAAGATGAATCCAAAGCCGCTTCATGGGCAACGGGGGCTCTTAAGAAATTACTTACTGAGTCGCTTGTGCAAAAAGAGCAGCTTTCAGGAAACAAAGTGATCTATAAGCCTGTTTAATAGGCAGTCATAGCCTAATTATACGAAGTGCTAAATCAAATAATGCCCCGTTCAGCGGGGCATTATTGTTGGTAAAGGATGATAAACTTGCCGCTACTGTTTATTTATACAGTGGGTCGTGTTTAGGCAATAAAAAAGGACCTAAAGGCCCTTTTGCTACGTTTTAGAGACTACTTTTTGCCAATGGGTCTATTTTCTTTGGCTTTTAAAGTGATCTTACCAAAACCGAGCTTTTTGAAATAATTATCTCGATAGTCACGAGCGGCTTTAGTGTCCGAAACCGCCTCAATTTGTTGTTCCATTTTCAAAAACTCTTTAATGTCTAACCCTTCTGCGTCCGCCACTGCTTCATGAATGGTGCGGTATTGCTGATAGGAAAACAGCAGTTCTTTTTGTTCAGTTTTGTATACGTATAGTATTGTTCTAGCCATTATATTCTCTGTGTGTGTCCTTGCTGTCGCAAGAATTAAATCATTTGTGTATTGACCGCTATGCGTGGTGGTGTGATGCCATTCTTTTTAAATTCTTTCATCACTCGCAGGGTAATGTCTGTTTCAAACAGTTTCTCATATCCTGTGTCTACAACATAGGCTTTACAGGTTAATTGTATCGCAAGATAGTTGTCTGTAATGGTTTGTTTTACCAAAACCACCACAGGTTTTGGCAGGTGAATGTAACGGCTAGAAGAGGCCGCTTCTTGAATTAAGTTACGCGCTAAATCAATGTCTTGATCCATGCCCACAAAGAAGGGGATCACCACTTGCATATCCAGTGCCCCATAGTTGCCACTGACGGTCACCTCATTCAAAAATTTGTTATTAGGGATAGTAATAATGTCATCGTTTAAGGTGCGCATGCGCACTGAGCGTAAACCGATAGTGATGATATCCCCGTAGTTGCCTTCAAACGTGACGCGGTCACCAACCTGAAACGGCCGGTCAATCATGACCGTAAGGCCGGCAATAAAGGATGCCGCCAAATCTTTTAATGCGAAACCCACAGATACCGCCAGTGTACCGCCAATAAGTGCTAGGATATGGTCATTGATACGAAAGCTGATCATAAACACCACAATACCGGAGGTAATGTAGATGAAGAATTGCAAAAAGGATTGTGCTTTTTGCAGGATCATTCGGTACTGCACAAACTGAGTACTGACGCTGGCTACAATGGAGTCAATAAAGCGCAGCAACAGCCATGTACAGGCGATGATCAGCAAGGAGAACAGCACGCCCCCCCAGCGAACAAGGCTGGCAAAGTCTTGAATAGCGGCCACATCTGGCACTTCCTCAATAGCAAAAGAGAAACTACTAAAGCACAGGGTTGAAACAAGTAATAAAATTCTTAGCATATTATTTTACCAGTAGGTGCTGACGGTGAAGTACATTGGTCACGTGTCGATACCAGTGATCAGAGATTTTTGCTTTATCTTCATTCCAGTCGATGTAACCACGACTTTGGAAGTAGCGCAGGGTGCCCAATACTTCGGCATGGCTGAGTTGGGTACATTCTGAAAGGGCTTCTTGGCTTGCCACTTCTAATTGCACGATAGAGCGCAGTACGGCTAACATAGGTTTGGGCATTTTCTCTAACTCTTCTGACTCAGGCGCTCTAAACAGACGCACCACCACACTGTCATCCTCTTTGTTACGACGTAACGACAAGCGGAAGAAACGCAATGCCACCGTTGGATTACCATCAGCATAGTGCCACAGGATGCGATAGAAACCGTTTTTAGCGCGGTCTTCTTCACTAATGGCGTCGTGATCCCATTGTTTGGGAACCACTAAGCCTTCAAAAGAGACGTGATATTCAGGGCTTTGGTTAATGCGAGACTCTAACAATTGCGCCACTTGAGATTCGTTCCAGTTTGGTAAAAATGAGACCCAATCAAACAGTAAACGTTCGCCACGAGCTCTATCTACAAAGCGCCAGCTGGATTTTTCTATGGCCAATACCGCTCGGTGATTCTTTTTAGAGCGGCGCAAAAGGTTGGTGAATTTTAATAGACCACTTAACCCGCCGACCATAGGTTTTACTAGGCGCTGTCCGTTATCAAGCGCAATGAGGTAGTTCACATTACTTTTTCTTAGTAAATTGAGGATCTGAATTTCCCCAGCGTGACGCTCCAAGCCTAACTGCTGGGCAAACTCTTCAATTAACTCAGGGTAACCGGCATAAGGGCAGTTCAAGTAGATAGGCGTGGCATTTTTTACTTTAAACAGTAACTGTTTTAAAAAGGTAGTGGTCCCAATACCGCGCTCACCCGATATAACACACACCGCTGGGCTGTTGGTTAAAACGTAGCGTGATATCTGCTTAAACTCATTATTGGCATAGTTGATTAAGGTACTATCTTCATGACCTGGCGTGATGTACTTAAAGGCTTGATCCCCTTTGACTCTCACAAAATTTTGCGACAATAATTCGTTCTCATTTTGTTTTGCCACTTCGATTTTAAATAGATAAGCCAGCCCCTGACTGAAGAAAGTATATTGGGATAATTTATTCACTATGATGGACTGAATGGTGGCGGTAATTATCCATACAATGCCTAACACGGTCGCTAAGATATTAAATATAAAGGTGTGTTGGTTTTTCTCAGCCCAAGTTACCCACAGTGGTTTGTCTGGGATTGAGGCGATACGACGAAACACCAAAGGACGCCATTTGCGCAATATCTTTAAGGTGATCAACACAAACCAGAAGAACACCACACTAGAAATCCAATAATAAATGGTGCCTTTACCCACCATGCGCTGTGAAATTTGTAAGATCACGCCAACAAAAATAAAGCTCCACACATACCAACGAATGGTGGATAAACGCAGTGCAATGATCTCTTTGCCCGACGCTCGACTGTTACGATAGGCAAACTCTAAAATAAAGCTAATGGCAATAGAGCCACCGAGAATCCACCATGTAAATATTTCCAATACAATAAGTTGGCTAAGACTTGGAATGGAAGAGAGCACTTGCAGTGAGAGCGTTATCGCAATTAAAACGGCTATGGCTCTATTGGCCCGGCTGATGTACCAAATGAGGCGAATCCATAATGGCGGTCGAGTGTTGCTCTCCAGTTGGGCTTTTTTGAATCCCTCAATAAAGCGTTTGCTATTGGCTAGCCACCAAGTGAGCGCTAAATAGATAAATAACACCTTACATACTGCCCATATAAGAGGCACGGGGGAAATAAAGATGTCTTTGATTAAGGATTTAAAGCTGCGGATCTGTAAGTGAACTAAGAATTCGCCATTGAGGCGGGTAATATACCACTCTTGTTGAAACTGAATCACGCCAGATGGACCAAACCCTGTCACCAATTCACTGGTAGAACGACTGGCGAGTTTAATGAGATCTTCTTTGCTTTTACCCAAACTTCTCAAGGTTAACCAACTGCGCTCAGCGCTGTTCCAGTTATCATCACTGCTGTCATGGCGATAACTGTCTATTTCTTTGGCAAACTGATCGGCGTGTTGACGCTGCTCATTGATGACAGCTTGAAGCAGTTGATTGACTTTTTCTTTGTCGCTACGATCCATAAATAACGCTTCGGGAAGCGTATTAATCTCGGTAGCGATTTTGATAGCAACCTCGTCTATTTGAGGTTCATCAGACAGTTTATATTCCCAATTGGCATAGGCGCTGAAAGAAAATAGCGCCAATAGAAGGGGAAGGAAAAAGAGTTTAGCTCTCATGATGCTCACTTGTTGGTTTGATTCCTTGCAAAGTTTAGTGCAGACGCGCCGTTAAACGAAATTTTTTTGATGAAAAACATTGAATTAGATGCAATATATTTAAATTAGAGATGTGAGCTATATCTCTTTATTTGTCCGGTGTATGGGTGCTAATCTCTATTAACAATTCTTTAGCAATTGCAGTAGGCATCTTGATGACATTTTCATATAACAACATAGTCATATTAACAGGCGCGGGTATTTCCGCAGAATCCGGTATCCAAACGTTTCGTGCACAAGATGGTTTGTGGGAAAATCATCGTATTGAAGATGTGGCCACTCCTGAGGGATTTGCTAAAGATCCTGCCTTAGTACAGACGTTCTACAATCAACGCCGACAAAACCTGCAGTCAGAGTCCATTCGGCCCAATGCCGCGCATATTGCCTTGGCTCGCTTAGAGGCGGAACTTGCGGGGAGCGTGACGGTAGTGACACAAAACATAGATAATCTGCATGAGCGCGGAGGCAGTCACAATATTGTGCACATGCATGGTGAGTTGCTTAAATCGAGATGCAGTGAATCCGGCCAAGTGATTGAACAGTTGACGGACTTACAGGTGGGGGAATTGTGCCATTGTTGCCAAATGCCACAGCCCTTACGTCCACACATTGTTTGGTTTGGGGAAATGCCACTGCAAATGGATAAAATCTATTCGGCCATTGAACAAGCGGATTTGTTTATTTCCATAGGCACATCAGGTGTCGTTTATCCCGCAGCAGGCTTTGTGCATGATGCTCGATTGCATGGGGCACATACCATAGAGATTAATTTACAACCTAGCGCCGTGCAGAGTGAGTTTGCGGAAAAACGCTATGGACCAGCCAGCATTGAAGTGCCTAAATTGGTCGATGAATTACTGGCTTGATAGCGATTAAAGCGTTAAGGGCTACTCTTTAATCTTTTGTATTACTTGGCAATAATTGGATTAAGCCTTGGCTTTTGACCAAATAGCTCTCCATTTCGACCTTTAATTTCTACCGCAAACGCTTCTGAGCTGCTATTAACCAAAACATACTGATACTCTAAGTGATCATGTATGTATGACTTAGTTAATGAGTCGAGCTTCAGTTCGCCATTAGCAAACAGCGGAAAATCCGTTGTTTTAAGCGATGGGATAACCAGTCTATTAGCAACGTACACACAAAATAGGTCGCCACTTAATCTCCCTGTAGCATGGCTATGGAGGCGAGTAATGAGACCGTATTTTTTTTTGTGTAGATTTTTCTCTATTTCTCTGCCAGACATACCACAATAAAACAGCTCATCTCCATTCCATATGGCGTAAATGCCAGCGGCGACTTTAGGGATAGTATTATTGGGCCAATCTGAAAATTTATATCTCTCTGAAAATTGCATATTTGATTTAATCTTTAATGGTTTCATGGGCATTATATGACTAGAGCATCCTTCTGACCTCATAGACACACTTATTGTGCATCATAAACACAGTGGATCATAAAGGTTTGGTTCAAAATAAAGACATATTTTTACTTGGATCTACTGCGCACTTATTAACAACTATTGTTGTATCTCATCGAGGATGCGTTGCTGTTTAAGGCGAGTGGCGGGTGAGTTTAACTTAAAATGGCCACCAGCAATCACTTCACTGGGTAATCGCTGTAGAAAGGGGCTTTGTGTGCTCTGGCCGACCGTGGAAGGTGTCAGTCCGGTGGTTAATGCTAAGCTTGTTTGAATTGGCGCACTGAGTAAGTAATTAATGAGTTGTAATGCCGCTTGCTGAGAATGACTGTGCTGCATGATAGATAAGGCAAACAGATCAAGTACTGCGCCTTCCATTGGCCACACTAAAGTGATGTCCGCATTTTCTAAATTTCCCCGATAAACCCTATCATTACTTAAGGTACCGACGACCACTTGTCCTGATAAAAAGTGCGTTTCCGGTTGTGACTTGGAAAAGAAAGCGACATTGGTCTTTTTATCGAGTAACCACTGCTTTGCTTTCTGCAATTGTTGTGAGTTGGCATTGTTTACAGGGTAGCCCAGTTCAATTAATGCGATGCTCACCAGAGTTTGAGCATCATCCATAATCAGCAGTTGCCCGGTCCATTGTTCATCATGTAGATCAGACCAGTGAGAAAATAAGGATGGGGAGAGCATTTTGGAGTTAGTGGCGATACCTATCCCTTGGATAAGTAAAGGCACTGAGTTGTTGATATATGGGCGTAACTCAGCAGTGTCTAGCACAGGGTTAATGCGTTCAATGTTGGGCAATTTGGTCGTGTCTATAGGTTTGAAATGGTCATTTAAGGCTGAGGTATCCGGGTATTGACTGTAGGGAAGTAACGCTATATCCACATCTTTAGGCTGAGTAAAGCCCTCATTGGTCAGGGCACTCATTGGGTAGGTATGCGTTGTGACGACAACGCCTGTTTGTTGGGTAAATTGCTGTAACACGGCATCGGAGATCGTATTGCTCGGTAAATAAATACTGAGGTTTTGCACAGGCTTTGTGGCGCTGGGCACGGGATGTTTTGCTATCACACTTACAGAGCAAAATGTAATGAAGACAATGAAACCGAGCTGCATGAAACTAAAAAATGGGCGCATATTCGTCTAATGTTAGAGTTATCTAAAATACCGAAGCGTAAAAGTATACCAGAGGTGCAATGGATTGCACTTAAACGCGGCGCTTAAATGAAAAGAGCCAGAAGAGTTGCTTGAAAATCCAACAAGTTTGCATGTGTAGAGCACAATTTTCAAATGGCTACTCTCTTTAGTGATATTAAGCACTGGGTTTAGACTATGCCAATACGGTCTTTTGCAGGTATACTTGCGCCAGATCATTTTCTATTAAAGGCAAGGACCTAGAGAATCAATGAGTAACCCGAAAGAGAAAAACTTTAACTTAGGTGGCAGTATTGAAAAGGCCTTAACTGGTGACTTTGAACTGAAACCTGTCAGTGTCATTCGTGAAGCGTGGCAACTGACTTTACGCCATTTTCTCTCTTTTTCTCCGGCTGTGATTGTATTAATTGCCATTCAAGTGGTCATTTTTTTGCTAGCGTTAAAATTTCAAGTGGGTGACATCACTTCTATTTTAGCTATGTTCCAACAGCCAGATAAGTTAGACCCTGCCATTTTCCAGTCGATATTTGTGGCCAATTTTAGCTATGAAGTGGTTGCTGCGCCCATTTATGCTGGTGTGGCGTTGATGGCAATGTGTCATGCTGCTGGCTTGAACACTCAAACTAATCAAATTACCAAAGGGTTACCTTTTATGGTGCCTATTATTTTGGTGACTATGCTTAATTTGGTCTCACAAGCGTTTGCGGGGGCGATTTTTCCGCTATTGTCCATTTACTTATCTTTAGCATTCAGTAATGCGCTGTTGCTAGTGTGTGAGAAACGCTTAACCCCAATCAATGCGCTGTGGACTTCGCTGCGTGCGGTCAACAAACGTCTTTTCTCTATCGCAATAGTGTATCTAGTTACTATGCTGGCCTTTGTGGCAGGAATGATGATGTATGGCATTGGCTTGGTGATTGCGGTTCCATTTTTCTTTCATGCTAAAGGGATCATTTATCGCAACATGTTTGGCGTACGCTTGCAGGTGGTAGGCGGTCCTTCATCCTCTAATGAGGAACCAAGCGGTGATGAGCAAAACCGTGATGACTCCGAGCATCCTCGTCCGCCCACCTCTGGTGGTTCTAACACCTTTGATGCATAGGATGGCTTATATGAGACGTGGCATGATGGCTAGCGCATTGTTGCTGATGGGGTTATGTAGCTCTGTTTATGCTCAAGAGTATCGCTTTACTTACAGTAAATTGTACCCACCGTTAAAGCACAACTTAGACGCTGAGCATAGTGATGTTAAGGTAGGCTTGTTCTTTACTAATTTTGCCACAAAGCAACCTTGTGCTATTGACAAAGCATGGATGGAAAAAGAACAACATTTTGAAAACTTATCCATTAGTGATAACGGTGAAGTGAATATTCCATTAGATAGCAATTTAAGAAGTGCTAACCCTTTGCTGTATGTTCACACTCAACAAGATGCCCGTTGTGACTATTCATTGGTTGTACTGACGAAAAACCCGTTACAGGGTACTGTAGATTATGCCGAAATAGAGCAGGTGACTGAGCAAATGACCACTATGTTAGGGCAATTAGGTGGGATGTTTTCCAGTTGGTTTGCCCCTGATGTTATTGGCGTGACTTTGGAGTTTAAAGGCAATCAAGTTAGCCACATTCCGTTGTCGGATGGACGTTTTATTTCTGTCAATAAGCAAGGTAAAGCGTTGCTCAAGCTATCTGATTTATCTCAGGGTGTGACCGCGCAATTAGATGTGCCAACACAACGCGTGATGCCTTATATTCAAAAATAAAGACAATGCTTGTGATTCACCCCATAGACAGAGTTTATACCGCTAAACTCTGTCTTATTATTTGTTGGTAAACTTATTTATCCCTTCTACATCAAAGCAAAGCTCGTTTAACCGTAAACTTATCATACAAATATTTAATCAAACGCAAAAAGCCCGTATAATCCTCGCCCCTAACTGCTAAGTTAAAATTACGTTGTTACGATAAGTACTGTGAGCAAGCAATGAGTCAAACTGATACAAGAAAAGAGATACTTGAGCTGAATAAGCTTCAAAAACGCCTAAGAAGAAATGTAGGAAATGCCATTATTGATTACAACATGATCGAAGACGGTGATGTGGTCATGGCGTGCATCAGTGGCGGCAAAGATTCTTTTGCTATGCTGGATATCCTATTGCAATTACAAAAAGCGGCGCCAATTAAGTTTGACGTTGTGGCCGTTAACTTAGATCAAAAACAGCCAGGCTTTCCAGAGCATATATTGCCAGAGTACTTTCAAACATTACAGATACCGTATTATATCGTCGATAAAGATACCTATTCGGTTGTAAAAGAAAAAATCCCAGAAGGCAAAACCACTTGCGGTTTGTGTTCACGCTTGCGTCGTGGCACTTTGTATTCTTTTGCTGAAAAAATTGGTGCCACTAAAATCGCGTTAGGGCATCATATGGACGACATAGTAGAAACCCTGTTCTTAAACATGTTCCATGGCGCACGTTTAAAAGCCATGCCACCAAAGTTGCGCTCAGATGATGGACGTAATGTGGTGATCCGACCGCTAACCTATTGCCGTGAAAAAGATCTCATCACTTATGCTGAGCATAAGGAATTTCCGATTATTCCGTGCAACTTGTGTGGATCTCAAGAAAAGCTGGAAAGGAAATCCATTAAATCCATGTTGATTGAATGGGATAAAAAGACCCCAGGCCGAGTTGAGCGTGTGTTTAAATCCATACAAAACGTTAGCCCAAGTCAGCTGGCGGATAAAGAGATATTTGACTTTGTTCACTTACCTTTAGATAGAGAGGGCGAGAGAGAAGAGTATCAATTTAATGAAGCGACGGTATCTTCAACAAACATTGCAGATAATATTGATGAGTCACTGTTTATCGACGTAACGCACGTTTAAACAGAGCGATAACTGACCTAGGCACCAATCACATCAATGTGAGTGACCAGAAGTAGTGCCTAGGTGATGAAGCTAACCTTGATGCTGAGCCATCAAGATAGGGTCAAATTGTATTTTACTAAATGGTCCATCCACTTTACCGGATAACTCTAACCCTTGTTCAGGAAAGGTTCCGGCCGCTTGTGGTTGATAAGTGGTGACCAAATCGTTTCTTACCCCAAATACCGTATCTTGATCTAAGTAAGGATCATCATCAGGGAACACTTCGGTCACTAGAGAGCGAAAACCTTCTGCAGAGACAATGTAATGTAAATGAGAAGGTCTCCAAGGGTGGCGTCCTGTGGCATTAAGCAACTTGCCTACTGGGCCATCACTGGGAACGGTATAACAAACCGGTCGTACTGTTGTAAATGCATAGCGACCTTGTTGGTCAGTAGTAAATACCCCATGAAAGCTATTAATATCTTGTTGTTCGTCTTGGGATGAATACAAGCCATTGGGCGCAGTTTGCCAAATGTCGACACTGGCCAATGGGATGGGGTTGCCTGATGTATCACGAACCACACCTTCAACTAACACCACTTCACCGCTGAAGTCGCCCTTGAAATCAGCGCCAAAAGCTCTAGGTGGTGCGTTGGAAATGTGAAAAGGACCTAGCACACTGGAGCTGGTGGCTTCGGGGGTTGAATGGATCATATCGACCAATGAAGAGACACCCAAAACGTCAGAAAGCAGCACAAATTCATTTCTTTCCTCTGTGGTAATATCTCCGGTCCATTGCAACATCTTTAGTGCATATTGCCATTCATCATGAGTGAGTTTGGTCTCTTTGACAAAACTGTGTAGATGATGAGCAAGGCTGCTCATCAACTGCTTAACACGCGGGTCCGTGTCATCACCAAAGTAACCGGTGAAGGTCTCAGTAATATTTTCTGCTGTAACATTACGCATATGACATCCTTTTAGTTCAAAATTCCGATGCTAAGAGAGGGATAGCAAATCAATAAAATCAGTACCATGAGCATCACGCCAGCAAAGGGCAGTGCGCCCATAAACACGTCTTTAAGTGCGATTCTGTCGTCATCAATACTGGACTTAATGACAAAGCAACTGATGCCCAGTGGCGGGGTCAATAAGCCGATTTCCGCACCTACCACAGTAACAATGCCAAACCATACAAGACTCATTCCCATAGGCTCGATTAAGGGTAAAAACAACGGCACAACGATAAGAATGATGGATGCGGTGTCTAGTAAGGTACCTAAAAACAGCATTAGGGCGACATAAATCACCATAGTGATCACCAGCCCTAATTGGTTTTGTTCGAGTATCTGCGCTAATTCGTTAGGTAAGCCTGCAATTCCCAACATGCGGCTATAAATGGAGGCGGCGGTAATTAAAAATAAGATTGAAGCGGTGATGTGGCCCGTTTCAATTAACGCTTCCCAGAAAATTTTGAGGGTCATGCGTTTGCGGGCAAAGGCAATGAGCAAACCGCACGCGGCACCCGCAGCGCCGGCTTCTACTGGTGTTAACCAACCGCTGTAAATTCCCCCTAGCACAATTAAGATTAAGCCCAGTAAAGGGGCCGTTTTGTCAAACACTTGCTTAAATGGCATCCATTCATATTCGTCGGCGGGTCTGCCACCGACATAATCACTGGCAAAGCGTCCCATAAACCAGATAGAACCAATATAGGCAAAAGTGAGTAAGATCCCCGGGACAACACCGGCTAAAAACATATCACCTACCGATTGCTCGGCAACAAAGGAGTAGATAATTAACATAGCTGACGGAGGGATAATCATCCCTAACACGGACGATCCAGCCACTACACCAACAGCAAACCTTGGGTTATAGCCGTACTTTAGCATTTGAGGCACAGAGACTTTAGAAAACACCGATGCCGAAGCGATGGAAGAGCCGGTAACAGCAGCAAAGACCCCATTAGCCCCAACGGTGGCCATGCCTATGCCGCCTTTTACGTTTCTAAACCCTGAGCTCATCACTTGGTAAATGTCGGCGCCCATTCCGGCTTTGGCCACCACCAGTCCCATAAAGGTAAATAGTGGCACAGTGGCAAAGGTGTATTCCATAACACTGTCGGAAATGGCCACTTTTAATAGGTTAATGGAGAGCTCGAAGTTATCACGCAGTAACCAAATGGAAATGATGGAGACCATACTTAATGCAACAGGGATATAGATACCTATGTAGACACAAACAATAATCGCGACAACAGAGATGGATCCAATTTCTATGGGGCTCATGTTTCCTCACTGGACTTGTTGGTTGATGAGTGAGGCTTAGAGGACGGCCCCATTTTGTGCGAAAGGTGCCAGTCATGACCTAACACCACTTTAAAAAGCAGTACCGACACACACAAAACCGAGCTGAGTAAAATGATCAGCTTTATTGGCCACCATGGGGCAGTAAAGACACCAGGAACGCCGAAGTAGTCTTGTGTTTCATGCATTTCAAGAAATTCAGGCCAAATGGCATAGGCAATTAAGGCCATTAATATGGCGGAGATAATATCAATGACTTTTCTTAGAGTGACAGCCACTTTAGGGTGGTGTTTGTCTAAATAGAGTAGGAAGCCATCGGAGCGAGTCAGTCTATTCACTCGCATCACATCCGGCAGTTGCAAAAAGACGATTAACACCATAGAAAATTGCACCACTTCAACCGCCCCCATAAAGGGGCGATTAAATACCCCTCTTGCAATTACGTCATAATCCACCACAAGCACCAAAGCGAGAACGACTAAGGTCCCTATGCTATTAGCTAAAACGGCAACCCAATTAGTGACACAAGCCATGGGTCTGATCAGACGGATAAAAAAGTGAGACATTAACTAAGCTCCAAGTAGCGAAGTAGACGGATTGCTTTGGTTGTACCAGTCGTACTAAATAACTGTTCATTCTAGCGGGTTAAAATACTCGATAACTGGGTTATCATTTTTGATTGTAGGATAACTACTTATCGAAAAATTTCGCCTTGTGTTCGAGCATTTTTCCTGCGCTATTTCTAACAGTTACTTAGTGTGATGGGGTTTATTTTGTCCAATCTCGTACAGGGGTGGCACCACTGGCCTTGAGTTTATCAATATAGGCTTGCAGCATTTCACTACCGGGTTCACCTCGGCTATTTAATGTTTTTGCCCATTCTTTAGCTATATTAGGCATGAGTTCTGCCCACTCTTTTCGCGCTTCAGGGCTGATAGTTATGATGGTGCCGCCCGCTTCAACAAATTGTTGGCGACTGGCTTCAGCCCGCTGCATAGCAATGGTTGCCACATGATCTCTATATTCAATAGCCACGTCACTAAGGGCCGTTTTGACCTCATCGGGTAAGGATTTCCAGTATCTTTGATTTACGGTTACCGTCTTAGTATTCACTGCACCAAAGTTTATTTCTGCCATATAGGGAGCCACTTCAACCACTTTGAAAGTACTGGCTGCCTCGGGCCATAACATGGCGTGATCCACTAAACCTGTATTGAGCATGTTATAAAAATCCGTTAATCCACCACGCACGCCAGCAGCCCCGTCAATGCCTTCTATGTACCTTAAATTGGTTCCGGCCCCCGCAATTTTAGTGCCTTGTAAGTCACTGGCTTTGTGTACCGGTTTCTTGCTGTAAAGTTGGTAGGTGTTGAGTACCACTCCTGTGGCTAAATACACTTGCTTCTGTTTAGCAAACTCCTTTTGCATGCTTGGGTATTCTTTGGCGATTTCGTCTACCGCTTTTGCCACCACACGTGCATCATTGGATATAAAAGGGGTAGCAGCAGATAACGATTGACTCGGTAGCTTAGAATTATGAAAAATGGTCGTCACTATACCAATGTCTCCCAAGCCTAACTTAATGCCTTCTAATACGCCTTTGGGTTTAACAATGGATCCGCCATAGGATTGTTGCCAATCCATTTTGTAGTTCCCAGTTTTAGCCAGACGTTTATCCACCTCAGGAATAAAAAATTCAGAAAATTCATGTACCCACATAGCTTTTGCAGGGTAGCCATCAATCACAACCGCTTTGATGGTTTGTGTGGCAAAGACAGGCATTGATAGCAAGCTAGCTAATGTGAATCCCACACTGTGTTGGACGAATTTTTTAGTCAGTAACATGTCAATGATCCCTATAGGTAAGTACATACGTCAGAAAATTCAAATCTAGGTAGCTTTTGAAACAGAGCACTTTCATCGGCGTAACCTAAATTGCATAAAAAATTAGAGCGTAATGTGGTGCCTGCAAAAAATGTTTGGTCCACGATGTCATTAGAAAAGCCAGACATAGGACCCACATCCAAACCGAGTGCTCTCGCCGCGATCATTAAGTACGCCCCTTGCAATGTGCCATTAAGAAAGGCAGTACGTTCTATGTAGGCGGGCTTATCTTGAAAAAGGGGACGTCGGTCTTCATGAGGGAACAAAAAAGGCAGTTGTTTCCAAAAATCTAAATCATGAGCAATGATCACAGTGACTGGCGCTGCGAGCATTTTGTCGATATTTTTTTCTTTTAGGGATAACGCCAGTTGCTGTTTGGCTTGCTCTGAAGTCACAAAATAAAATCGAGCAGGGCAGCAATTCATGCTGGTGGCACCATTGGCAACAATTTGGTACATCTCTTCTAATAGAGTCGCAGGGACGGCTTTATCCTGCCAAGCATAATGGGAACGAGCATCGTTAAGAATTAAGTCGATAGAGTCTTTATCGAGGCGGGATTTACGTTGGCGTAGTGCTGTAACCCTTTGCTGCGCATCCAACCTTACCTTGTCTAAGTTCATAGTTATTAATCCATGTGATGTTGTGCCGTGAGGTTTATTTGCGTCAATAATTTAACACTTGCATAACTTTTAGCGATGACTTACGGTTATGTCAAATAATATCGATATTTTATTTTAACAATTTATTTACATTGCGAGGGCGGCGAATGATCAAGTGGAATGATTACAAAGCACAGGCAAAGGACAGAGGTTCTCTTGCTATGGAGGTGTATATGATTGAAAGCACCGTCATTGCCAGTCCCAGTGAAGTGGGACGACATCTGCCAGATCATTTAGCCTATCAAGCCAAGCTTGAACAAGCGGGAATATTAATGTTTGCTGGTCCACTGAGTGACGAAACAGGGGAAATGATGACAGGTTCTGGTTTAATTATTTATCGTACACGCAGCCTTGAATCCGCAAAGGCCTTGGCTGAAGAAGATCCTATGCATAAGAAGGGAGTAAGAGCGTTTCGTATTCGTCGCTGGCTAATTAATGAAGGGAGCCTACAACTCAATGTGAAGTTGTCCGCACAGCAAGTAGATTTTGACCCGACCAATCAAAGTGATTGAGGTGCGAAATGGCTAACTGGATGAATGTGATTGAAGATTGGGTGTCTCGGGTGACAGATATTGGTGGCACTTTAATTGCACATAACACGCAATTAACCTTAATTGATAAGTGTCACCGCTTATTAGAAAACTCAGGAGAAGCCACCAGTTTGGCTCTTTCACGAGAAATCCTCCAAGACTTTACACAATTGACAATGGCCGAAAAGAAAGCTTTTTTCGAATCACTGATTGAGGAATTTAGTATTGATCCTGAGGCGTTGAATGGCGCCATCGCTCACTGGCAATCCGCCCCTTCTATTGAGCAAGGTCGCGCTCTGCACTTTGCTATTGAACCTAAATCTCAAGAATTAATTAGGCAATTAAACCGTGCTCCAGGTGGAACGGCAGCATTAGTCGCCATGCGTGAAGATCTACTCATACTAAGCCGTGAACATGCTCACTTAAGGTGTTTAGATAACGATCTTAAACACTTATTTCACTCTTGGTTTAACCGCGGCTTTCTACGCTTAGAGGTGATTAACTGGTCAACCTCAGCTCGGGTACTGGAAAAAATTATTGCCTATGAAGCGGTACATGAAATCCAAGGTTGGGATGACTTACGTCGCCGTGTGGCCGAAAAAGATCGCCGTTTATACGCCTTTTTTCACCCCTCATTACCCTCAGATCCTTTAATTTTTGTGGAAGTCGCCCTTACCGCAGCTACTCCAGAAACAATTGAGTCTATTTTGCAAGATAATCGTCAGCCACTGGAAGCGAACCAGGTGACCACGGCGGTTTTTTATTCTATTTCGAATTGCCAAGCCGGTTTGCGAGGTATCTCTTTTGGCAATTTTTTGATCAAACAAGTGGTGGAGGAATTAAGCCGTGAGATGCCGAATTTACGGCGATTTATCACAATGTCTCCCATCCCAGGTATGCGGCGTTGGTTAGAAGCGCAGCGAAATTTAACAGCCGAACAACAAAACATAATGCAACAGTCCAGTGTCGATCAGGGCAATTTAACCGAGGCGGTTAAAAAACAAAATAGCCAAGGTTTGTATAGGTTAGCCATCCATTATTTATTGGAGGCTAAGGGGAAAGACGGTGGGCCCGTTGATCCCGTATCTCGCTTTCATTTAGGCAATGGTGCCCACCTAGAAAAGGTGCATTTATGGGCAAATAGCTCAACTCGGGGCGTCAATGACTCTTATGGAGTGATGGTCAACTATGAATACGACTTGCCCTCCATTGAGCGAAATCATGAGGAATTCTTGTCACAAGGGACAATTAAAACCTCGTCGTTAATAAAAAAAGTTCATAAAAAAACGCATAGGAAATGACATATGTACGATGACAATTACTTAGCTAATGTGTTACGCCAAGGAAGCTATGGCCATGATAGTGATGTTTTTGCTTACCAAGTCGATTCAGGTGTTAACACCAATTATGCACAACTGTTTAACCAAGCTGAACGACTAGCAGCAGTTTTACAACAGCAAGGGGTGGTTTCAGGGGATAGAGTAGCGGTACAGGTAGCAAAGTCTGTGACCACAGTGCAGCTCTATTTAGCCACCATTTTAGTTGGAGGTGTGTTTTTGCCCCTTAATACCGATTACACGGCCAATGAGGTGGAATACTTTTTATGCGACGCCACCCCTAAAGTGTTGGTATGCGATCCTAACTTATTCGATGATTTGACCTCAGTGGCTAACAAGGCGAAGGTGACAGCGGTTCTCACCCTTTCTGAGGATGGAGGCAGTGGCTCGCTGGTGGATTTAATGCATACCGTCACAGGCAATTGCGATGTTGTGCCACGACAAGCTTCCGATCTGGCGGCCATTTTATACACATCTGGAACCACAGGACGCTCGAAAGGAGCCATGCTTTCTCATGGCGCTCTTGCCTCTAATGCCACCACGTTAGCCGATGTTTGGCAATTTTCTAGGCAAGACTGCTTAATTCATGCCTTACCTATTTTTCATATTCACGGACTGTTTGTGGCCATAAATATCACCCTTTGTGTGGGAGCGAGTCTACAGTTTCTCACTAAGTTTGATCCTGAAAAAGTTGCCACTCTGATGCCGAATTCGACGGTACTCATGGGGGTGCCAACATTTTATGTACGTCTATTAAAAACGGACATCTTAAACAAACAGCTCACTAGCAATATGCGCTTATTTGTCTCAGGATCTGCACCATTGTTAACGGAGACCCACCATCAATGGCAAGCCGTAACCGGTCATGCCATTTTGGAACGATACGGCATGACAGAAACAAACATGAACACATCGAATCCTTATCATGGGGAGAGAAAAGCAGGCACTGTTGGGTTAGCTTTACCTGGAGTGGATGTGAAAATTTGTCACCCGATCAGCGGAGAAGAGTTGCCTGCGGGGGATATTGGGCAAATTGAAGTTAAAGGGCCTAATGTCTTTAGTGGTTACTGGAATATGCCACAAAAAACCGCAGCAGAGCTTCGAACAACAGGCTGGTTTTTAACTGGAGATATGGGCGTATGCGATGAGCAGGGGTATATCTCCATTGTAGGCCGTTCTAAAGATTTGATAATTTCGGGAGGGTACAACGTTTATCCTAAAGAAATAGAAGGGGTTATTGATGATGTGCAGGGCGTGGTAGAAAGCGCAGTGATTGGCGCTCCTCACCCTGATTTTGGTGAAGCTGTAGTGGCGGTCGTAGTGGCAAGTAAGGGGAGAGAACAACAGCAGTTACAACGAAGTATCCGCGAGAAAATGGGGCTGACATTGGCCAAATTTAAACAACCTAAGCAGATGTTTTTTATTGATGAGTTACCACGTAACACAATGGGTAAAGTACAAAAGGCGCAATTAAGAGCGCAATACCAGCAGCTATTTATGAGTTAGATAGTTCATGGGGGCATAGATAAACCCCTTTATTTACAGGTGGTTACATAGATAACAATATTTTTTAGTAACGGCTTGACTGTTAAGTGCGTGACAAAAAATAGACGACAGTACTCAAATACACATCATAAAATATGCTTAGGGTAAGCCAATGAAGATTGATATAGATGAGAACAGTAGCAAAACGGCGATTAACCGAGTCTATCATCAGTTAAGAACGAAAATCCTTAAATGTGAGCTCATACCGGGAGAAAAACTCAAAATAGAATCCTTGAAAACCTTGCTCAATATTGGGGCTTCACCCATACGTGAAGCATTGAGTTTACTCACCTCAGATGGCTTGGTTGATAGAATGGAGCAACGGGGTTTTAGAGTTTCTTTAATGAGTAAAGATAATTTTAATGAAATACTCATGCTTAGGCGTGAATTAGATGTACTTGCCTTACGTAAAAGCATTGAGTTAGGTGATGAAGAGTGGGAAGAACGGTTAGTTATCCTCCATCATCGACTGTTGCGTGCCGACAGCACCGATTTTCATTCGTGGGAACCACACCATAAAGCTTTTCATATGGCCTTAATTGGCCAGTGCCAATGTCCTATTTTACTTGGTTACTGTAATCAATTGTATGATCAGAATATACGCTACCGATTCTTAGCGGATAAAGCCATAGGTTACCGCTCTAGAAATGTGTCAGACGAGCATACGCAAATTTTCAATGCCACGATAGAGAAAGATGCGCCGCGCGCCACACAATTGTTGGTGCAACACTACACATCCACCGGTGGTTACTTAGCTGAGTTGTTAGAAAAGAAACACCTACAAAACTGAGTGAGTCAGCCATTGAGACGGATAATTCTTATTAATAAAGACGATGTGATGGTTCATGTGCAAATAAAAACGATATTATTAATATAATATGGAAATTATCTATTTTATGACTTAGATTGAGCTTGTAACAAAAAATTAACTTAAAGGCGAAGGGAACTCATGAGAATCATTTCATTTGAACATGCAGCACAACAGCGTATTGGGCTTAAGGTGGGCAGCCAAGTCATCGATCTGAGTGTGGCTGATCCAACGTTGCCTCAAGACTTAGTGTCTTTATTGCAATCAGAACAAGATCTGCAGAGCCGATTGGCCAATATTGTCGATAATGCACCCGAGCAAGCTTATCTGCAACTCAGTGATATTCAATTTCGGCCACTAATAACGCGCCCGGGAAAGATCATTTGTATCGGTCGAAATTACGCCGCCCATGCGGTTGAAGGGGGAGCGAAGCCTCCATCATATCCAGAAATATTTATGCGCGGCGCCGAATCATTAGTGGCACACCAAGCAAATATAATTAGACCTACATGCTCTGATAAACTGGACTACGAGGGGGAAATTGCGGCCATAATCGGCAAGAAAGCTCGTCATGTAAAAGCCGAGCAGGGTTTGAATTATATTGCTGGTTACTCTCTATTTAATGATGCAACGGTACGTGATTACCAAAGAAAGAGCTCGCAATGGACCATAGGTAAAAATTTTGATGATACGGGAGCCTTTGGGCCTGAGTTTGTTTCTGCTGATGAATTGCCTTTAGGCGTTAGCGGTATTCAATTACAAACCCGATTAAATGGGCAGGTAATGCAAGACGCCAATACCTCCGATTTTATCTTTCCTATGGCAAGCTTAATTGAGATATTAAGTGAATGTATGACGCTATTACCCGGTGATGTCATTATCACAGGCACCCCGGCGGGAGTCGGCTATGTAAGAACGCCACCGGTATTTATGAAACCGGGCGATGTCATTGAGATTGAAGCGCAGGGGCTAGGTATATTAAGTAATACCGTTGTGGATGAAGATCACCCACTGCAGTAACTCTTATCGTCTCATAAAAAAACGGTGTTCAATGAACACCGTTTCTTCTGTAAGTGAGCTCTGCTGGGCCTAACTACCCTTAACCGGATCAAGAGGGCTAATATAACCACTAGGTTTAAGGGCAAGGACGTCACAGTTAATGTGGTCGATGATATTTTCTGCGGTGTTGCCTAAGAAAACGGCGGATAAACCGGTTCTACCTGATGTGCCAAGGACCACGAGTCCAGCGCCTAATTGTTTGACGGCCTCTGGAATAACATCTTGCGGTAAACCTTGTTCAACAATAGTGTGTTGTTCATCGATACCATACTCTTGGCGCAAGGCTTTCATGGATGTTAAGTGGTGACCACGTACTGAATCGGTATAGATGGTAGGGTCAAACTCAGGCAGTTCCACCGTAATATTAGGTGGCGTTACAGGGTAGGAGTTAACTAAGTGTAACGTCGCGTCAAGGCGCCCAGCAATATCCATCGCTTGTTCAACCATAATGTGGTTGAGCTCAAGGTGGGCTTCAACTTCAGAGCCTACATGCACTGACACCACCACATGCCCATTTTCAGGCCAATCATGACTTTTAACGAGCAGTACAGCACATGGGCATTTGCGCATTAAGTGCCAATCTGTAGGGGTAAATAACACCGATTCTAATAGATCATGTTGGCGTGTTGTTTTCACAACCAATTCAAAGTCATTGGCAAACACTTCACTAATAATGGCTTCATAGGGGCGATTATGCCATACCACTTTAATGGCCAGTTCTATGTTGTCATCGTCACGATAAGGTTTCGCTATTTCATTCATCCACAGCTCTCGCTGATGAATGACTCCGGCACGCATGGCATCGCGTTCATCAGGGGATAGCATCGAAGTCATTTCATAAGAGAAATCATAGATAGCTAGAAAAAAGGTAATCTTACTCGGGGATTTACTTTTTTTTCCAATTTGCATGGCACGAGCCAAAGCAGGTTGTTGCTCTGTATCGATATTGGCAACAACCAAGATGTTGTTGTAAATACTCATAGACCATCCTTTCACTTTATTAATGATTAAATACAATATAACTGTGTTGTAAGGAAAAGAGTTAGATAGTCATCAAAGATTAGGACAAAAACAGAGGAATTATGAGGGCGTGAAACGAATAAATAGATAAATATGAAGTGGCTACTGTGCTAACCACTTCATATTTAAAGGGTATTAACTACGACAAGCACCCGCCAGTTTAGCTAAAGCGTCATGGTCATTAATGGTAATGTATTTTCCTTTTACCGCTAAAATATCCGCTTTTTGGAAGCGACCTAACAAGCGACTGATGGTTTCTACAGTAAGGCCCAAATAATTACCAATGTCTCCACGGGTCATCGTTAGACGAAATTCACGAGGGCTAAAGCCACGTTGTGAGAAACGCTCGGATAGATTGTATAAAAATGCGGCTAGGCGTTCTTCGGCGTTTTTCTTAGAAAGGAGTAGGATCATATCCTGATCTCCTTTAATTTCGCTGCTCATTAAACGCATTATTTGTTGACGCAATTTCGGCATTTTGCCAGACAGGTCATCAAGTATTTCATACGGAATTTCACAGACCATAGAGGTTTCAAGTGCTTGAGCAAAACTCGGGTGGCTTTGAGTATTAATCGCATCGAAACCAACTAAATCACCGGCTAAGTGGAAGGCAGTGATTTGCTCGTCACCTTGCTCTGTAATGGTGTAACTCTTGATAGTACCTGAACGAATTGCATACAAAGACTTCAATTCATCACCGGCTTTAAACAGCTCTTGGTTTTTTTGAATTGGCTTTTTACGCTCGATGATCTGATCAAGCTGATCAAGTTCTGTATCATTAAGCGTAAACGGTATACACAGTTGTGAGATGCTGCAGTCTTGGCAGTGAATAGCACAACCGCCGGACTGTATACGTTTTGTTGCTGGTTTTTCAGTATTAATAATCATACTTTTAACACATATAAAATTGACATACATCAATATATTAGCACTATAGGGCACAAATGGATAGCAGTATAATGACTCGATATCTCAACTATTACTCTCATTTTTGACCTAAATAACAAAGCTGAGTAGTGAATAGATAGCGTAAACAATCATTAAGCAGGCAATTGTGCGACGAATGAGTAATTGACTTATAAATTTAGAAAACCGGGCTGCGCTGGTTCCGATCAGTAACATTGCAGGTAAGGTACCTAAACCAAAACACCCCATAATAAGCAGTCCATTCACCGCGCTACCAGACACGGCGGCCCAACTTAGCATGGAGTAGACCATACCGCAGGGAATCCAACCCCATACAACCCCCACAGGATAGGCATACCATACTGAGCGCAGTGGTAACATGCGCGAGGCGATGGGAGATAATTGTTTCCAGATGCTTTGGCCGAGCTTTTCAATTTTGAGTAAGCCATTCCACCACTGACCTAAGTAAAGGCCTAAGATAAGGATCATTAAGGCCGCCATCACGCGCAATGCCCCAAGAAAATCGGTGGATTGAAATAGAGTCGCACTATTGGCGACAGTGCCACCAATGAGCGCGCCTACCAATAGATAGGAGGAGATGCGCCCTAAGTTGTACAGCAAAGTCACATAAAAAGCGTTGTGCCGACCATTGAGGGCAACAGCGCTGGCGATACCGCCACACATTCCCATACAGTGCCCAGCCCCTGCAATACCGATTAAAAAAGCCCCAATCCAGTCAATATTTGCCATCATGGTTGCTTTTTATTGTCGTTCTTGTTGGGCATTTCGTCTTCCTCAAACAAAATATTATGACCTTGCCGATCTAAGTCTTCAAATTGCTCGGTCTTAACTGCCCATAGAAACACGGCCACGGCGATGGCGACCAGTAGGATTGCTATGGGGATCAGAATGTATAGACTTTCCATTTTTATTTAGTAATCTCAGTGAGTTAGTGACTACGATGATAGAGCTGGCAGACATGCCTACTACCGCAATGTAGGGGGCAACGAGTCCGCAGACCGCCAAAGGTAAAATCAACAGGTTATAGCCTAAGGACCAAGCTAAGTTTTCTCGAATAATTTTTCGGGTTTTAATGGCAAGGGTACGTGCTTCGATTAATTTATCTAATCTATCCCCAAGTAACACCATATCGGCGGAAGATTTAGCCACATCGGTACCGCCCCCCATAGCCACAGATAAATGTGCCCCGGCAAGTGTTGGTGCATCGTTAATCCCATCGCCGATCATCAAAGTAATGTTAGATTGAGGCAGACTGTGTAAATAATTGAGCTTACCTTCTGGAGTCACACCAGAAACCAAGGTGTCTATAGCCAATTGCTGTGCCACTGGCTTAGCATTGATGTGATTATCACCGGTGAGCAATGTGGTGCTAATGCCCAGTTGCTTGAGGGAGGCGATAAAATCTTGGCTACTATGACGCATGGGATCGCGATAAGTAAAAGCGGCTGCTAGTGTGCCATCGATAGACAAGTACACGGTATGGGGCTGGGCTAAAACCGTCGAATCACACACAAAGGCATGACTGCCAATCTTACACTGCAATCCATTGATAACACCGCTAAGCCCTAAACCAATATGATTTTCAATGGCTTCGGCTGTGGTTGACTCATCTAAATAGGGACGAAAGGCGGCCGCTATCGGGTGATTTGCATGGGATTCAAGGCGGGCGGCCATGGCTAATACTTGTGGCGTTGTCCATGTTGCAAAAGTATCGGTTTTGGCCAAACAGACTTTGCCTTCCGTTAACGTCCCCGTTTTATCCACGATCACATGGTTGACTTTACATAAGGTTTCGATGGCGTGCGCTTTACGCAACAAAATCCCCAGTTCGCCCATTCGCGAGGTAGAGCAGGTGATGGCGGTTGGCGTCGCCAGAGAGAGGGCGCAAGGACAGGTGGCAACCAGTACAGCGAGCATAATCCAAAAAGCATCTTGCGGTTGATTTTGTTGCCAGTAAAAGTAGGTACAAGCGGCAATAATGAGAATGACTGCCACAAAATAACGGGCTACAACATCAGCAATTTCAGCAATTTTAGGCTTGGTGGTTTGCGCTTCATCTTGCAAACGAACAATGTTGGCGATCATGCTCTCTTGTTTGGTACAAGCCACCTGCAAAGTGAAGGTCTGTTCGCCATTGATGGTTCCTGCATATACGTTATCCCCAGCATTTTTCTTTACATGTAAGGACTCACCGGTGAGCATAGACTCGTCCACATATACCTCTTTGTCTAGGACGGTGCCATCGGCAGGGACATGTTCACCGGCTAACACGCGAACGTTATCGCCAATGTTTAGGGTTTTAACCGGAATTTGCTTACCATCTTCTAATGTGGCCATAGCGGGAACCAATTTAAGTAGGTTAGCACTGGCCGCGGCCGCTTTTCTACGTGCGCGCATTTCTAAAAAACGTCCCAGTAGTAAGAAAAAGGTGAACATAGAAATGGATTCAAAAAACACCTCACCACTTTGGGTGAAAGTGGCGATTAAGCTGGCTACATAAGCAAAGATAAGGGCGATAGACACGGGGACATCCATACCCAATGTGCGCGCTTTTAAACTGCGCCATGCATTGGTATAAAAAGGCAAGGCGGAGTAGAGCAATACCGGGGTGGCAAAGATTAAGCTCACCACACGAAAGTAGTGTTTAAACTCAGGTTCTAAGTGACCGAAAACCTCTAGATATAAAGCCACAGCTAACATCATAACTTGCATAGTGGCAAGGCCTGCAATACCCAGTTTATATAGGTATTGTTTCATGGCGCGGTAATAACTTTCTTCTTGTTTATCGGCTTCGAAAGGGGCGGCTTTATAGCCTAACTTATGAATGACATTGAGCAGTTCGCTGAGTTTAGTTTGAGTGGTATCCCAAGCCAATAAAGCGCGATGAGTGGCGGTATTGACGCGAATTTGCACCACTCCTTGGCGAGCATTCATCTGTTTTTCGATAAGCCAAGCACAAGCGGCGCAGGATACCCCTTCGAGTGACAGTGTCACCTCGGAGATGTGTTGTTTATTGCGCACAAACTCTGCCTGAACGTGTTCATTATCGTAATGTATTAACGATTGCAGTTGTTCAGGAACCAGATCAACCCGTTCGGCTTTTTCTGTTCGGTATTGATAATACGAGCTCAAACCACTGTCAACGATGGTTTGCGCGACAGATTCACAGCCAGGACAACACATTGCTCTTGAAGCATCAAGAATAGTGACGCAATAGTTGGTGTTTTCTGGTACATCTTCACCGCAGTGGTAACACGATTTATCCATCATAATGAGTTCGTCAAAGGGGCTGGGGTGGTGCTAGGGAAAGTCATGCGACCTTGGATCAACCAATGTTTATCATGGGGTCTTAGTTCCATAAACCAGGGGCCTTGTAAAGGCGCATCAAGATGCACTTTATAGGTGCCAGATGGGGTGGCAGTGGCCAGGTAATGAAAGTCTCTATCTGGTAATGTACGGTGCGAAAACTCGATACCAATTGCAGGGAAAGTGGCTAATTGACCTTTATCAAATTCAATAATAATGTCGTTATTTGCCGAATACACTACCGCTGAAAGATTGAGATCATTGGCGACAGTGACTTTAGATAAGTCGATATTGATCCCTTTTCCTTTTTTATAGTAATCCTCGGAAACTAAAGAAACCGTATGTTGTGACAATATGTAGACCCTAAGTAGGGTGCCAAATATGGTCGTTAGGATAATAAGTAAAATAAACCAAGCCCAAAACTGCTTATACCAAGGCTTTACCATAAAAAAGTTCTCTAATTAAATAGGTGAGTATAAAGAAGTGCAGCCCCTATGACAGCAGGGGCTGTGATTAGATTGTTACTCTTTGCTAGGGGCGCTAAGACTCCAAACATAGGCAGAAACCAATTGGACTTTTTCTTCGCCCAAAATATCTTTCCATGCAGGCATGACACCCAAACGACCATTGGCTACGGTTTCGGTGACAGCGGCGCGGGAGTCACCATACAACCAATTATTGTCGGTGAGATCAGGGGCGCCAAGTGCGGGGTTACCTTTACCATCGGTGCCATGACAAGCCGCACACACTACGAATCGAGACTTTCCTGCTGCCGCTTCCCGAGCATTCACTTTACGACCCGACAGGGAGAGCGTATAGGTGACGACTTCTTTCACGCCGTCCTCTCCTAATACGTCTATCCATGGTGGCATCTCGCCGATACGTCCATCCATGACGGTGCTAACAATGGCGTCCGGCTCACCGCCGTATAACCAAGCGTTATCGGTTAGGTTAGGGAAGCCTAGTTGGCCACGAGCATCCGAGCCGTGGCATTGAGAGCAGTTTTGTAAGAACAAACGTTGTCCCACTTTTACCGCTTCGTCATTGTTTGCAATGTCAGGAATTGAGCGCAATGCTTGGCCGTCATCGGTTTTAGCCATTTTACTAAATGCCTCACCAAAATGGCTATCGGCATCACCGAGCTCCTTCGCGTATTGGTCAAGTTGTTTATTCTGCTGGGCACGAGCAATAGAGGCTTTAGATTCCTCAAGACTGGTGACGGTTTGATCAGAACTTTGCCAACCCAGCAATCCTTTGTAATTACCAAGCCCTGGGTAAAGGGCAAGGTAGACCACAGAAAAAACGATGGTTGCAATGAATAAGTAGGTCCACCATTTAGGTAGATCATTGTTATTCTCACGAATACCATCGTATTCATGGCCCATATCTTCACCTGCAGGGACGCCCATGCGGTCTTTCACACACCAGCGAAGAATAACGGCAACACCAATCAAGGTTCCGATGGTGATGATGGTTATCCAAAGACTCCAGAATGTACTCATTATTTAGTCTCTCCTTGCTGCTCTTTTTTGGGGCTGCGTTCGTCCGCAAAAATGAGATTTGCGTCTTCTTCAAAGCGTGCTTTACGGCTTTTACCGAAAGCCCACCACACAACACCGGCAAAACAGACAAATAGTAGAATTGTCCAAATGCTGTGAATCACACTGATATCCATATCTGCTCCTTACTTCATTGCATGGCCGAGAGACTGAAGATAAGCAATTAGAGCTTCCATTTCTGTTTTGCCGGCTACATCTTGTTGTGCTGATGCAACTTGCTCGTCAGTGTAGGGAACACCAAATTGATTCTTGAATATCTCAAGTTTCTTTTGGGTTAACTTGCCGTCCAGTACATTTTCTTCTAGCCAAGGAAAGCCGGGCATGTTCGACTCAGGAACCAGCTCCCTAGGGTTGATTAAATGAACACGGTGCCACTCATCTGAATAACGACCGCCAACACGGGCTAAATCAGGGCCAGTACGTTTAGAACCCCATAAAAATGGGTGCTCCCAGACACTTTCACCGGCAACGGAGTAGTGGCCATAACGTTCTGTTTCAGAGCGAAAAGGACGGATCATTTGGCTGTGACATACACTACAGCCTTCACGAATGTAAATATCACGTCCTTCCATTTCCAAGGCCGAGTAAACCCGTAGATTTTTTACCGGCTCTGTAGTTTGTTTTTGGAAAATCAAAGGGGTGATTTCTACCAAGGCCCCTAAGCTGATTGCAAAAACAATCAATATAGCCATCAAACCAACGTTTTTCTCAACGAGCTCGTGGCGATTTTTTGAATTGTTAGCCATATCAAAATCTCCTATTGTGCCGGTTGAGGCACAGCTTTAAGGCTGTCCTTTGGGGCTTTGATGGTCTTATAGGTGTTGTAGGCCATTAAGAACATTCCTGATAAGAATATGGCGCCGCCAATAAAGCGAACCGTGTAGTAGGGGTAAGAGGCTTGCACGGACTCAACAAAGCTGTAAGTTAATGTGCCATCAGCGTTCACGCTACGCCACATAAGACCTTGCATTACCCCTGAGATCCACATTGCGACTATGTACAATACGGTACCCACAGTAGCTAACCAGAAGTGCACGTTAATCAGACCAACAGAGTACATACGCTCTTGTCCAAACAACTTCGGCACTAAGTGATAAACAGAACCAATGGAGACCATAGCTACCCAGCCTAATGCGCCTGAGTGTACGTGGCCGATAGTCCAGTCGGTGTAGTGTGAAAGAGCGTTGACGGTTTTGATTGCCATCATTGGGCCTTCAAAGGTAGACATTCCATAGAAAGACAAGGACACAATCAAGAAGCGTAAAATAGGATCATAACGCAGCTTATGCCAAGCACCAGATAGGGTCATAATACCGTTGATCATGCCACCCCATGAAGGAGCAAACAGCACCAAAGACATCACCATACCCAGAGACTGAGTCCAGTCAGGAAGTGCGGTGTAATGAAGATGGTGGGGGCCTGCCCATATGTACAGTGACACTAGAGCCCAAAAGTGAACAATTGAAAGACGGTATGAATAAACGGGGCGTTCAGCTTGTTTAGGGACAAAATAGTACATCATACCGAGGAAGCCTGCGGTAAGAAGGAAACCCACAGCATTATGGCCGTACCACCACTGCACCATGGCATCCACAGCACCGGAGTACACCGAGTAGGATTTCATGCCAGAGACGGGAATGGCGAGGCTATTGACAATATGCAGTACCGCAACGGTCAATATAAAGGCACCAAAGAACCAGTTAGCCACATAAATATGCGATGTTTTCCGCTTGATGAGAGTACCAAAGAAGACGACGGCATACGCCACCCAAACGATAGTGATTGCGATATCGATTGGCCACTCTAGTTCCGCATACTCTTTACCTGAGGTAAAACCTAAAGGCAATGAAATGGCGGCGGATAAAATGATCGCCTGCCAACCCCAGAAGGTGAATGCCACTAGTGGGCCACCAAACAGACGAGCTTGACAGGTACGTTGAACCACATAATAAGATGTGGCGAATAGGGCGCTTGTACCAAACGCAAAAATAACCGCGTTTGTATGAAGCGGTCGTAGACGAGAGTAGGTTAACCACGGCGTATCAAAGTTGAGCTGTGGCCAAACCAACTGAGCGGCAATCAAAACACCCACACCCATGCCGACAATACCCCAGAGAATGGTCACTAAGGTAAATTGACGTACAACGGTGTAGTTGTAGTTTTGTTCAAGCTGCTGTTCTTGGCTCATTTGCATGCTTCCAATTATTAATAACTACACTTTTCCAACACAACGCCAACAAGTTGACGCAACGACAAATATCACCAAAAACAATAGAAAATGAGTTAAAGTGGCTCAAATTCATAAAAACCATTTTAATAGCGATATTAACAGTAAGAATTATACGGATTTAACATTTGAATGACAGAGACTTAACGAACTGAATCCATAGAGTTTTACTATTTAATGTAAAAAGTTTGAAGTTTGTTACAAAGGAAGAAATTTATGGCTGCGGAAAAAATCACCAAAGGGCGTTTAATTCAGATTGTTGTGACTTTATCGGTGCTTATCGCTGTTTTTAGTTGGCGAACAATTCAACACTCATCGACAAATGCGACTCATTACCAACAATGTTGGACGCAACAACCGTGTGAGATACGATTAGGTGAGACTCTGTACCGTTTAAGGTTAAGTGAAAGTAACACTGAATTTAGTGTGATAACAGATCAAATAGGAGGAAATAAGGCTTTAATCCACTATTATGGTGCAAGCTATCAAATCTCAACACTTATCCCTATAGATAGTGACAAACCTTTACAGTTTACTATGGATAATGAAGAGAATAGTGTACGTGTGGTTGTTAATAAAAAGTAAATAAACAGGGCGAGGGCAATGTGTTCATTCCCAGTGTCATCGCCGATGTATTATGAACTTACGCTGTGCATGCGCCAAGCAACCAACATTTGTGCCTCATCCAAGTAATAGCTAACCATTTACAATGTAGCATTGTTAGTGAGTGAGGTTGTGTCCATACTATTGCTTACGATATAACTTATAAGACTTAAACTAAACAAAAAAAAGGCCGGAGAAAACTCCGACCATATAGATTAAGCGATCAACCGTTAGAATAGATCAGATTTAACATTATCAAAGTATGCTAGGTTTGTATCACCTTTAGTATCACCGGTGTAAAGTCCCAACTCTGTTGGAACTGTATCACCATATCCAGTAGCAGTTTGATCCGCATCTTTAACAATGTCGCTGCCATCTAAGTTGATAGTATATTTATTAGATTCCGTCCAAGAAATTTTAAACGTATGCCAAGTATCAAGAGTCAGATGATCCTCAATAACCTCATCATTTACACTTTTTGTATGGGCAATAACTAATTTTTCAGCTTCTTGTTTAATTTCAATGTATCTATCTTTATTATTAGAACTCTTACCTATTTTAATATAAGTGAAGTTTTCGTTAGCTGCTGGGAAAAAAGCATCAAGCGACACAGCCCCACTAGTCGCATCAGATTTGAATGGTAACGCGACATATGGTTTATCCGTTGTACTATTATCTTTTAATAGTAATGATTTTTCACTTCCACTCGCCACTTGGTCTTTAGAAATAATAGCGGTTAGTCCAATTTTACTGGCATCAGGAACTTTCCAGTCACCACCAACCGTATCACCAACGGCATAGGATTCAAAATCATCTCCACTTGCGGATGCGTGTGTTGATGGAGATACCGCTGGTTGAGTAGGTGATGGTGCTTTAGTTTTAGGTGCTACAACTTTAACAGGTTTAGTTTTAGGTGCTTTAGTTTTAGGTGTTTCAACTTTCGTAGGATGAGTAGGTGCGGTTACTGGTGTAGGTTGCGCACTTCCATCAAGGTTGAATGCGACATGGTCAATATAAACCTTATTACCCGTACCCGCTTCTGAACCTGTTGTAATAAGCAATTGCGATGGTTCTACTCTTCTAACAAACTGGTCAATAGTGAAAATCATAACCGTTGTCGCATTTTCGCCATCGACAGATGTAGTATACACTCCGGTCTTATAATCCCATTTCATTGAAATGGTATGCCATTCATCACGCGAAACATGCCCAACGAGCTTACTACCATGATTTCCTTCAAGATAGAGATCTTCATCCTTTAAGTGAAGCGTATAAACCCCAGGGTTAGTGGTATCACTTAAAACAAAATAGGTGTCATCATCATTAGAACTTGGTATTAACGTATCAAACGTTACTGTACCATTCTCAACCTGTTGGTCTTTAAATAGTAATGCAACATGCGTCTCTTCTGTTGAACTACTGTCTTTGATCAATAATGACTGAGTGCTATTAGTGCCTTTAGCTGGAGTTAGATTCATTGCATCAAAGCCACCAGTGTACTTCACCCAACTTTCACTAATTGTGGATGATTCTAGATCATCACCCAGTGTGCCATGAATTACAGGTTTCTGTGCTGCAACTTTAACAGGTTCAGTTTTAGGTGCTTTAGTTTTAGGTGCTACAACTTTAACAGGTTTAGTTTTAGGTGCTTTAGTTTTAGGTGTTTCAACTTTCGTAGGTTGAGTAGGTGCGGTTACTGGTGCAGGTTGCGCACTTCCATCAAGGTTGAATGCGACATTATCAATGTAAACCTTATTACCCGTACCCGTTTCTGAACCTGTTGTAATAAGCAATTGTGATGGTTTTATTCTGTTAACAAACTGGTCAATAGTGAAAATCATAACCGTTGTCTCATTTGCGCCATCCACAGATGTAGTATAGTTTCCGCTATGACGATCCCATTTCATTGAAATGGTATGCCATTGATCACACGAAACATGCCCAACGAGCTTACTACCATGATTTCCTTCCAGATAGAGATCTTCATCCTTTAAGTGAAGCGTATAAAACCCAGGGTTAGTGGTATCACTTAAAACAAAATAGGTGTCATCATCATTAGAACTTGGTATTAACGTATCAAAGGTGACGGTACCATTCTCAACATTTTGGTCTTTAAATAGTAATGCAACATGCGTCTCTTCTATTGAACTACTGTCTTTTATCAATAATGACTGAGTGCTATTAGTGCCTTTAGCTGGAGTTAGATTCATTGCATCAAAGCCACCAGTGTACTTCACCCAACTTTCACTAATTGTGGATGATTCTAGATCATCACCCAGTGTGCCATGAATTACAGGTTTCTGTGCTGCAACTTTAACAGGTTCAGTTTTAGGTGCTTTAGTTTTAGGTGCTACAACTTTAACAGGTTTAGTTTTAGGTGCTTTAGTTTTAGGTGTTTTAACTTTCGTAGGTTGAGTAGGTGCGGTTACTGGTGTAGGTTGCGCACTTCCATCAAGGTTGAATGCGACATTATCAATGTAAACCTTATTACCCGTACCCGTTTCTGAACCTGTTGTAATAAGCAATTGTGATGGTTTTATTCTGTTAACAAACTGGTCAATAGTGAAAATCATAACCGTTGTCTCATTTGCGCCATCCACAGATGTAGTATAGTTTCCGCTATGACGATCCCATTTCATTGAAATGGTATGCCATTGATCACACGAAACATGCCCAACGAGCTTACTACCATGATTCCCTTCCAGATAGAGAGCTTCATCCTTTAAGTGAAGCGTATAAAACCCAGAGTTAGTGGTATCACTTAAAACAAAATAGGTGTCATCATCATTAGAACTTGCTATTAACGTATCAAAGGTGACGGTACCATTCTCAACCTTTTGGTCTTTAAATAGTAATGCAACATGCGTCTCTTCTATTGAACTACTGTCTTTTATCAATAATGACTGAGTGCTATTAGTGCCTTTAGCTGAAGTAAGCCTCATTGCATCAGAGCTACCAGTGTACTTCACCCAACTTTCACTAATTGTGGATGATTCTAGATCATCACCCAGTGTGCCATGAATTACAGGTTTCTGTGCTGCAACTTTAACAGGTTCAGTTTTAGGTGCTTTAGTTTTAGGTGTTTTAACTTTCGTAGGTTGAGTAGGTGCGGTTACTGGTGTAGGTTGCGCACTTCCATCAAGGTTGAATGCGACATTATCAATGTAAACGTTATTACCCGTACCCGTTTCTGAACCTGTTGTAATAAGCAATTGTGATGGTTTTATTCTGTTAACAAACTGGTCAATAGTGAAAATCATAACCGTTGTCTCATTTGCGCCATCGACAGACGTAGTATAGTTTCCGCTATAACGATCCCATTTCATTGAAATGGTATGCCATTTATCACGCGAAACATGCCCAACGAGCTTACTACTATAATTCCCTTCCAGATAGAGATCTTCATCCTTTAAGTGAAGCGTATAAAATCCAGAGTTAGTGGTATCACTTAAAACAAAATAGGTGTCATCATCATTAGAACTTGGTATTAACGTATCAAAGGTGACGGTACCATTCTCAACATTTTGGTCTTTAAATAGTAATGCAACATGCGTCTCTTCTATTGAACTACTGTCTTTTATCAATAATGACTGAGTACCACCGTTAGCTTTATCAGTAGTTAAACCCATTGCATCAGAACCACCAGAGTATTTCACCCAACTTTCACTCAGTGTAGATGACTCTAAATCATCACTCAGTGTGCCATGAATTACAGGTTTCTGTGCTGCAACTTTAACAGGTTCAGTTTTAGGTGCTTTAGTTTTAGGTGTTTCAACTTTCGTTGGTTGAGTCACTGGGGATTTAGCTTCTGGTGCCTTGGTTTCAGGTGCTTTAGTTTTAGGTGTTTCAACTTTCGTTGGTTGAGTCACTGGGGTTTTAACTTCTGGTGCCTTAGTTTCAGGTGCTTCTGTTTTAGGTGTTTCAACTTTCGTTGGTTGAGTCGCAGGGGGTTTAACTTTTGGTGCCTTGGTTTCAGGTGCTTTAGTTTTAGGTGTTTCAACTTTCGTTAGTTGAGTCGCAGGGTTTTTAACTTCTGGTGCCTTGGTTTCAGGAGTTTTAGTTTTATGTGTTTTAACTTTCGTTGGTTGAGTCGCAGGGGGTTTAACTTTTGGTGCCTTGGTTTCAGGTGATTTAGTTTTAGGTGCTACAACTTTAACAGGTTTAGTTTTAGGTGCTTTAGTTTTAGGTGTTTCAACTTTCGTTGGTTGAGTCACTGGGGATTTAGCTTCTGGTGCCTTGGTTTCAGGTGCTTTAGTTTTAGGTGTTTCAACTTTCGTTGGTTGAGTCACTGGGGTTTTAACTTCTGGTGCCTTAGTTTCAGGTGCTTCTGTTTTAGGTGTTTCAACTTTCGTTGGTTGAGTCGCTGGGGGTTTAACTTTTGGTGCCTTGGTTTCAGGTGCTTTAGTTTTAGGTGTTTCAACTTTCGTTAGTTGAGTCGCAGGGTTTTTAACTTCTGGTGCCTTGGTTTCAGGAGTTTTAGTTTTATGTGTTTTAACTTTCGTTAGTTGAGTCGCAGGGGTTTTAACTTTTGGTGTCTTGGTTTCAGGAGTTTTAGTTTTATGTGTTTTAACTTTCGTTGGTTGAGTCGCAGGGGTTTTAACTTTTGGTGCCTTGGTTTCAGGTGCTTTAGTTTCAGCAGTGTTAACTACAGGTGTCTTAACTTCTGAGGTCTTAACTAAGGGAGTATTAACTATGGGTGTCTTAATTGCTTTATTATTAGTTTCAGGAGCTTTAGTTTTAGGTGTTTCAACTTTCGTTGGTTGAGTCACTGGGGTTTTAACTTCTGGTGCCTTGGTTTCAGGTGCTTTAGTTTCAGCAGTGTTAACTACAGGTGTCTTAACTTCTGAGGTCTTAACTAAGGGAGTATTAACTATGGGTGTCTTAATTGCTTTATTATTAGTTTCAGGAGCTTTAGTTTTAGGTGTTTCAACTTTCGTTGGTTGAGTCACTGGGGTTTTAACTTCTGGTGCCTTGGTTTCAGGTGCTTTAGTTTCAGCAGTGTTAACTACAGGTGTCTTAACTTCTGAGGTCTTAACTAAGGGAGTATTAACTATGGGTGTCTTAATTGCTTTATTATTAGTTTCAGGAGCTTTAGTTTTAGGTGTTTCAACTTTCGTTGGTTGAGTCACTGGGGTTTTAGCTTCTGGTGCCTTGGTTTCAGGTGCTTTAGTTTCAGCAGTGTTAACTACAGGTGTCTTAACTTCTGAGGTCTTAACTAAGGGAGTATTAACTATGGGTGTCTTAATTGCTTTATTATTAGTTTCAGGAGCTTTAGTTTTAGGTGTTTCAACTTTCGTTGGTTGAGTCGCAGGGGGTTTAGCTTCTGATGCCTTGGTTTCAGGTGCTTTAATTTCAGCAGTGTTAACTACAGGTGTTAGTTGCGTTGTAGAAGTCGTTGAATGTCCTTCATTAGAATTACATGCTGTTAATACAGCCAAAGCTAAAGGTATCATCAAAAATTTTGATTTCATAATATATCCATTATATTAGATAGAGAATATCCCCTTACACTTTTATTACTTTGATAAAAACAGAGATAACTTTATATTATTACTATACGCTTCTCGTCGTTCAACCTTAAATCTCATCATATATATCGTGCGGTCAAGCAGATATATAAATATGATGCTAAATCTATGCTTCCATTTTTAGGTTGTATAATTAAAAAACCTAAAAATAAAAAGGCCGGAGAAACCTCCGGCCATATCAAATAAATTATCAAACGATTCATAGACCAGGGCAAACGCACAACCGAAGCGGGTTGCTCTGCACTTAATTTCTTTGAACTGATGTAATATCGATATTAAGCCTACTGATTTACCTTTTTCATATCGAAAGTTCTCGATCATCACTAACGCTTTGAGGTTTTCCCAGCGAGTAAAGTCTCCGTTAAGTCGCTTATTATCAAATACATAGCATTTTCTTGATTCAACTCGACCATAACTTCTCTCTTTATCATGCGTTGCTAATGAAGTAATACGTCATATTTAACTACTAAAAGATGGTATGTGTCGGGTGGACGACACTTGTTACCAAGTGCCGTCTCCCTAAGAACCGTACGTGCAACTTTCACTGCATACGGCTCAAGCCTCCACTAAGGCATCATTGATACCCAGCAACTTATAACGCAGTCGGGACAGGCTCTTTCCAAGAGTTACGAGCTAGCCTTTTGGGTTTTCTCTTAGCCAAGTATTCTTGGTACTGAGGGTCAAAAGGGGTCGCTGCATTCCTGATTTTTACGTGTCGCTCTATAGGCACTTTAGCTATTTGGAACAAATTTAAGTGACAGTCCATGTTCATAATTTTCTGCCAACCGTGAAATTGCCACTGGCCTTTACGATTAAGAAAATACTTATGAACAACCCAGTCTTTGGACTTGGTTGGATGACGCCTAACTGCCCAGTGCCATAGCGCTTGGAATAGTTTGTGGCCGACATACCCGAATACTTGTTTAGCAACACAATGGCGATAGTAGTTCGCCCATCCTCTAAGTTTCGGATTTATCAACTTGATAAGATCGTTAACAGGGATGGTTGCGTGCTTTTTAATAAGTTCACGTAGATTTCTCAAGAATAACAGCGTGTTGGATTTGCTCGGTTTAATGAGTAATTTCCCTTTGTACTTCCTGTGATTGAAGCCCAGAAAGTCAAAGCCATCATCAATATGAGTGATCTTCGTTTTCTCTTCGGAGAGGGTTAACCCTCTTTCTGCCAAAAAGTCAGCAATCAACGGTTTGATGTCGTTCACTAGCACTTCCTTTGAAGAGCAAGTGACCACGAAATCATCCGCGTAACCGATAAAGTTGGCTCTAGCCCCCTGTTTCAGGGCTGTAGATTTTATTTGTTGTTCTATCCCCGCGAGAGTCATTAGCATCAAGGTTGGAGAAATTATTCCACCTTGAGGTGTACCTTCATCGGTATCGTAGAACAGTCCCTTATCCACATAGCCAGATTTTAACCATTGCTCTAACATACGTTTATCTACCGTGATATTGTTCATAAGCCATTGATGCCCGATTTTGTCGAAGCAAGCTTTAATATCTCCCTCAAGGACCCATTTCGCTGATTGCTTTAGAGCCAAACATTTGAAGCACTGACTGACGGCGTCAGCCGTGCTGCGATTTGGCCTAAAACCATAGCTATTGAGGTCGGCAAACGTTTCGGACACAGGCTCTAGTGCTAGAAGGTGGAGGGCTTGTTGCGCTCTATCAATCATGCATGGAATACCCAATGGCCTGAGCTTGCCGTTCTTTTTGGGAATGTAGATACGTTTGAGTGGTTTTGCAGAGTAAGCCTTGCGACTCAGTTGATTGACTGCTTTCATACGGCGTGCATCTGTGTTCCAGGTGACACCGTCTATTCCAGGCGTTTTACTGCCTTTATTCTGAGAGACTCGCTTAACCGCAACAAGTTTGGCTGAGCGAGAATGAGTCAAGAGCCACTGTAAGGACTTCACCTTACCGTATTTCTTTTCTCTCGTTGCTTTTGCGATACGCATTTGAAGCTTCAATACGTGTGCTTCAACGGATTTCCAATCGATGGACTGCCATTGAGCGCCGTCAGAAGATGCACTAATCTCTTTCGAGATCATCATTTGCTTTTCTCCTTGAATAAAGTTCTTCAAATTATCTCGCAATGGGAGACCAGTCGGAAGTGGGCTCACTTTTGTGATCAGACACAGGTCTGTATCTACATCATTACAATGTAGCTTTCGCTTTTTCCGACCTCCTATACCTGCATCACTATCGGCCACAAAGGCTTTCCCAAAGGGAGTGATTCAGGCTTACCCTGTTCCGTATGTTACGTAAAATGTCAGTTTAGATGCCCACTATAGTGCGGAGAGTACAGCGACCACGAAAGAGTACTGTCCAACCTCTTTCCAACTCTCATTGCCTTTTGGCCACAGCGTATTAACCACTTCCGCTGCTTCATCACATAACGCACCTTGAATGGATTCACATACGTTCATCATACTGACTACCTAGCACTTACCCGAATTGTGGTTTTCAGGAGGAACGTCCTCTTACGATTCTTTTCCCACTCGGCCAGACGGCCAAGTTTCGTTACATTGTCCGAGCCGCTGCTTTATTCAGGCTCGTAGGTTCATCTGGTGATACAGACGGTTCACTCATAAAGCGGTGAACAACGCTTCATACGACTTCAGGTCGCACAGACAAAATAGAGTTATTCTGTTGATAAGGCATCCTTATGCTTTAACAAGCTAGAATGACCAGTTAATTACTACGGTTAATGGAAATAACGGCTCACTAGCGTTCTCGGGCGGCTAATGCACCGAACAGCGCACATAAAACCGCTATGAACATTACGCAAAGTAATGGCAGAAACCACGAGTGACTCAATTGGTAAAGATAACCAAGAAGAGGTGGGCCTAAAGTGGCAATGGCGTAACCTATGCTTTGTGACATGGCAGAAAGTGCGGCAGCTTGTGAGGCTGAGTGTGTACGTAACCCCACCAACGAGATAGCAACAACAAAGGTAGAGCAGTTGCAAAAGCCAAACAATACCGTCCAAAAAGCAGCAAATTGTGGGGCGATTATTAAGCCTAGCACCGCCAATACCACACCCAGGGATGTGGTAATAAAGACCCTCTGAGTGTTTTTTACTCTAGAGAGTATTGGGATAAGCACGATACCAGGAAGCATTGTTGATAATTGCAGTAACCCATACACATAGCCCGCTTGTATTTCATTCATGCCATGATCGAGCAATAGCTTGGGTAGCCAAGCTGCAAAGGAATAAAAAGTAAATGAGTTAAAACCTAACGCAAGTGTTACCTGCCATGCCACTGTACTTTTTAATAAACTTTTTATACTGATTAATTGTTGGCGATTGTGTTGGTCATTAGTGTTGTCAGTGGCGAACCAAATAACTAATGCGGCAAGCGCAAAGACTAAGTTGAATAGTAAGGCCAACTGCCACCCAGAGAGCGATAGAAAGGTTTGATGAGATAACGGCACCATTACAGTGGAAGCTATGGTTGAACCTATGCCCATTGTAAAGACATACAAAGAGGTAACAACGGTAATGCGCGTTGGAAAACTGGCCTTAACCGCAACGGGCAACAACACGTTGCCCACCGCAATACCAGCTCCAATCAAGATTGTACCTATATACAAATAGCTTGCAGAGCCGGCTGAACGAAGGCAAATCCCAAGTAAAATTGCAAACAGTGCGCTACAGATGCTGCCCTTTAAGCCCCATTTATTTAATACCGTTAAGGCAACAGGAGAAATTAAGGCAAAGGAAAGCAAGGGCAGAGACGATAGCACACCTAGCATGGTTGAGCTTAGGTGCAGCTGAGTCATTATTTGGTCTAAAACAGGAGCGAGACTGGTAAATGGGCCTCGTAAATTTGCAGAGAGCAATAAAATGGCGGTTAGAGCAAGCAGGTGTTTTCGTGAAATGGCCACGGGTTATCCAAAAAATGAAGGAGGCAGGAGTATAAAGCAGTTAAGCTTATTTGTTGAGTAACAAAACAGTGATGATTGCGAATATTTTGTGTTGTGACGCAATAAAATCATTCATCAATGGTGTTATGGTTTGGCATTATTGTGCAAGTTTAGGAACTAAAATGTTGAGATGTGTGTTTCCTCTAAGTCTTATTTTTGTATTAAATGGCTGTGTGACTCATCATCAAGATCCAGTGAATACAAAAAGTTATGAGCAAATTAAAGGCTATACGTTAGTCAGTAAAGCTCAATTGGATTCTGATGGTGCAGCAGGTGTTGATACCTATTCGTTAATACGGGATGCATTTGGGCCTCGTTCAATAGAAGCACCTGACTTATATGGCAAAGCAAACCATCAAGGGGCGCGTCATATTACGGAATTGACCGATCCTGACATTGGCAACTACTTTAAATTTGTGATCCATAGAGACTTTGACCATGACAGAGATGTACTGGCTAAGAGTGATCGTCAGCGAAATGAAATAAAGGTTTATGGTCGTTCCGACTCGTCACTTAAAGGTTATCTAGGTAAAACCTTTGAGTATCGCTGGAAATTTAGAATTGGTAATGATCTTAAAGTCACTAAGCATTTTACACACCTTTTCCAACTGAAAGCGGTGAAGAAGTCGGGGAGTGATGCGCTAGTTAACTCACCCATATTAACCCTGACGGCGAATGTTAGGCATGGTCGAAGTGGCTTAGAAGTGAGACACGTTGGTTATAATGCGGATCACAGTGGCACGATTAATCACACCTTGTATCACTCGACCCAACATAACATTGATTGGCAAAAAGATATAACCGGTCGTTGGTTTGAGGTGTTTGTCAGAGCCAATTATGCCGAGCATGGCAGTCTCACAATGACTGTGACTCCTGTTGGTGAGAAGACCCCATTAATTGAGGTGCATGAGAGCAATATCGAATTATGGCGCTCTGGCACAGATGCCGACCATGGCAATTTTGTCCGTCCTAAATGGGGTATTTACCGTTCATTGAAAGCCAAGCAGCAATTAAATGCCGGTGAAGATGAGGTGGATTTTGCTAACTTTGAAGTAAAAGAAGTGAAGCCTGTGTACTAAACGAGAATAAGGAATAATAGATTGCTAGCTATTATTCCTTAACTTTTTTTCTTTAATCTAGTGCACTATAACTATGTTGTAGTAACAATATCAACGCTCAATAGAGTTCAATATTCAAAGTAAGCCCAATAAGTTAAAAGCATTCAATAGATCCGTAGAAATGGTGAACGGTGGGAGTTACCTGTCTGATAAATTGCAATAAAGGCAATAATGACAGTTGTTCAATAATCTGCAGCAACCGCCACAGATTGAAATGTAGTGCAGTACAACCATTAAAGAGCCAATCAACCCGGATAATGAGTGAACCTAAGCTTATCCATGCAAGTTGAGATGGGCAAATTGATAATCTAGCGGCAAGTTATCATCTTTCAATTAAGCACACAGTGAAGTCATCACCATAGAAATACAATCCAGTTAAGGTGCGCCTGGTTAGACAATGACGAAGACAGGGGCGTTATTATGAAAAACTCAGATAGATAAACATCCGTGTTTACCCGTTACAGTCAACCAGCAACATGACCTGTAATTGCAGAGCGATAAATTAATGCGGTATTGTTATGTTGATTGTGTCTATATGACAATGTCTTTGTTTTGTGCGTGTTGTGATAATCAGATAATCTACAACAGATGTGGGTAGCAAGACTTAAACAATAGAGGGGATAAATAAAGAAGCAGTTTAAGATCAAATAAACCCTATTTAACATAATATACATAATACGTACTTAAATAGTAAGGGGCTATTTAAGTAAAATGAGCATGTTTAGTACTGCGTTACTTATCTTTGAGTCTTGCTCTGCTTAATTTGGAGTTTGTCGTCTGCTGTGTTTGAGCTTGCTGTTGTGGTCTGTAATAAAATTGCTGCGTATAAACTATTGCGCCTACAAACGGTTCGTGTATTTAGGCGCAATAGTTTAAAAGAAATATTTTAAAAGAAACGTCACCTCTAGCGTTAACGCTTCTTAGCGTGTGGTTTGCCACCAGTTAGCGCGCTACGTAAAATGTGACGTGTTTTATTGGGAATACCCTTGGAGAATTTCATTCTGTATTGTTTTCTTGAACGGTACACTTTTACTGTGCCATCAAATGGATTTCCTTTAACGATGCTTTTACATTGATGCAGAAAATCTTTGTCTACGTGCCCCGAATAAGCACTCACGTCACCTTGTTTGAATTGAATTTTCATAAACGGCTTATCGTATAGCACGATGGCAAAGATAAGAATGGCGGCTAATAATATGACGTATAGCATGGGCACCTCGATGACGATTGAGAGTTAGTCGGATAAGAGTTTGTTGAGATCTTCTTTTAGTAAGTTTACCTTTAGACTGGCTTTTTCACTGCGCTGCGCTTCACTTAATAGATACTCAATAGCATCGGATAATGTACAACCCAATTCGTTGGCACGTAACGACAGTTTTTCCCATACTCGGTAGTCTAAATCGATGGATTTTTTCCTAGTATGAACTTGCTCAGCATTAAAATGACGTTTACGTTTTGCCCGAATCGCTTGTTTTAACTTGTTATCAAGCTCAAAAGACATGTGATTATCAATCCATTCCAGTACTTGCACAGGTTCATGCTCAATAGCTCTAAGAAGTTCAACTGCGGTGGCATCCACACTACTGTCTAAATGACGGGTAATGGTTTCTCCTTCCTTCCATTTTTTTATCAGGTAGTTCCATTTCCAGCCACACTCTAGGTTCTCTAACTGTTGATATTTCATGGTTTGAAATCTTAATCCGTTAAATTAAAAGGCAACACAGTGACAGCGTAACCCTTGAGATGGCCTTTGACAATGTTATGCATGGTGTTATTTGGCTTTGTGCACAAAATCAAAGCACGTCACAGATAACCTTTGGCAATTACATAGGTTAAATGACTATTTTTCGGGTTATCTGTCATTACCTTAGGTATACTAAGCCACAGTGTATATTTTAGTAATTATTTATGAAATCCATTGACTGGCGACTCGCTACTCCACAACATTCACACGTTATAGACTCTAGCCGAGCTTTATCTCAATACCCTGAATTTTCATTTAATTCTTTGCAACCAAGACTTGAGGCGACCTTAAAACGTTATCTTGCATTAGGTGCAAGCGCTCCGTTATTGGCAATTAATAGTTCCGATACCGTTACTGCACGTAAAGAGATTGCATCGCTACTGAGTTCTTTGACTGATTTCCAAGTTGAGCACACCGAATCCATAGCAGATAAAGAGCTGCTTGGAAGTTACGCGGTAACAAACTCCGGCGATTGCCAAACGTATACTGGTTTGCTTGAAAAGCTCAATAACGGTTACTTAATTATTTCTGCTAATGCATTGTTAGCTAAGCCAACTACCCTGCTGGCTATTCGTGCTTTACTGTCAGGGGAAGCGGTTTCCAGAGTTGCCACTGGAGATAATGCTTTTTCTCCAGTGCAAAACTTTACCAGTAGCGTCAAAGTTATTGTGGTGGGCGATCGCAATCAATTAGCCGATTTAGATTATTTAGATCCTGCATTTTCATCTTCTTATACCATGTTTACCGAAGTAGAGATGGACGTGCGCTTAGACTCAGTTACGGCACCTCTTTATCTAGGCTATGTGGCAAGTCTGGTACGCCAAGCGCAACTACCTGATTTAACCTCTGATGCTATCTATAGCTTTTTAACCGCAGGGGCTCGTGTATGTGAAGAACAACACTTTGTGCCCTTATCCTCCTCTTGGATTTGCTCGTTATTAACTGAAGCTGCCTTAGAGTCACAGTCACAGCCGATTGAAGCCAAACATATCGATGGTGCGCTGGAAGCCCGTTATTATCGTGAGTCTTATTTGCCAAACCGAGCATTGGATGACATTCTGGATGGTCAGGTATTGATTCAGACCGAAGGCAAGCAAGTGGGCCAAGTGAACGGATTAACCGTGATAGATGTTCCAGGCCATCCAGTGTGTTACGGTGAGCCTGCTAGAATATCGTGTGTAATCCATTTTGGTGATGGTGATGTGTCTGATGTAGAGCGCAAAGCCGAACTGGGTGGCAATTTACATGCAAAAGGCATGATGATCATGCAAGCATTTCTCAGTAGCGCCCTCGATCTTGATGAACCATTGCCATACTCAGCTTCTATTGTATTTGAACAATCCTACAGTGAAGTGGATGGCGATAGCGCATCGTTAGCGGAGTTATGTGCCTTTGTTAGTGCCTTATCGGGCTATGAAATTAAACAAAGCATTGCGGTAACGGGCGCTGTAGATCAGTTTGGTCGAGTGCAAGCCGTTGGTGGATTAAACGAAAAGATTGAAGGTTTTTTCTATGTGTGCGCGCATCAAGGATTAACGGGAGAGCAAGGGGTTGTCATGCCCGCCTCTAACCTTCGACATCTTTCTTTACATAATGATGTGATAGATGCCATCAAACAAGGACAGTTCCATATCTGGAGTGTCGAAGATGTGGATCAAGCTTTACGTATTATCACCGGACAGCAGTTCTGTGGTGACAGTGACGATACCATCTTAAATAAAATAGCCGAACGTATCGATAGGCTTAATCAACAAGAACTGGGCGAAAATTTAATTAAACGCCTAAAAAGAATGCTGTTTAAGGACTGATCGGAGTTGTAAGCACCATAGTGCATCACATAAGATGCATGTTCAAAATATCTGGAGACTCAAAACAATGCAACAAAAACCTTGCGATATCGCAAACTCATATGATCGTGAAGACCTATTAGCATCAAGCCGTGGCGAGCTATTTGGCCCTCAAGGTCCTCAACTGCCCGCTCCTAATATGTTGATGATGGACCGTGTGACTAAAATGTCACAGACTGAAGGTGAGTTTGGCAAAGGTCTTATTACTGCAGAGCTAGATATTACTCCTGATCTATGGTTCTTTGACTGCCACTTCCCTGGTGACCCAGTGATGCCTGGCTGCCTAGGTCTTGATGCAATGTGGCAACTGGTTGGTTTCTTCCTTGGCTGGATTGGTGGCGAAGGTAAAGGTCGTGCGCTAGGTGTTGGCGAAGTGAAGTTTACTGGCCAAATCTTACCTACAGCGAAAAAAGTGACTTATGAAATCCAAATGAAACGTGTCGTTAACCGTAAATTGGTGATGGGCATGGCAGATGGTCGCGTTCTCGTTGACGGTAAAGAAATTTACGTAGCAAAAGATCTTAAAGTGGGCTTGTTCCAAGATACATCTAAGTTCTAAAACCTATCCCCGTCAGTAAATAAGCACAGTAATAGTTAATGAAAAGACAAAGCCACTCATTAAACCTGTGCTTAATAATATAAGCAATGGCCTAGGTCATTGCTTTGTCCTCCCTACCCTAAAGAATGGTTTTTATGCAGTGATACTTAATTGCGCTGATTCTTCCTTAATAACATATTAGTTATAGTGCGTTAGGTAATTTAAAATAAGGCCCCAAAATGGAGCCATAATAGAAGGAAGGTTATTTATAAAGACCGGACTCTACATCACCTTTTGCGTCTCGCCAACCTCCTAGCCACTGAGATTTAGCATCGGTTTGTTGGTATGGGCAAGTATCGCTAGAACGACCATTTAGACCCGCTTTATAACCTTGGGACTGTGCTCTCTCAAGACGGTCGCGTTTTTGTCTCTTCATAGTTAATCCTCTAACCTTTTATTTAAGCAACTTAGGGCTATAACTCGCTACTTTCAACATAAATGTTGTTGATAACACTTGGCAACAGATGATCTTAACAATCCTTATGAATACAATTAAGTCCTAGCAATTCCCATTGAGTGGCCATAGTTAATCAATGCCTCCCTATCAATGTCTTTGCTACGCTTCATCGATTCATTTGCAGTGCATGATATTCAACGCCCTGTATAAGATTCGTCCAAAAACACGATTTTCTCAAGTATAAAAAAAGGACAAGCTCATAAATTGTGAGTTTGTCCTAATTTAACGTAATGGCTATTGAGCAAAGATAACTAGCGTTTGTATTTTCTGCGAACACCCGCTAAAGCTAATAAAAGCAAAGACCATGGTCCCAAACTGCCCGCTTGACGACTGATCGCTTCTTGTTCAACACTGCGAGGTATGATGGTCACAGTTGCGTCAGGATCATCAAGATCAACCGTTGGCTCCAGTTTAACGGCCACCACTTTCTCAATGTCAGTACCGCCACCACAGTAGGCATTATGTCCGGTGTTATCATAACCACTGGCACAATATAATGCAGTCGCCGCGATTTCACCTTTATCATTAATGTCTGATGCGGCAATGATACGGTAATGGTTATTAGTGCCTGACACGTTTTCGTCATTGGTTAAATCATCTAACCACCAAGCTTTGTTTTCAAATAAGGCGCGACGATGAGCATGAGTGCCCGTAAAGTCATAAGGGTTAATAAAGCCTCTATGTCTACGTTGCTTACCATTATATTCTCGCGCCGTTTCAGCATCTATGGTACCCACAATTTCATTGTAGTTATTCACAGAAGCGGCAATACCACCTGAACCAACAAAGAAGATAGACTCACTCGTTTCAGACAAATAGGTGGCCTTCGGCGTGTCAGCATTAGCATCAGCAACAAAAATACGGCTGGCTGCTGCACCATTTTCAGGGTAATAACCACTACGTTTTGACTCGCCAATGACTAACAAGTTGTTGTTAATGTCTGTGGCTCGAGAGTTGGAGTAAATATAATGATCACCATGTTCCACTTCTGCGCCAGAGATATAGGTGGATTGCCACTGGTTATCTTGGGTTAAATCTAGGCTATCTTTGTCAATCGGTCTAAATACAGCCGCTTGCATTAGCAAGTTATTGCTGTCACGGCGGGTATTATAACCAACTAATATTGGTTGGCCTTCGTAATCTCTGGCATCAGGGTAAATAGGAGCAGAATCCGTTGAACCTTCACTAGCAATTAACTCATGATTAGGAACAATAGCGCCACGAATACTGGACATATACGACTTTTCAGAGCGGTTAGACTCTGTATCATTGCCATGGCCATCCGTATTCCAAACCGCCACTGACACACCACTGGTACCCGACTTATTCCACACAAACCCTTTGGTCGAAAAAGCAAAGTTTTGGCAATTAGGCGATGCACCCGGATCATCTATAGCCACATCATTACTGAAACAGCGGCCAACATCACGACCGTCATAATCCTTTGAGCTGTCTCTGTAATCAAATGGCGTAACAGAGGCACTACCAACGATAAAGGTTTCACCGGTATCGTCTGCTGGGTATTTGAAAGAATCAAATGCCATAGTGCGACCCATTTTTGTGACAATGTCACTTACCGCTTTGCCATTAAAGGTGGTGGGTGGAGGCAAAATAACATCGCCCACAAACCCACGCTCACGATAAGCGAGGCCATATTGACTATTTCCTAATTCATAATAACCACTGCTGGTTAAGCCAATGATGTCATCATCGACACTAAATGCATTGACCACTACGTTATTAGAATCTGCCACTAAGCTACTAGAGCCACCTGGCTTATAATCCGACGTTGGGTTTTGCATCAACTTCTGACCGGAATTATCGAAACCATGAGCATTGGCTGTATAGCCTTGATAAAAGGCTTCACGCTCTCGCTCTAAGCCACCCGCTCCGTTAATACCATGCCATTGGCGTTCAGACCAGTTTTCACAACTGTTGTAACCGAGTTGACGATAACAATAGCTTTCAAGATCATACCAATCTAAATAAGTGAACGTATTGTCCATGCCAAAAGGGGCTTCATCACGAAACGGGATGCCATCGGTACCATCTCGGGTGTCACCGGCGATATTCCCCTTACTATCAATGGCACTGCCGTATGACTCATTACCCAAACTGGTGTTAATTGGAACAATTTTATAAAGACTAGTATTGGCACTGGCGCCAAACGAGGCCAAGATTAAACCGGCCACGGCTGATAATTTAAAGATACAACTGCGATTCAAAATATCTTATTCCTGCTGCATTGCTTCGAGCTCTTCCCAACGCTCAAATGCGATTTCTAATTCCTGTTCCTTAGACGCTAATTGTTCAAGTACAGGCTGTGTTTCTTCTACAGGAAGGGCAAAAAATGCCACGTCATTAACTCTTTCCTGTAGGTTATCAATTTGTTGTTCGAGATCTTCTAAAAGTTGCGGTAATGATTCTAACTCACGTTGCAACTTATACGACAACTTTTTGCTGGTATTGCGACTTGGTTTGCTGGCTGGTTTAGGATTAACCACTACCTCACTGCTGCTTGCGACAAATTCTTTGCGAGAAGCAAGAACCTGTTTCCGCTGCTGCTGTGCATCATGATAACCACCAACAAACTCTTCAATGCGCCCATTACCTTCAAAAATCCAACTGGCCATGACAGTGTTGTCCACAAATTCACGGTCGTGACTGACTAAAAGTAATGTCCCCTGATAGTTGGCAAGCAAATCTTCTAAAAGTTCCAATGTTTCGATATCTAAATCATTGGTCGGTTCATCGAGTACCAATAAATTGTTCGATTTAAGGAAAATTCGCGCCAATAATAAGCGGTTTTTCTCACCACCAGAAAGCGCCTTAACCGGTGAACGAGCACGACGAGGAGAGAACAAGAAATCTTGCAAATAACTTAATGCATGACGCTCACGGCCACCCACTGTCACTTCTTGTTTGCCATCGGCTAAGTTATCAATCACGGTTTTTTCAGGATCAAGGGCTTCACGGTATTGATCAAAATAAGCAATATCGAGTTTGGTACCACAGTGCAGACGACCACTATCTGGTTGTAATTCACCAAGCATCAACTTCAGCAAGGTACTTTTACCACAACCATTAGGACCAATTAAGGCAATTTTGTCGCCACGCATAACCGTGAAGCTAAAGTCATCAACAATGGTTTTGCCATCAATACTGTAACTCACATTTTGCGCTTCAAATACGATCTTACCACTGCGAGCACCGTCATCAATTTCAATTTTGGCTTTGCCCTGCACGGCTATTCTGTCTTTACGTTCGTTACGTAATTGCTTTAATGCACGCACACGCCCTTCGTTACGAGTACGGCGTGCCTTAATGCCTTGTCTTATCCAAGTTTCTTCTTGAGCGAGCTTTTTATCAAACTCCGCATTTTGTGCTTCTTCTACACGAATCGCTTCTTCTTTATCAATCAAATACTGTTGGTAGTTACCAGGAAACGATGACAATTTACCACGATCTAAGTCGACAATGCGTGTGGCCATAGATTGAATAAAGCTACGGTCATGGGAAATAAAGATAATGGCACCACGAAAATCTTTTAAAAAAGTCTCTAACCATTCAATGGTCGTCACATCCAAATGGTTGGTAGGCTCATCTAAAAGTAATACGTCAGGATCGCACACTAAGGCACGAGCAAGAGCGGCTTTACGTTGCCAACCGCCGGATAAGTCCGTGAGTAAAGTGTGGCCATCTAAAGCTAGCGCTTCTAATACATTAGTTATGCGGCTTTCAAAGCGCCACGCACCACTATGGTCCAACTGTTCTTGAACCTTAGATAAGCGATTAATGTTCTTTTCACTTGGGTCTTCAGCCACAAGATCCAGCAGATCTTGATAGATCTTAAGTTGCTTGCCTATCTCTGCCAGCCCTTGAGACACATACTCATAAACAGTACCCGCTTGATTACGAGGTGGATCTTGCTCTAGACGAGAAACCACGACATCTTGGGTAATTTGCATATGACCATCGTCCATTTGCACATCACCGGCGATGACTTTCATCAAAGTGGATTTACCCGCCCCATTGCGTCCGACTAAACAGACACGTTCATGCTCTTGTAGCTGAAAATCAGCTTTATCTAATAAAGGAATATCGCCAAACGCGAGTTGACCATTATGAATGGTAAGTAATGCCATTATTGTCTAACCAATGTTGTAATTGTTGTAAGTTAAAGGGCCAATTGAGCTGTGAATCATTAACAGAGACCACGGGGATAGTGACCCCGTAACGTGCAAACAATTCATCATCAAAAGCAATATCAATCACCTTGGCATGGATGCCACAGGTGGTGAGTTGTGCTTGCGCCAACTCACATAGATGACACCCTTCAGTACTATAAAGGATGACTGTCACTAATCCTCACTTGCTAAAGACACTAACCAGCAGTTATGAATGTGTTTATTGCGGGCAAAATCTAAAGGTAAGGTTTTATCGGAAATATTTTGTGCTTGCAGACCGAGCTCTTTTAACCCTTGCATATCCATTTTAAATTGACGCTTGTTATTAGAGAATACTATCGTCCCTTTGGCACGCAACAAGCGTTTAAGGTGCGTCATAAGCTGAATGTGGTCACGTTGAATATCAAAAGTTTGCTTCATGCGTTTTGAGTTAGAAAACGTAGGAGGATCAATAAAGATAAGATCGTACTGCCCAGTGGCTTTTTCTAACCATTGTAAACAGTCCGCTTGAATGAACTCATGCTGCTTGCCTTTAATCCCGTTAATGGCCAAGTTTTCTTTGGCCCAATCAAGGTAGGTATTGGACATATCAATGGTTGTGGTGGATTTAGCTCCCCCTACCGCAGCGTGTACAGTAGCACTGCCCGTGTATGCAAATAGATTTAAGAAGTCACACCCTGCCGCCATTTGACCAATCTTACGACGAGTGAGTTTATGATCTAAGAACAAACCCGTATCAAGATAATCAAAGAGGTTCACTTTTAAGTGAACGCCATACTCAGACACTTGCATCTGATGGGATTTTTGCGCCAATTTTTGATACTGACTAGTGCCTTTTTGCTTTTGACGTACTTTAAGCACCACGTTGTTGGCTTCGACTCCAGTCACTTGAATGCTGGCACGGATAATATCGGTTAAGCGACGCTTAGCCACTTCAGGGTCAATGGTTTTAGGTGCTGCATATTCTTGAATCACTAAATGACCCGGATAAACATCAATGGCCACATTGTAATCCGGCAGATCCGCATCATAAATACGGTAACAATCGAGCTGTTCTTTTTTAGCCCACTTGCCAATTTTGCCAATGTTCTTTTTCAAACGGTTAGCAAAATCAGGGGCCACTACTGCCTCGTGTGATGCACTAGCGGTATTGGCTCTCGCCTTACTAGAAATTGCGTAGTTCTTTTGCAAACAATTGAGTGCGCCGTTATTGGCTTTGTACTGTTTGTCAGCGCGCATTCTTAGGCAACTGAGTAGCTCATCGGAGCTGGAGAAAATAGACGCATTCCAACCGGCAAACTCAGCTTTAAGTTGCGCACCAAACGCCGAATAAAGGGCAATAAGGCCCGGTTCGGTACTTAAACGTTCACCGTATGGCGGGTTACAAATTACTGTCCCCTCTGTAGTGTCAGCAGGCGCGGTAATTTGTGTTGCGTCGCCAAGTCGAAAATCGATCAATCCTTCAATACCAGCACGGATAGCATTTTTCTTCGCGGTTTCTAAAACACGCGCATCGTTATCGTAGCCAATCACCGGTACGTCAAACTTATTAATGCCACGACGGCCCACCACTTTAGCTTCAGATTTTACTTCTGCCCAAAGTTCATAATCAAAGTCTTTAAGGTTCTCAAGACTCCAATTGGTACGCGCATGACCGGGAGCCACATTAGCCGCTAACATAACCGCTTCAATGAGCAAAGTACCTGAGCCACACATAGGGTCGATAAGCGCACTGCTTTTATTCCATCCACTGCGCATAACAATAGAGGCTGCTAGGGTTTCACGCAAAGGTGCGCGACCCGTCTCGGTACGGTAGCCACGTTGGTTTAAGCCCTGACCCACCATATCAATACCTAAAATGGCATCTTCACGATGCAAACGAACATGCACGCGAAGATCTGGACGATCTTTACTGATCTGAGGTCTAGGCAAGTTTGCTTTGGTAAAGGTATCCACAATGGCATCTTTTACCTTCATCGCCCCGTACTGGCTATTACGGATCTCTTTGTTCGTTCCGTTGAAATCTACAACAATCGATTTGTGCGCATCAAAGTGATTGGGCCAACGTATAGACATACACGAAAGGTACAAATCCATATCGTCTTGACAGTTAAACTCAGCCAACACTCGCACAAAACGAGAAGCGGTTCGAGTGGATAAACACGCACGATAAATTTGTTTAAGGTCGGCTTTAAAACGCACCCCTGCCTGCACGGGTTTTGGGTCTACTATCCCCAAGTTTTTAAGTTCTTCTACCAATAGATTTTCTAAGCCATTGGCCGTTACGGCAAGGTATTGATGCATGCTAATCACTAAGTTGCTAATAAAATGGCGTTAATTATAAACACTTCTCGTTATAAATTCCGAAATTTCTCCACTTAATCGTCCTAAATGTTCATTTCTACAGCAGTAATTCATTTTGGTTAACTTTCACCAATCTTGATATTAGCCATTGTTGTCTTGTTATCCATGGTGACCAAAATATCACGCCTTACGGCGTAGTGAATACTTATTCACGTCGATTTTGGTCTATACCAGCACTGTATTTCCACTGAAAGTTACTTACATTTTGTACAAAACAAGGAAATAAATGCGGTCTATAGGTGAAAAAACGCCCCATTGCGAAGCATAAAGCATCAAAAATAAATGTAGAAATTGTGTACTTAAATACGCTCCCCTCACATTTAGCTGCGGTTGTGGATGACAAAAGGGGCGATTAATGTATTCAAGGCCAGTACATCCCCGTGATTTGGGCACAAAAAAAAGCCGCTTTAGAGGAAGTCTAAGGCGGCCTTTTTATGTGTTCTGTCTTGTTTAAGAAGAGTGGTTACGAAACCATCTGAATATGACTTTGGCAGAATAGTGCGTTGGCAGAGCGCATGCGATCATGCATCACTTTGATAGGCTGACAAAAGCTCAGAGACTTACTGCCCGTCAGATAGAAATCATCACTATTTACAGAAACCACTATGCTAGCGGTATCGGATGTCTCTACCACCATGAAGTATCCAGTATTGTATTGGTTTTGCAGCTCAACTACCTCCCCCTCCATAGGGTGATACCCTTGAGATTGAGTATCAAAAAACCAACTTTTTGGCTGTACAGGCTTATGGAAGCGCTTTACTGCGACTGCTTTAAGGACAAGTTCTGCTTGGCGTGGAATAGAAAGAGGTAGGCCTTTTACGGAATCTTGGAAGAGATGATAGATATCGGCATCTTCCACCGAGAATTTTTGCGGTTTAAATGCGGCTTCTACCAACACTTTGCGGGCTAAGTTCGAACAAAACACTATATCGTCACTGATCTCTAGCATCAGAGAGGCGTTCTCGTCATCGTAGTACCAATTCCATGTATCGTTTAGTTTTAGCATAACTCAGTCCTGTCTTTAAACTCGGTTCAAGTAAGACGCTACACCATCCCTTTTTTTTCGGGTCCACGTTACTTCCTGATAATTCTACTAACAGCGGACGAAAAAAAAAGGGGAAAATACATTCCCCTTTTTATGCTAAATATTGGATTTCACTGCAAATAAATTACAGATTTATGCTCACAGACTGAATGTGATACACTTTGACTATAGGTTTTTAACGATATCGCGAACCAAGTTAGGACCGTGGTAGATAAAACCTGAATAGACTTGGACTAATTGCGCACCCGCTTGCAGTTTCTCTTTGGCAGAGACATAAGAGTCAATACCGCCGACACCGATAACAGGGATGTCATCACCTAGTTGCTCATGCAACTTAGCCACAACTTCCGTACTGCGTAATTGTAAAGGACGACCACTGAGTCCCCCCACTTCATCCGCAAACTTCATGCCTTCGACCATTGAACGATCCAATGTCGTATTGGTGGCAATCACACCATCAATAGCGTGCTTACGTAAAGAGTCACAAATTTGAACAATTTCATCATCGCTCAAGTCAGGGGCAATTTTTAAAGCAAGAGGTACATAGTTACCGTGTAACTCATGCAACTCAGTTTGCTTCGCTTTTAAGTCGCTAAGCAAAGAATCGAGTGCATCACCATACTGCAAAGTACGAAGGTTTGGCGTATTAGGCGAAGAGATATTTACTGCAATATAACCTGCATATTGATATACCTTCTCCATACAGATCAGGTAGTCGCTGTTACCTTCTTCAATCGGTGTATCTTTGTTTTTGCCAATGTTGATGCCTAGAACGCAATCAAACTTAGCTTTTTTGACATTCTCAACCAAAGCATCAACACCAAGGTTATTGAAACCCATACGGTTAATAATGCCTTCCGCTTCTAATAAACGGAACATACGTGGTTTATCATTACCTGGTTGTGGACGTGGTGTGACGGTCCCTACTTCAACGCAACCAAAGCCCATTGCATCAAATGCTTCAATACATTCAGCATTTTTGTCTAAGCCCGCAGCGAGACCCACAGGGTTTTTAAAAGTGATACCCATGCACTCTACAGGACGACTCGGCAGTTTTTGACGATAGAACAGATCAAGAGGAGTGCCGGTGAATTTTGGAAGATAGTTAATAGCAAGATCATGCGCCGTTTCGGCGTTGAATTGAAATAAGCCAGTTCTGGCAAGACGGTACAGCATTGTGCCTCCGATAAAAAAAAGCCCCGTATAAACGGGGCTGTATTATTTACTTTGTAGCTTCACAATTCAAGTTCAAAAGCATTAACTCTCTTAATGCGACGGAAAATTTAGCAAATTCATGCACATTTCCTACTTTAAATTCATTTAATGTGTTTTCCCAACGCTGTAATGCAATGCGATTGTTGCCGATCCAGTTTTCTATGGTCTCCTCTTCCGACATCACATTCTCACCACAATGACAATTAAGCACTTGTACTGTTAATTGCCTTTGCTGCCAATCGAGATCTTCTCTAAATGCGGCTCTGGCTAAGGCTTGCCAGTTATTATCCACCACTTGATTGTTAATCTGCTCTAAGAACCAATGCAGGGATAATCGCTCTCCAAGATAAAAGTACAATTTTGCGGTGCGCTCAATGGAAGTGCCACACTCTTTCGCCGCCAGCGCTATGTCATAACAGCAATACAAGCTGGACAATCTTGCTAAGTAGTTGGCCAATTGCTTATCCACACCTTGGCTTATCCATTGATCAGCCACTGTTTGATGTTGTTGCACCTCACCAGGTACTAAGAATTGATCCAACTTAGCAACGATCACCGCCACGTCCGATTTAAAACGTTTCACTAACTGTTCAACACTGCTGTTGTGTGAACGGTTGCGTAACATCCAGCGGGTTAAGCGACGTAATGTACGACGAATAACGCCCATTAATTGATACTGCAGTGAAGCGTCTATGCGGTTGTCATGATCGCGAATTTGGCTAAATACTTCTGCAAAGTTAAACAGCTCTTTCGATGCCGTAAAGGCATTGGCAATATCTACCACACTTGCCCCTGTTTCTTCTTGCAAACGAGTGACAAAATTACAGCCCATTTCATTGACAATTTCATTGGCTAAAGCCGTGGCGATAATTTCTGTACGTAGTGGATGGTCATCCATAGTCGATAAATAGTGACAGCGTAACCTCTGTGGAAAGTATTGCCCAAGAAGACGAGAGTGATAACTGTCTTTGGCGATAGCATCGTTAGCAAGCTCTTCTTTTAAAAGCATTTTTCCATAAGCAACTAACACAGATAATTCAGGTCTCGATAAGCCAACCCCCAATTTCTCTCGCTCAAGGAGTTGCTCATCATCCGGAATATACTCCAACTGACGATCTAAATGGCCCGCTTTTTCCATCGTATGAATAAAGCGCATTTGCTCTTTCATACCACTTAAACCCTGCTCTTGTGTGACGGATATGGACTCTGATTGGCAATACGCGTGATGCAGTACTATCTGTGACACATCTTGCTCCATAGAGTCTAAGATTTCATTGCGCTGTTTCACGGTCAAATCACTGCTTTGCACTAACCCATTGAGCAATATCTTGATATTGACTTCGTTATCAGAGCTATCAACGCCCCCCACATTATCAATAAAGTCTGTATTGACGCGTCCTCCATTAAGCGCAAACTCAATGCGTCCTAACTGAGTTAAGCCTAAATTACCTCCTTCACCCACCACTTTCGCTTTCAGTTGATTGCCATTAATTCGCAAAGCGTCATTGGCGCGGTCCCCTACATCCCCATGGCTCTCCTTGCTCGACTTAATGTAGGTGCCAATGCCGCCATTCCATAATAGATCCACATCCATCATTAACAGGTGTTTAATCAGATCGTTGGGTGCCATGGAGTCCTGCGAAACCCCTAGCATAGCTTTGATTTCAGGTGACAACGTCACTGATTTTGCTTTGCGTGAAAATACGCCACCACCTTTAGAGATCAATGACTTATCATAATCATCCCAACCGGTACGCGGGGTATTAAATAGGCGATCACGCTCTTTATAAGCGCTTGCCGCTTGTGGATTTGGATCAATGAATATATGCAGATGATTAAACGCGGCCTGCAAACGTATGTGCTTGGACAGCAACATGCCATTACCAAACACATCCCCCGCCATATCGCCCACGCCAATCACCGTAAAATCGGTGGTTTGGCAGTTAACACCAAGCTCGCGAAAATGACGCTTCACCGACTCCCAACCCCCTTTAGCAGTGATGCCCATCACTTTATGGTCGTATCCGTTAGATCCACCGGAGGCAAACGCATCTCCAAGCCAAAAGTTGTACTGTTCGGATACACTATTGGCAATATCGGAAAAGGTGGCTGTGCCTTTATCTGCCGCTACCACTAAATAGGAATCATCTTCGTCATGACGCACTACATTTGGTGGTGGCACCAACTTTCCTTCAATAATATTGTCCGCCACATCCAGCAACGAACTGATAAATTTACGATAGCAACGTTGCCCTTCAGCAAAGATTTCATCTCTTCCTTGCATTAAGTGCTGCTGTTTACAGACAAAGCCTCCTTTAGCGCCTACAGGCAATATCACGGTATTCTTTACTTGTTGCGCTTTAACAAGACCTAAGACTTCGGTACGAAAATCCTCTTGCCTATCAGACCAGCGCAAACCTCCTCGCGCCACTTTGCCACCGCGTAAGTGAACCCCTTCTACATCAGGAGCATAAACAAACATTTCAAACTCTGGCACAGGTTTGGGGATCTCTGGGATCTGTTTAGGGCTTAATTTTAATGCCAGGCAAGGTTTACGCTCACCCGCATCGGTGACTTGATAATAGTTGGTTCTCAACGTTGCTCTGATCATTTCAACATAGCGACGCAAGATCCGATCGTCATCTAGACTATCCACTTTATCTAATAGCCCTTTGATCTTTTCTATGATTTTTTGTTGTGAACTCTCATCGCCTTTATTTTGTGGTTTGAATCGTTTTTCAAATAGTTGCACCAAATAGGTGGCAATTTTAGGGTGAGCGGCTAACGCATCACCAATATAGTTTTGACTAAATGGGAAACCAACCTGACGCATATATTTGGCATAAGCACGTAAGATAGTGGTTTCCACACCACTGAGTCCTGCGCCTAACACTAAGCGGTTAAAGCCATCGTTATCTAATTCACCTTGCCAAACGCCAGCAAATGCCTGCTGAAAACGATCACGTACTTTATTGAAATCAACCACATTGCTGCCTTTGTGCAACATAGAGAAATCTAAGATCCAATAGGTTTCCGCGTCATTGGTTTCTACTTGATAAGGAGACTCACCAATTACTCTTAAATCAAAGTTTTCCAACATCGGCATTACATCGGATAAATGTATCGGGGCATTTTTATGATACAGCTTAAGATGCACAACCTTTGAGTCCATTAACTCTTCTTGTGGACGATAGAACAACATACCTAACTGATTGAATTCATTTAATAATTGTAAACGCTCTATATCTGCAACCGCCGTATTAGGCAGTACCATCTCTTGATATGATCGGGGAAACGCTTGCATGTATTTTTTCGCTAGAGGCAAACCTCGGCTTTCACCCAAATTGGAGATAACCGCTTGTTTCAATCGATCTCCCCAAGTGGATGAGGCTTCCATAAGATCTTGCTCAATGCTCTTTACATTGTAATCAAGATGACTGTCATCAACGCGCACGATGTAATGGGTTCGAGCCAAAGGACTTTCTGAGAAATAAGTAGTGAATTCTACCTCATTATCGGTATTAAACGCCCGTTGCAATATGCGCTGAGTTTGATGCCTAAGCTCGGTGTTATAACGCTCTTTTGTCACATAAACCATGCAACTGAGGAAACGACCAAACGGGTCTTTACGCACAAATAAACGAATCATATCGCGGTCTTGCATTTGTACGACGCCCATTCCGATATGTAGCAGTTCGTCTTCGGTTGCTTGCAGTAGTTCATCACGAGGATAGGTTTCTAGAATATTATGAAACGCTTTAAAGGCGTATGAACCGGGCATAAATCCACTGCTTTCTAAAATACGAGCCACTTTATTACGGATCAAAGGGATCCTTTCCACGCTTTGGTTGTACACCGCCGATGTGTACAGGCCTGTAAAACGGTGTTCACCAATGACATTACCCTGCTTATCAAAGCGTTTGATCCCAATATAATCATTGTACGCTGGGCGATGAATGCGCGATGCGCGATTGCCTTTGGTCAAAATTAGGATATAAGGTTTCGTCGCCTCTTCTCTAGCGGATACAGAAAAATTCGACAGCTTAGTGGCTCGCACACGTGCAGGATCGGCAAATAAGCCAAGACCTGGCTCTGGTGTGGGTTGTAAAATGCTTTCTTCATCCACCTCTACCAAACGATACTCTTTGTAACCCATTAAGGTGAAGTTATGATCCCCAAGCCAGTTTAAAAACTGCAACGACTCTTCAATATGGTCGTTATCAATGCTTTTAATGGATTCCAGTTGTTTCACCTGCTCTATCACTGCGGCCAAACTGCTGCTCATAGGTTGCCAATCACTGACCACCCGGTGTGTATCTTCCAGTACACTGATTAATTCAGATTCAAGTTGCGTCATCTGTCCTTTGCTGGACAGTCTATCCACTTCGAGATGAAACACCGATTGCAACTGGCCACCTAATTTATTGTTATTAATATCAATAACTTTGTTTTGTTTTAGATGCAGTTTTGCTGGCCCATGTAACATAATATGGCTAGATAAGCCTAAACGTGACAGTGTCATTTTTATTGAGTCTACTAAGAACGACATGTCCGGCACTATGATTTCCACTATGGTGTGCGTTGACTGCCACCCATGGCGACTTAATGTAGGGTTAAATACTCGAACAGAGAGATCATTGAAAGTTTTCTCCTTCATGTGTTGCCATAAACTGACCACGGCCCCATACAAATCGGATTCATTTCGAGATATCAGATCATCATGAGAGATATTGCTAAATAAATGCTGTGCCAGTTTTGTTACAACTTGCTGATGTTCAGAATCCAACTTATCGTTAATCAGTTGGTAGACCTTTTCGAGTAAAACAGGGACTGAGGGTTGACGAGTGTTCACAGGGCATACTCCATATGAGAGTTTTATTGTTATATTAGTAGCTAGAGGTTGCCTCAGTAGCTACGAGCAGAATTCTCTGCTACTTCGCCCTATTGTAAGTTTTTAATATCAAAAATGTTATAAAAATAAACAGATGATAATCAAAAAACCCATACATGTAACAAATTCATTAGTTGCTTCATGTTTCTCTTGAATATGCTCAAAAAAAAGGCTTAGCAATTGCTAAGCCTTAATACATCAATGAAGTGCCTTTATAAACAAACCCGTAGCTTATTTAAGTGCCGCTTCCACTTTTTCAAACAAATCTTTTGCTAAGTTTGGTGTGTCTCTTAAAGACTCAAGCTGTTGACGCATCAACTGTTTTCTTTGCTCATCGTAACGGGCAAATTTCAACAATGGATCCAATAAGCGAGACGCCACTTGTGGGTTGATGCTATTAAGTTTCGCTAACATCTCTCCTGCAAATTGATAACCACTGCCATCAATGGCATGAAATGCATAAGGGTTAGCAAAGAAAGAACCAATCAAGTTACGGGTACGGTTCGGATTTTGTAAGCTAAACGCGCTGTGTTGCATGGACTCTTTCACTCCTGCTAACGCGTCTTTGCTTGGCTTAATGCCTTGTAACATAAACCATTTATCCATAACTAGTCCATCATTAGACCAAGTATCACTAAAGGCTTGCATCAGTTCATCACGACTTTGTAGGCCACACAAGTTGGCCGCAGACAGTGCGCCCATAGTGTCAGTCATATTGTCACTAGCCTTAAATTGCTTAGCGGCTAAATCGCTGTAGTCAGGTAAACAAGATAAGAAATTCAAACAAATGTTACGCAGTGAGCGCTTTGCAATGCTTTGATGGGCAACATCATAGCTCTCACTGGCCAGTGTTTGATAAGTGTGTAGGAGCTCTTTCTCTAATCCTTTTGCTAAGTTCAGTTTTAGAGATTTCAGAGCTTGGCAAATGCCATCAACATCAATGACATCAAACCAACCGCTCACTTCACTGTGCGGTGGTAATGTCAGTGCTTCGGCAATAAAGGCATTGTCTAAATGTTCATCCACTAACAAGGCTCTATAGGCATTCAACACGTCATCGGATAATTGGATTGGGCATCCATCTGTCACAGCCGCTTTGATGTATTTTGCCATCAAGCTTTGTCCTGCATCCCAACGAGAAACTTCGTTAGTGGCGCACTTCATTAACAAGACTAGTTGTTGTTCGCTGTATTGGTAGTTGAGTTTGACCGGCGCGGTAAACTCACGTAGCAAAGATGGGGTTGGTTTCTCATCCACATTTTCAAACACAAAACGTTGAGAGTCCTGTTTTAGTTGCAGAAGTGAAGCACAGCTTTCACCATCTATCTGCAATGGAATAACGGTGCCATCGGCGCGATACAGTTCCACATCAAACGGAATGTGCAGTGCTTGCTTATCCTGTTGCGTGGCGGTGGGTTCGGTATGCTGAGTGATGGTAAGTGTGTACGTTTTGCTTTGTGCATCATACTCATCAGTAACCGAAACAATTGGAGTACCTGACTGGCTGTACCAAAGTTTGAACTGGCTTAAATCAACCCCTGACGCATCTTGCATTGCTGCCACAAAATCATCACAAGTGGCCGCTGTGCCATCATGGCGCTCAAAATAAAGTTTGATGCCCGCTTGGAATGCTTGTTCACCTAAAAGCGTGTGGATCATACGGATCACTTCACTGCCCTTTTCATACACAGTTAAGGTATAAAAATTGTTCATTTCGATGACTTTTTCTGGACGAATTGGATGCGACATAGGGCTGGCATCTTCAGCGAACTGTGGACCACGAATGATACGAACATTTTTGATTCGATTTACCGGGCGAGAGCCTAAATCACTGGAGAACTCTTGATCGCGAAATACCGTTAAACCTTCTTTCAGGCTCAATTGGAACCAATCACGACAAGTCACGCGGTTACCCGTCCAGTTATGGAAATATTCATGGCCAATTACCGCTTCAATACCTAGGTAGTCTCTATCTGTTGCTGTTGCTTGGTCTGCTAGCACAAACATAGAGTTAAAGACGTTCAAGCCTTTATTCTCCATCGCTCCCATATTAAAGAAGTCCACCGCCACAATCATGTAGATGTCTAGATCATACTCAAGATCAAAGCGCTCTTCGTCCCATTTCATGGAATTTTTTAAGCTAAGCATTGCATGTTGGGCACGTTGTTTATTGCCTTTATCCACAAAGATTTCAAGGGCAACATCACGACCAGAGCGAGTGGTAAAGGTATCGGTAAGTTGGTCAAAATCCCCAGCCACCAGCGCAAACAGATAACAAGGTTTTGGATGAGGATCTTGCCATTTAACCCAATGACGACCATTCCCACAATTCCCTTGAGCAATCTTATTACCGTTACTTAATAGAAACGGGAAAGCGTCTTTATCTGCTTCTATAGTGGTGGTGTATTTTGCCAGAACGTCGGGTCTGTCAAGAAAATAGGTAATACGTCTAAAGCCTTCTGCCTCACACTGAGTACAAAATGCACCATCGGATAAATATAACCCTTCTAGTGCAGTATTCTCTGTAGGGTTAATTTGTGTGGTAATGGTTAACTCAAATGACTGCGGTAAGTTTGCAATAGACAAACCCTCTTCTGTCACTGTGTAATCAGACCAAGATTTACCATCCACTAAAAGATCTTTTAATAAAAGCTGATCACCCACCAACTGTAATACAGTGGCCCCTTGTGTAGCGGTGACCATTGAGGTGGCCGTAACTAAGGTATCAGTGGTGTGTAAGTTAAACACCAGATCAAGGCTTTCGATTGTGTGAGATGGGATAGTGTAATCTTTACGATATTTAGCCACAGGCTGAACAGAAGCAGCGTCGTTCATTTCGACTTCCTTTGAATGAAATTAATTTAAGTTAAGAGTCTATTTTTCTTACATAAATTACAAGTTTTCTACTTGTTTATTTAGCAATAGTCGGTAAAAGCTCTTTCCTTTGCAGGGATTATATTACCATACACAATCATAACTCTACTCTAAGGTGCAAAGAGCAATTATTTTTATTTAGAGATGCACAAATACATTGCAAATTTATCAGTAGAAATGTTTAACGTACCCGAGTGAGTTCGGCGTACATGTCGATTCCTGAACCTGATAATGTGAGAGTGTCGTCTTGCAGATTATAATTAGATTGAGTTTCGCCATTTTCATACAGCAATACTAAGTGGTCATCTTCTATATAATAAATGCCGTGTCGTACCGACTCTTGTCCTTCTATACCACTGGTACGGAACATAAAAATAAAATCGGGTTGTAGCACTAAGTCGACCTTTTTAACTTTACTGGCTAATAAATCGTCACCCGACAAAACGCGACTAGACCACAGTCCGGCTAAAGGCTTCGACAAATTTTTCTTAAAAATAATGCCATTTAAATTTAAGCGATTATGGGTAGTTTTATAAGCATACACTTGTGGTGCTTGGCTATTTGACCCCAGCATAAGTGTATCGTCATTGGCATGATACTCACCTTCCCAACGCTCTACGCTGTAGTCTCGTTTTTGTATATCTAAGGTAAAGTAATATTGAGAATTAAAACGCATACGAATGGCAAGAAAATCATCTTGATTAGCGTCAGGTTCGCTATTAACAATGTACCATTCACCGAGTAAAAACGGATATTCAAAACTGGCTTCTTGCCCTTCTTTAGCTTGAGAAAGAAACGGCAGTAAGGTTATGCAGACAAAAATAAACCACATTCTCAACATCAGCTTTCCCTCATCTAAGCAGTAATAACTCAAGCTTAGATACACATCGCTAATAATGCTAAAAATTTGATCTCAATCACACAATTAAACTCGGCAGTTTATGGCAAAAAAAAGGTGACCTATGGCCACCTTTTAAAAACACTTAAACAAAATGCGCTTATTTTTTGTCTGAATCAGACAACATATCAACCATGATAGCCATAGATTCATCTAGGTAAGCATCCGGAGCTTTATAATCACTCGGTACATCATCTAGAGATTTAAAGGCTTTCTCTCCATGGGCTTTTTGACGCTGATTAATGCGTTGCAAGCGTTGCGCTTCTCGCTCTGCTGACTCTTTCTGACGGGTCTTCATATTTAAAGAAAGATCGTTTGAATCTTTCTCAGCTTGATATTTGACAATATCTTGCTCAATGAAACCAAACTCCATGTCTTGTTTAACACGTTGTTCGTGTTGCTTAGTCAAAGTCGCAATTAAAGAAGATTCATCGTGAAATTGGCTGTAAGTGGCTGCCGGAATGCTATCCCAAGGTAGAGCATTGTCCTCAACACTTTCCCCAGTTTCTGCAGGAATCACCGGTGTTGGGTATTGAATATCAGGAATCACCCCTTTATTTTGCGTACTGCCACCGTTAATTCTGTAGAATTTTTGAATGGTGTACTGCACATAGCCCAACTCATTATCAAACAGATCATAGATATGGTTTAACGATCTGTGTTGTTGCACTGTACCTTTACCGAATGAATTCTCACCCAATACGATGGCACGGCCATAATCTTGCATAGCTGCAGCAAAGATTTCTGACGCCGATGCACTGTAGCGGTTTATTAATACCGTTAAAGGACCATCATAACTGATCACGTTATCGTTATCGGAATTGACATTAATGCGGCCATAACTGTCTCGAACTTGCACAACAGGACCGCTAGTTATAAACAATCCAGACAGAGCCGTTGCCTCACTGAGCGCACCACCACCGTTATTACGCAAATCAACTAAAATGCCATCGACTTTTTGCTCTTTTAGCTGTGCAATCAGCTTATCCGTATCTTTAGACAGACCCACATAAAAACTTGGTACTTCTAAAACACCGAACTTTTTACCGTCTTTTTCTATAACTTCTGATTTAACGGCGCGATCTTCTAAGCGAACTTTATCGCGAACAATGGTGATTTCACGACTTTTTGCGTTTTTACCTTCCGGCAAGATTTGCAGTATCACTTTAGTGCCTTTAGGCCCCTTAATAAGTTCAACCACATCATCAAGACGCCAGCCGATAACATCGACGACCTCTTTGCCTTCTTGACCAACACCAATAATGCGATCCCCTTTATTCAGCTCTTTACTTTTAGAGGCGGGACCACCGGTAACCAAAGAACGGATAACCGTATAATCATCGGTCATCTGTAATACGGCCCCGATGCCTTCAAGAGAAAGGTTCATTTCAGCTTGAAAAGTATCGGCATTACGAGGAGATAGATAACTGGTATGAGGATCCACTTGGCGAGCAAATGCGTTCATGTACGTTTGGAACACATCTTCACTATGAGACTGAGAAATCCGTTTCATTGCATTATTATAACGCTTGCTAAGTATCTCTTTAATTTCTGGCCATTTCTTGTCAGTTAATGCCAGATTTAACGCATCATACTTAACTCGTTTACGCCAAAGCTCATCAATGTCATGTTGATTTTTTGGCCAATCCGCTTTACTTCGATCCAATTCGATGGATTCATCCGTATCAAATTTTATTTCATGATCAAGTAAACTAAGAGCATAAGTATAGCGTTCAAAACGTTTACGCATCGCGTTATTGTATAACTCAAAAGCAATGGTGTTATCCCCTTGCTTTAATGCATCATCTAATTGAACACGTTGCTGTTGAAAGCCATCGATTTCAGATTGAGTAAACAGATTATGGCTAAAATCAAGCATGTTTAAATAACGATCAAAGATCTCCGAAGAGAAAGCGTCATCTAAGGTAAATTGCTTATAGTGAGATCGAGTAAAACGAGAAGTGACTCGCTTTGCCGCTGTCTGATGTTGAAGTTCTGGAGTGAGAACAGGTAAGTCTTTAACCGTAAGGTTAGCTTCAACAGCATTTGCTGAAGCAGCTAGCATAACACTAGCTGCAATCAAGGTAATCTTTGAACGCATTTTCATTCGCAGGATAAGCTCCTTTTAAGCGCGAAGATGCTCCGCTTTAACGACCATTTGTAAGCCATTATTGAGTTGCACTCGCACATCGCCTTTGTTTACTTCAACAATGGTCGCTGCCATGTTGCCTTTGCCCATGTTGACATTCACGTTATTACCAACAACAACTTCATCGCTGTTTAATGCACGAGTTTCAACTACTGGGGCTTTCTTTTCTTGCTCAACACGAGGCTTAGGTTTACGAGCCGGTGCTGCTTTTTTCGCTTGAGCGCGTTTAGCTTTTTGCTCTTCACGAGCTTTTTCTGCTTGTTCTTTTCTGCGAGCCGCTACACGAGCTTTACTTTCAGCTAGAGCTTGTTGTGCATGCTCTACGTGTTCTTGCTCTAGTACGCCACATTCGTTGCCGTCTAGGTCAACACGTACCGCGCCAGCTTTAACGCCATGTAGGTAGCGCCAAGAAGAGGTGTATTGTCTTAGTGCCGCTCTAAGTTGAGTCTTGCTCACTTTAGCATCTTCACTTAGACGTTGAGCCAAATCCTGAAAAATACCAATTTTCAGAGGTTTAGCTTCACCCTCTAAAGTAAAGCACTTAGGGAAGCATTCAGCAATATACGCAATCACTTCTTTGCTGGTTTTTAATTTTTCGGTGTTTTCCATGTGGTTTCCTGATTAAACGCGTCTTTCGCGCGAGATTCTCAATAATATTCTTCGCCATTATAAAGAGATGCCAACTAAAAACCACTCCCCAGTGTTATTTTACTGAGAGTTAATTGCCTTATTGAGTGTTTTTTCTACCATATCCATCAATAAAGTCAGTCCTTGCTGATCAATTTCACTAAAACGGTCATGTTGTGGGCTGTCAATATCCAGTACACCGAACACTTCACCATTAATAGAAAATGGAATGACTATCTCTGAATTGCTGGCAGCATCACAGGCAATGTGCCCTGGAAACTGGTGAACATCTTTAATTCTTTGTACCGTATTGGTAGCCGCGGCAGTACCACAAACGCCCCGTCCCCAGTTGATCCGCACGCAAGCAGGATTACCTTGAAATGGACCTAATACCAACTGTTCCCCTTCTTTCAAATAAAACCCCACCCAATTAATGTGGTTCATCTCCATGTTGAGTACCGCACTAATATTGGACAAATTCGCAATCATATTGCTTTCCCCTTCAATTAAGGCGGCAACCTGCTGTGTCACTCTTTGATAATCTTTTATGTCCATTTTTGTCGTACCCATTTTAAATTGTAAGCAAATCCTTTGAAATTATATGCAATTGGATTCAATATCTAGGATTGTGTATATAATGCAATCTGTTGCATGCGAGCCGTTGAGATGACCTCGGCTGTCACTGTGATGAATGTCATTATGTTTTGTTTATAAAAGGACTTTACCCACTCAATGGAAAATAGCAATAGTGCCGAACGTTTCAGAGCCTAATATTCGCCTTTGCCAAGGCTGTGGGTTGGCCGTGTCGCAACAGGCAATACAAAACAATCAAAATGCGTATTGCCCTCGCTGTGATACGCAACTCTATCGTGGTCATCGCCACTCTTGCTCTGGAGACTTGGCGTTAGCCTGCGTCAGTATTTTGCTGTTTATCCCTGTCATTTTATACCCCTTCTTATCCATACGTTTATTTGGCGAATACATCAGTGCCACCTTGCTCGATGGGGTTGTATTGTTATTCAAAGAAGGGTTCGCTTTTGTCGGCCTGTTAGTCCTGTTTTGTGGTTTTTTCGTTCCTTTACTGCATACCTGTTGTGTGGTTACAGCCAATATGGCGTTAAAAACCCGCAATCAGACACTGATGCGTTATAGCATGAATGGGATTTACCATCTTAAACATTGGATGATGATTGATGTATATATCGTCAGTATCGCCATTTGTTGTTTTAAACTCACCGATTACAGTGATCTTATTTTTGGCTTAGCCTTACCCGTCTTAGGGATCTTACAATTAGTGTGTCTAGCATTAGTGATTCGAGTCAGTCCGCGTAAATACTGGCAAAAAATGGACACGGCCCTTCACATATCGCGCCCTACATACACGATGAACTCTGTGACGCCGTTATTAGATTGCCCCCAATGTCATTTAGTGCAAACACACACCACCCACTGCCTGCGCTGCCAGCAAAAAATGAAATTGACTGCCACAGGTTCGCTACAAGCCACGTGGGCCTATTTACTGGTGGCTAGCATCGCTCTGATCCCAGCAAACCTGATCCCTATCTCCATTTTATTTACCAATGGCAGCCGAATTGAAGACACCATTTACACTGGGGTGATCTCACTGGTCAATAACGACATGCTGGCTATCGCGGTGATTATTTTTGTCGCCAGTATCGTGGTGCCTGTGGCGAAGATTTTAGGGATTTTTTATCTTTTACTGTGCATTCACTTCAAGCGCACTGTCTTTCACAAACAGCGCATGATGCTGTTTTATATAGTGAAGTGGATAGGTAAATGGTCAATGGTCGACCTGTTTGTAATGTCGATTATGTTAACTCTAGTAGATAGAGGTCAGGTATTAAATTTTACCCCAGGCTATGGCGCTGTGGCTTTTGCCATTGTGGTGATATTTACCATGCTATCTACAGACGCATTAGATCCACGACTTATTTGGAAAAATCACTCTTACACGCACTTAAATTCAACTTTAACTGGTAATACTTCTGCATGACTGAGCACAATCACTCTACCTTACCACCACCGAACGTGCGCCGCTCAACTGGGTTGTCTCCCCTTTGGGCGCTTCCTATTATTGCGCTGCTACTGGGTGGTTGGCTTATTTACAAAAGTATCAATGAAGCAGGACAACAAGTTCGCATACACTTTGACAACGCTCAAGGACTGATCGCCGGACGTACTACGTTACGCTTTCAGGGCTTAGAAGTGGGCATAGTAAGAAAACTAGAACTGGCCAGCGACCTCAATGGCATTTATGTCAGTGCAGAACTCTATTCCAATGCACAGCAGTTACTGGGGAAAGACACTAAGTTTTGGTTGGTTAAGCCCACCGCCAGTATTTCAGGGGTGTCCGGTCTGGACGCATTAGTGTCTGGTAACTACATTGCCATACAAAGTGCCACCAATGGCTTTAATAAACCACCTACATCATTTAACGCTCTATCTAAAGCCCCACAAGATCTGCACAGTGGCAACACTCAAGGGTTGCGCCTGACCCTTAGAAGTAAAGATTTAGGCTCTGTGAATGTGGGATCAAAGATATTGTTTCGTAAAATCCCCATCGGTGAAGTGTACAGTTTTGATCTTGATGACAACGGTAAATCCGTCATTCTTCGGGCTTTTATTGATGAAGAGTATGAACATATTATTACCAATGAAAGTCGCTTTTGGAACGTCTCTGGCATCAATGCCAAGGTAGGCTTTGATGGCGTCGATGTGCGAGTGGAAAGTCTGGCGGCGCTGATCGGCGGTGGCATTGCCGTAGACTCTCCGGCGCAAGGGAAAAAGGTGGCTCCCGATACAGAGTTTACCTTGTACCCCGATTTAGCCACAGCAGGACGTGGCATCCCCATTAATATTAAGCTACCTGATAACAATAATATTAATCCTGACGGTGCACCTTTGGTGTATAGAGGCATTGAGATTGGCCAAATTACCAATGTCCACCTCAGTAAAGATCGCAGTGACATCATAGCGCAAGCCACCGTTGAACCTGCCTACCATGACATGCTCAATAGTGGCTCACAATTTCTGTTAGAAGAAGCGTCCCTGTCTCTTGCAGGTATAGATAACTTAGGTAACTTTGTCACTGGCAACTACTTAACCCTACTCCCGGGCAAGGGCGACGCCACACGCTGGTTTAATGCGGTGAAACAAGAAGAACTCAATACACAAGACAGTGGCAACTTAGCCCTATCTCTTATGGCAAAGCACAGCTTTGGCTTAGAAACAGGCTCATCCATTCTCTATAAAGGCATTCAAGTTGGCCACGTGACCTCGTCACAACTGCAACAACAAGGGGTTAAAGTTAATGTATTAATTGATGCTCAATATCGTGAATTGATTCGCTCCGCCAATCGCTTCTATGTATCCAGTCATGTTTCAGCGAATCTTGCCGACGGTAGCCTCAATGTGAATGTGCCACCATTACAGCACCTATTAGCGGGCAGTATCAGTTTTATTCGCGCTGGAAAAGAGTCGGTAAGTTCAAACTACCACCTGTATGCCAGTAAAGCTCAAGCTGAAATAGCCTTACACACCACTACAGGCAGTGAAGTGATTTCGTTGCTGTCGGCCACTATGCCATCGGTCAATGTTGGCAGTCCTGTCTATTATCGAAACTTAGTGGTGGGTCAAGTACTGGATTATAAATTGGGCCACTCAGCCATGGAGGTGCAAATTAAGTTGGATAACCAGTATCGCCACCTCATTGATAAAAATACGGTATTTTGGAATCACTCGGCTATTGAAATCGACGCCAGTATTGCTGGCATATCGGTAAAAGCCCCGCCCCTGACTAGCGTATTACAAGGAGGCATCGCTTTTGACTCCATTGACGGGGTGGAAAATAAGCTCAGCCATCACTACAAACTGTATCCAGATCAAGATTCCGCACGTCAGTTTGGAAAAATCATTCAACTCAATGCCAAAACGAACAGCGCCATAACTCAAGGCACTAAAATAAAATACCAAGGGGTCGATGTGGGCGAGATCACTCTAGTGACCCCATTATTTGATCAAAAATCTGTGCAGTTTATGGCGCGAATTTATCCACAATACGTAGACAAAATAGCGGTAAAAGGATCGCAATTTTGGCTTACCACCCCTGAAATTAGCTTATCGGGTATAAAGAATCTCGCCAGTGCTTTAGTGCCCACCATAGAAGTCTCCCCGGCAATGTCCAACGATTTGCACTATCAGTTTACCTTACAACAAGACTCTCCTAGGCGTAATAGCGTGACGTTTTCTCTACAAAGTGAACGCAAAGGCTCGGTGAGCGTTGGAACGCCAATTCTCTATCGAGAGATCCATGTGGGCCAGGTGAGTGATGTCCGTTTAGGGGAGTTATCGGATCGCGTGATCATCACTATTGAAGTGGAGAACGATTATGCCTATTTAGTGCGTAAAAACACCCACTTTTGGAATGTGTCAGGGTTAGATATTTCCGTTGGATTGAGCGGGGCGAGTGTCAAAACAGGCACCGTAGAGAGTTTACTTAAAGGGGGTATTGCCTTTGCCACACCGCAACAGTCGCCACTGCAACCTTTCGCCAAACAAGGACGCTCTTTTTACCTCCACGCCAATGCCGAACCACAGTGGTTGCAGTGGAACACCGCCATTCCTAAACCTCAATAAGGGGATTTCATCGTCCTGAAACGTTAATCCCTTTCATCCAAAGGCGAGCATTGCTACACTTCCCATGCTCGCTTCCCCTCTACAGGACACCTAACTTGCATCAGAATGTATACATACCCGATGAGTTTATCCAACTCATCGCTCAGCAACTGCCTTCTCACCTTGATCTTAATGAACTACTGGATGCGTGCAAACGGCCTTTAAAAAGAAGTATTCGGGTCAATACACTGAAAATTTCTGTAGAGCAGTTTAAACAGCAAGCGAACAAAATGGGTTGGACACTGACCCCTGTTCCTTGGTGTGAAGAAGGCTTCTGGTTAGATAATGTGGATGAATCCACCACAGCCCTTGGCAATACCAGCCAACATCTTGCGGGACTGTTTTATATTCAAGAAGCCAGTTCCATGATGCCAGTCACCGCACTGTTTGATAACCTTGAACTGGATGAACAGAGCCGCGTGCTCGATATGGCTGCTGCTCCGGGGTCAAAAACCACGCAAATAGCCGCTAACATGGCCAATAACGGCATGGTTATCGCTAACGAGTTTTCTGCCAGCCGCGTGAAAATTTTGTTTGGTAACTTAATGCGTTGTGGCATAGGCAATATGGCTATGACCCATTTTGATGGACGAGTGTTTGGCCCTTGGCTTCCCGAAACCTTTGACGCCATCTTGTTAGATGCCCCTTGCTCAGGAGAAGGTTCACTGCGTAAAGATGCCGATGCCATGAAAAACTGGAGTCTGAACTCGGTTAATGACATCGCCAACACTCAACAAGAGCTCATTGAAAGTGCCTTCCATGCCTTAAAGCCTGGTGGCCGACTGGTTTACTCCACCTGCACCTTAAACCTGCAAGAAAACCAGCAAGTCGCCCAGCACTTACTCGAGACTTTTGCAGGACACATTGAAATCGAACCTCTTGATGATTTATTTACCGACGCTCATCGCGCCATAACGGAACAAGGTTTTATTCACGTCTACCCGCAAATTTATGATTGTGAAGGCTTTTTTATTGCCCGATTCAAAAAAACAGGCTCCGTTGAGGCCCCTAAAGTTAAAAAACGTCTAGGCACATTCCCCTTCCAGCCACTCACCAATAAAGAGCGTGACAATGTCACACATTCGTTATTGGATGCGCTGGGTATGCAAATTCCAACGTCGTTTTCTTTATGGCAACGAGATAACGAAGTGTGGTTATTCCCCACCCTTATTGAGCCACTACTGAGCAAAATGCGCTTTCAACGTATTGGCATCAAATTGGCAGAATCTCATAAAAAAGGCTATCGCTGGCAGCACCAAGGGATTGTTGCTATGAGTGAACATAATGAACGCAATGCTATCGACTTAACTATAGATGAAGCCAGACAGTGGTATATGGGTCGAGATATTAGACCTTCGATGCCGTCAGCGAAGGGAGAAGTCTTGGTGCGTTACGATAACATCACCATTGGCATAGGAAAGTGGGTAGGAAATCGCATTAAAAACGGCTTGCCAAGAGAAATGGTAAGGGATAATAACCTTTTTTAATTCAGCGAGATGAGCCAGCACGGTGCGTGATACTTGGCTCACTGGTGGCAGGAAGTGCCTTATGTACTAAACTTGTACCAGTGAAACGGTTAGCGCAGGCTCTTAATATAAGAGCCCTTCCCCAAAGCCTAGGTTAGGATAGCCTAGGCTATTTTTTGTTCTTTGCTCGCTATTTGGGCTATTTAACCAAATGAATACCATCCCCTTGAATGGTAATGTGTCCGGCTTTATACAGGCCACCAATGGTTTTCTTAAAGGTGCCTTTACTGGTGCGGAACACTTTAAAAATAGCATCCGGTGTGGATTTATCATTTAACGGTAAGAAACCCTCTTTCTTATTGAGAAGATCAAGGATTTTTTCACTAAGATCATCCATCTTAGCCACGCCAATTTTCTGTAGCGACAAATCAATTTTGCCATCATCACGAACTTGCTTGATATAGCCTTTTAAGCGTTTGCCTACAAACAATTTACCAATGACATCCGAGCTGAAGATCATGCCCCAATGTTCACCATTAATGATCGCCTTGTAACCTAAGTCACTGCGTTCGGCAATCAGCAACTCAACCTGTTGGTTTGCCTTATAGTGTTGCGGGGTTTTGTCTAACCATTTGTTAAACTTAGTGGTACCCACAATACGGCCACTGGCATTATCTGTGTATACATACACTAATATGGTTTGGCCTTCGTTAAAGCGCGCCCGTTGTTCGCTATAAGGGATCAACAGATCTTTTTTCTCTATGCCCCAGTTTACGAATGCGCCAGTACTATTGATGCTGGTGATTTCCATCAAGCCCCACTCGCCTACTTGCGCTATGGGTTTCTCTCTGGTGGCACACACTTCATTATTTGAATCAAAGTACAAAAACACTTTTATCTGTTGACCAACCTCTGGCTCTTCTTCCAGTTGCTTTTTTGGTAGCAACACACTGCCATAATCGTAAGCATCAAGGAATACACCAAAATCTGTGATTTGTGAGATTTTAAGAGCGTTTAATTGGCCAATTTTAATCATGTTTTTACTCATATTTGTGATTTGGCGATGATTGTATTGTGTTAGGCACACAATACAAAGCCTTTTCTGTGACTTTAACCATTTGCCACTTCTGTGGGCACCCTCATTAGCACCCACTTTGTTAGTCACTCATGCACAGCACTATTGCACATTAATAATGTCGCATTGTGGGTACTCTACTAAGTACTCTTGTAGCTTGGCTTTTTGCTCTAGTTGTTCAGTAAGGATAATGCACCCTTTACCTGCAGCGATAGCTTGAGAAACAATCAGAGTAAGCATCTCTATTACCGACTCATGTTCATCGTTATACACCGTTGCCACTAACTCATTGTTTCTATCGATGCCTAATGTCAATTGCGCTAAAGAAGCAAGATCCACACACACACCATCGAAGTACTTAAGTAAACGCTCTGCAAGTAGTGCCGCAGACGGAGTATCAGCACCAAATAAGACTTTTAAGCCGTTTAAACCACGAGGAAGTCCTTGCTCTGCTAGATTATCAATCACTTTAGCTGCGTCACTGAGGCTGCGCACAAAAGGAACAACGATTTCGACATCGATGCCTTTGTCTCGTAATTGCTTTATAAATTCACATTCAAGTGCAAAGCTCGACTTATACAAGTCAATAGAATAACGAGACACACCGCGGGCACCCAACATAGGGTTAAGCTCTGTGGTTTCAACACTGCCGGCAATCAAGGTAGACAAGGCACTGCTGTCACTATTGCTTAGCTGAACGCGCACTCGTTTGTGTTCACTTAGCGCTAATTCTTCTGCTGCTGCATGTAGCGCGGCTAAATAAAATGCTTTTAAGTCTTGTCCATTTACTACCGCATCCAGTGCCATGCGATCGCTATCACTGAGATCTTGTGGTTGGCCGATAATGGCTGGATGAAAAAACACACGCTCTTGAATCACATCACCTAACGAAAGAAACACATGATCTGCGTTCTCGTTGCGTTGTTGCAAAGCGTTGCCCAAAATAATTCCCGGATTTAGCGTGTTAGCCATTTGCGTCCCTATTCAATTTTTTTCGATATTGATTCCAAAATACCACCTCATATTAATGTTTCAAATAGCCAAATCATAATTTCAGTTAATAAAGTGATTATTTGTTCATTCTTCTGGCATCTATGGTTGTTAAAGTGGCAATCATGCCCCCTACAATGACTCTTATTTAGGCGATTTTTGATAATTTAGATTATTAACGTTTATTCACAAGCATAATTCCGTTATCGTTGAGCCAATTTCGAAAGAAGAAGACGACACATTATGACTCTAAAAACAGATGAGTTGCGTACCCAACCTCTTGGGCCAATGCCAACACCTGCAGAATTATCAAACAGCCACCCTTTAACCGTTGAAATCGGTGCTCGTATAGCAAGCGCACGTCAGCAAATTGAAGCCATTTTAAATGGCGATGATAAACGTTTGTTAGTCATCGTTGGGCCTTGTTCAATTCATGATACTGAAGCGGCAATGGATTACGCGACCCGCCTGGCGGCAATTCAAGATCAGTACAAGGATCAATTGTTCCTTGTAATGCGTACCTATTTTGAAAAGCCTCGCACTATCATTGGCTGGAAAGGTCTCATCACTGACCCTAACCTAGATGGCTCTTATGCTTTGGAAACGGGCTTAAATAAAGCGCGTCAACTTCTGCTTGATATCAATAAACTGGGTCTAGCTACTGCCACTGAATTTCTAGATATGATCACCGGTCAATATATTACCGACCTGATTTCATGGGGCGCTATTGGCGCGCGCACCACGGAGTCACAAATTCATAGAGAAATGGCCTCAGCTTTATCTTGTCCTGTGGGCTTTAAAAACGGCACCAATGGCAGTGTAAAAATTGCCATTGACGCAGTTCGCGCTTCAAAAGCCTCACACTATTTTTATTCACCGGATAAAAATGGCCGTATGACGGTATATCGCACTGCCGGCAACCCTCATGGTCATGTAATTTTGCGTGGTGGTGATACTGGACCTAACTTTGATCAACACTCTGTGGCTAAAGCATGTCAAGCCCTTGGTGAAGTGGGTTTAGCGCAACGTGTGGTGGTGGACTTTAGCCATGCTAACTGTCAAAAACAACATCGTAAACAACTGGACGTCGCCAAAGATATTGCCGCTCAAATTAAATCGGGTAGTCATTCTATTGCCGGAATTATGGCAGAAAGCTTTATAGAAGAAGGCAATCAGCCAATGGATGATCTCAATGCATTACAGTACGGTAAATCTATCACAGATCCATGCTTAAGCTGGGCGCATACTGTGGAAATGCTTGATATACTGTCTGACGCTGTAAAAACACAACTTTAAGGAGAAATTGATGCCGTCATTTGACATTGTTTCAGAAGTCGAATCTGTTGAACTACGTCACGCTGTTGAAAACGCCAACCGTGAACTGGCCACCCGCTTTGATTTTCGTGGCGTACAAGCCAGTTTTGAATTTAAAGACGATTCGGTCAAACTTATCGCTGAAGCCGAGTTTCAGCTAAAGCAAATGCGTGACATCTTACGAGGCAATCTGACCAAACGTAGTGTTGACGTAAACACTATGGACTCTCAAAAAGAAGAAGCCTCAGGCAAAAACTGGTATCAAACCGTGTTGTTTAAGCAAGGTATTGATAAAGAGATGGCGAAGAAATTAGTCAAGCTGATAAAAGAAGCCAAACTCAAAGTTCAGGCGAGCATCCAAGGTGAGAAAGTCCGTATCACAGGTAAAAAACGTGATGATCTACAAGGGGCTATTACACTGATCAAAAGTGCCGATTTAGGTCAGCCATTTCAGTATGAAAACTTTAGAGACTAATTAAAATGAGCCCATCACTGAGCTGAATTTATAGCAAAAAGCGAGGGATATGCCCCTCGCTTTTTTTATGCCAAAATGCCAAAAAACCATTCGCTCGCAACGGTCCATTGCTCTACCGCTGTACTGCCGATAGACGCACTATTTTAATAGCGCTTGCGTTAACCATTGTTCAAATTGAGATTTTGGCAAAGCGCCATTAATCATGTCCACCCGTTGCCCATTTTTAAACAGCATAATTGTAGGTATGCTCCTAATTTGAAATTGGCTGGCTAGAGCTTGTTGAGCCTCGGTATCTATTTTCACAAAACGTAGTTGGCCATTGCGTTGTTGCGCTGCCTCGGAAAATACAGGAGCAAATCCTACACAAGGGTTGCACCATGGGGCCCAGAAATCCACCACGACTGGCGTATCACTTTGCAATAAAGCCGAAAAGTTATCGCTGGTGCCTTCTATAGGCATGCCATCAAATAAGGCTTGTTTGCATTTTCCACATTTTGCGGTCTCAGAAATACGGTGATTAGGTACACGATTCAGCCCCTGACAATACGGGCAGCGAGTGTTAAAAGATGACATGTTTCCCTCGTTAATGACTTGTATTTATTGTTTATTTTATTTTAAGTGCACAAGAAGGCCGAGAATCTGCCTCCTTGGTAACCTTGGCATCTAGCTTACAATAGATAGCCTAGCTAGATTGCCTCGCGTAACGGAGGATCTTAATCTCACCACAACCTAATGACAACTCTGCTTGTAATGCTGGTGATAGTTCTGCGATTAACACCACCACTGCGCATTTGTTTTGCTGTTGTATGGCCAACTGGTGTTGCAGGTGCGGCACGCTTTTCCATGTATCTCGCTGTGCATCTCTACGACACCCTTCAATAAACACAGGCTCAACACCGTGCTCATAAAGAACACATTCTGCTGACTGCATGACACTTAGGGCTTTTAGAGTCAACATTTCAAAATCACGGCCTGTTTCAATCCAAGTCACTTGGTAGCTAGGATCAAACTGATTGCTTGCCACTATAGTGTTGTAACACGCTTGTAATTCAACGTTATCTTTCGCCCGCTTCACTTGCTGTGACTCAAAAAAATACTCCCAAAATAAACGTCGACGAGTCACATCGGGCAGCTTTGATTTAATGTCGTTGCGTTTAGATGCCGCAAAATCTGCAAGCAAACCTAAGTTTTGTGGCAAAACCGCTTCAAAAGTGCGCCTCAAATTGCGGATCAATACAGGTGAACCTCCTCCACTGGAAAAGGCCACTTGAATACGGCCGCGGCTGATCATCGAAGGAGTAATGAAATCACAATACTCAGTATCGTCCACCACATTAACCATAATCCCCGCTAATTTTGCATCTTTATGCACTCGATGATTCAATTCTGGATTATCTGTAGTCGCCCAGATCTGAATAAACTCATCAATTAAATGACTCTGATAAAAGCCTTTTATCCAACTGATTTGTTGCGTGTTATACAGCCCTACAAGAAATGGATCTAAAGTGGGTGACACTACCGAGACATGGGCACCTGCGTTAATGAGGCTTTCCACTTTTCTACTGGCAACATCGCCCCCTCCTACCACCAATACTGGCTTGTGATGAAGATCATAAAATAGAGGAAAATATCGCATACTGTTCCTTGTTTGTTAACGTAAAGATTCTCTCAGGGCTCACTATTTTGGTGCGTACATTTTGCATAAATAAATGACAATCAAACTAATCCTCTGTAATAATGAAAAAATTAGAACTTTAAACCAACGCCTTTAACGCTATCGAGATAAAAAACCAGTTTGATTGATGTTTTTAAGGGATTTATCCGATTCCCCAAAACCGCCCACTTTCGCACTATTTACAAATAGATAACATTTAGCCATCCTAGAGTGGTTAGGCAGAGTAAATCACAATTTGTAATTAATTGAGATACTTAGCAACCTCTACTACTTTGTATATGGGTGTTAGAAATATGCCCCAAATTGGTGATTCGTTCAATTGAATTCACTTTTGCAACAAAAACAAGGTAGCACTTGATAATGCCTCATCAATCATGGACTTTACAGAAAGGATACAAATAGATGGCGAATAAACTCACAATTCTAGCTTCAGTTGTCGCGGCTTCGACAGCGGTTATGGCCACTTCGGCGTCAGCTGCAGATAGTACGCTAGACAAAGTTTTAGCGGCAGGCTCTCTCACGTGTGGCGTGAGTACAGGCCTACCCGGCTTCTCTAACCCTAACTCCAAAGGCGAATGGGAAGGTATTGACGTAGAATACTGTCAAGCTCTCGCCGCTGCGGTATTGGGTGATAAATCCAAAGTTAAATATGTTCCTCTTACAGCAAAAGAGCGATTTACTGCATTGCAATCGGGTGAAATTGATGTTCTATCGCGAAACACGACTTGGACACAACACCGTGATACCGCTCTTGGTCTTAACTTTGTTGGCGTGAACTATTACGACGGCCAAGGTTTCATGGTGAAGAAAGAATTAGGCGTGGCAAGTGCTAAAGAGCTTGATGGTGCGGCTGTGTGTGTTCAGTCTGGTACGACGACCGAGCTTAACCTTGCTGACTACTTCCGCGCCAGTGGCATGGAGTACAAACCTGTGGTCTTTGATACAGCAGCACAAACATCAGCAGGATTTGACGCTGGACGATGCGACGTTCTAACCACAGACCAATCTGGCTTATACGCACTGCGTTTAAACCTGAAAGATCCTACCAAAGCTATCGTTCTACCAGAAATCATCTCTAAAGAGCCTCTAGGCCCTGTCGTTCGTCAAGGTGATGATAAATGGTTTAATGTGGCAAAATGGACACTCAATGCCATGATTAATGCCGAAGAGTACGGTATTACATCGAAAAATGCGGATGCGATGCTGAAGTCTTCGGATCCAAATGTAAAACGTATTTTAGGTGTTGACGGTCCAAAAGGCACTGCTCTAGGTCTTAAGGACGATTGGGGTTACCAAGTCATTAAGCAAGTGGGTAACTATGGTGAAAGCTTTGAGCGTACTGTAGGTACTGGCTCTCCTCTACAAATTAACCGTGGTGTTAATGCACTATGGAATGCGGGTGGCTTTATGTACGCGCCACCAATGCGCTAAGCCAATCCTGTTGTAGTAACCTAAGGGCGGCTTCGCCGCCTTTTTGTTTAAATGGATTTGATAAAAGGTTAGCAGTATGACGCCACCAAAAATAACGCCGAGCAATGACGCTTCGGCGGCAAAGAGTTCCAACCTTCTTTATAACCCCACATTCAGAGCAGTAGCGTTTCAAATTATCGCGGTACTTGCTCTTGTTTGGTTTTTTTACACCATAGTCAACAATGCGTTAAGTAACCTCGATGCACGTGGTATTGCCACAGGTTTTGATTTTCTATCAAAAGAAGCGGGATTTGGCATTGGCCTTCACCTTATCGAGTACGATGAAACCTTCAGTTATGGACGCACCTTTTTTGTAGGACTGATTAATACCGCCTTAGTGTCTATGCTAGGTATCTTTTTTGCGACGGTACTTGGTTTTATTATGGGTATTGCAAGGCTGTCTAGTAACTGGTTGGTCAGTCGCTTAGCTGCGGTGTATATTGAGATATTCCGTAACATCCCTCTCTTATTACAGATTTTCTTTTGGTATTTTGCCGTACTGCAAGCCCTGCCATCCCCACGACAAAGTTTGAGTCTTGGTGAAGCGGTGTTTTTGAATGTACGCGGACTGTTCTTCCCCGCTCCCGTATTTAATGACGGCAGTGGTCTAGTGCTCGCAGCCTTAGTCATCGCTCTTGTTGCCTCAATTTTTATTGCCATTTGGGCTAAAAACAAACAAAAACTCACCGGTCGACAGACGCCAGTGGGACGCATCTCTATGGCATTAATTTTAGTGCTCACTTTAGCTGCTTACTTTATTGCGGGTATGCCAATTAGCGCTGAATTCCCAGAATTAAAAGGCTTTAACTTTAAAGGGGGCATCAGCATCATACCTGAGCTTGCCGCCCTCACCCTTGCACTGAGTATTTACACAGCGGCCTTCATTGCAGAAATTGTCCGCTCTGGCATCAATGCGGTGAGTCATGGTCAAACCGAGGCGGCCATGTCCCTTGGTTTGCCACGCAGTCGTACACTGCGCCTAGTGGTTATCCCACAAGCACTACGGATTATTATCCCCCCCCTTACCAGCCAATATTTAAACCTAACCAAAAACTCATCCCTGGCGATGGCTATTGGTTACCCTGATCTCGTTTCAGTATTTGCCGGTACAACCTTAAACCAAACAGGACAAGCCATTGAGATTATTGCCATGACCATGGGAGTCTACTTAACCCTGAGTCTACTCACTTCGTTGATCATGAATATCTATAACAAGAAAGTGGCTTTGGTGGAGAGATAATATGAGCATACATCAGTTTCAACCGGATCTGCCGCCCCCATCAAACTCTGTAGGTGTTGTCGGTTGGATGAGAAAAAACCTTTTTAGTACCCCTTTAAATAGCATCGTTACCCTAATTTTAGGCTATCTTGCATTTGTACTTATCAGCCATATTTTTAGCTGGGCATTTATCAATGCCGACTGGATAGGCACAACCCGAGATGACTGCAGCAGTGCTGGGGCGTGTTGGGTGTTTATCAGTGTGCGCTGGGAGCAGTTCATGTATGGCTTTTACCCAGAAGCCGAACTGTGGCGACCTCGCCTATTTTATGCCACCTTAGCGCTGTTTATTGCGGCATTAATGTATGAAAAAACCCCTAAACGCACTTGGATTTGGCTGTTTTTTGTCAATATTTATCCATTTCTCATCGCCGCTTTACTTTACGGTGGAGTGTTTGGCCTAGAAGTGGTTGATACCCACAAATGGGGCGGATTATTAGTCACTCTTATTATCGCTTTAGTGGGCATTGTGGTTTCTTTACCTATTGGCGTTGCTCTGGCCTTAGGCCGTCGCTCTGAGATGCCCATCATTCGCAGTATGTGTACTGTGTATATTGAAGTTTGGCGTGGTGTACCACTTATTACCGTGCTATTTATGGCATCGGTCATGTTACCGCTGTTTCTTTCTGAAGGAATGGACACTGACAAACTGATTCGTGCACTGGTAGGTGTGGTACTATTTAGCGCCGCATACATGGCAGAAGTTGTGCGCGGTGGCCTGCAAGCGATCCCTAAGGGACAATATGAGGCGGCGGATGCGTTAGGGCTCACATATTGGAAGAAAATGCGTTTAATCATTCTTCCACAAGCCCTTAAAATTACCATCCCTTCAATTGTAAACACCTTTATTGGTTTATTTAAAGACACCAGTCTTGTACTCATCATTGGTATGTTCGATGTATTGGGTATTGGACAATCGGCTAACACCGACCCAGAATGGCTTGGCTTTGCCATTGAAAGTTATGTATTTGTCGCGTTAGTGTTTTGGGTGTTTTGTTTTGGTATGTCGAGATACTCGATATGGTTAGAAAACAAACTAAACACCGGCCACAAACGATAATTATCAAGGACGTATTATGACGCAACATCAAGATTACATGATCCAGTTGGAAGACATGAATAAGTGGTACGGTGAGTTTCACGTACTTAAAAACATCAACCTAAGTGTTAAAAAAGGCGAGAAAATCGTTATCTGTGGCCCTTCAGGCTCCGGTAAATCGACCATGATTCGCTGCATTAACCGCTTAGAAGAGCATCAAAGGGGGCATATTTTTGTTTCTGGAACGGAGCTAACCGAAGATCTGAAAAACATTGAAGCGGTACGCAGAGAAGTCGGCATGTGTTTTCAGCACTTTAATTTGTTCCCGCACCTCACCGTTTTAGAAAATTGCACCCTAGCCCCTATCTGGGTGAAAAAAATGCCTAAGGGGGAAGCAGAAGCTGTAGCGATGAAGTATCTAGAGCGGGTAAAAATCCCAGATCAAGCGGACAAATACCCAGGTCAGTTATCTGGCGGGCAGCAACAACGTGTGGCCATTGCTCGCTCTTTATGCATGAACCCGCAAGTAATGCTTTTTGACGAACCGACCTCAGCGTTGGATCCTGAGATGGTGCGTGAAGTTTTAGATGTTATGGTGGAACTGGCAGACGAAGGCATGACCATGCTGTGCGTGACGCACGAAATGGGGTTTGCCAAAGAGGTCGCCGATCGCGTTATCTTCATGGATGCCGGTGAGATTATTGAAGAAAACAATCCTGTTGATTTCTTTGAAAACCCACAGTCTGACCGAACCCAAAACTTTTTATCACAAATATTGCACCATTAATGTCCATCGTGGAATATTTCAAGGGTGGCAGATAGGGCCACCCTTTTTCACGTAAAAGTCACTAGCTGTTACTGGTTGTTACACTTTCCAGTTCACACCGTAGTACTATTTGCTTAATATCAATGTGGCTTAGGCGAACGCTATACTTGAAAAATGGAACTTTTCGCCATATATCTATACTAATTAATTAAAAGGTCTTTGAGGAACATTATGAACAGTCCAATGGTATCACGCACTCGCTCACAAGATAGTGTGTTACAAACCAATAAGGTTCTGCGTAACACCTACTTCTTATTATCACTAACATTGCTTTGGTCTGCCGTGGTTGCCGGCATCTCTATGGCGATGAACCTGCCCCGTCCTGGGCTTATTCTTATGCTTGTTGGCTTTTACGGACTGCTCTTCTTAACCGAAAAGAACCGTAACAACAGCATGGGCTTAGTATTTACCTTCCTATTTACTGGATTCCTTGGTTACACCACCGGCCCTATCCTAAATATGTATATTGGTGCTGGCATGGGTGACACTATAGTGACAGCCCTTGGCGGTACGGCGCTGGCGTTTATGGGAGCATCGGCTTATGCCTTGACCACTAAACGTGATCTTTCTTTCCTTGGCGGCGTACTAATGGCTGGCTTTGTGGTTCTGCTGATTGGAATGGTAGCCAACATATTCCTACAAATGCCAATCATCCACTTGGCTATGAGTGGTATGTTTGTGTTGTTCTCCACAGGTGCCATCTTGTTGACAACACAACAAATTATCCGTGGTGGTGAAACAAACTACATCTCGGCAACCATTACTCTATACGTGTCAATTTATAACCTATTCATTAGCCTATTAAGCATTCTAGGTATCATGAATAACGATTAATTTTCATTAATCTGCTGTTTGTTAAGCCCGCACTGGTTGCGGGCTTTTTGTTTTTTAATGATAATTAAATCAATGTATCGAAAACAGGAACTCCCTATGTTTACATTTAATGGAAAAAACATAGAAACAGACGCCCAAGGCTACTTACTGAACCATCAGGATTGGGAAGAAGGTATGATCCCCCTGCTAGCAAAAGCCGAAGGGATTGAACTCACAGAGGCGCACCTTGAAGTGATTCACTTTGTGCGTCACTTTTATTTGGAATTTAATACTTCTCCCGCAGTGCGCATGCTGGTTAAAGCCATAGAAAAAGCCCACGGACCGGAAAAAGGCAACAGTAAGTATCTCTTTAAGCTATTTAAACAAGGACCGGCTAAGCAAGCCACAAAACTTGCGGGCTTACCCAAACCTGCTAAGTGCTTATAAAAATGCCGAGTCATTAACAAGCTATAAAATTTTAAAATCAGAGTAGTGTCTAAATGCCGTCTCAATTTTCACCACATCGGCAACGGTGGACGTTTTAGGCCCTACTTTCAGCCACTCATCCAGCGCTTCGATAGCTTGCCTTTCCCCACACGCCATTACCTCTACTCGACCGTCATTAAGATTTTTTGCATACCCCGTCAAACCAAACTTTAACCCTTGATGAGCTGTATGATAGCGGAACCCCACCATTTGAACTCGCCCACTGACGACAAATTTTTGACAAACTGAAGACATAGCGTCTGCTCCTATAGAATGAATTTATTGATGCATAAGTGACATACATCTCATCAAGTCGCTTACGTTAAATGAATCACGGCATGCTGGGCATCAAGAGACAGGGCCGACTGAGCTTGACTGGTAATGTAGTTGACAGTGATGATTTTAGTATTGGAAAAGTAGTCAAACCAATGAACCGCTATGTGTTGTAGTTTTTGCGGCGCTTGACAAGTAAAGTGATATTGAATGTCAAAGTTATTGTGGGTGCTATGATCGGCAAATGGATTATGGATGGCACTTTTGGGTTGCGTTGTATTTTCCGTAGGTGGCAAGTTTTTAAAGGTTTGCACCTTCTGGGTTAATAGTTTGCATTGTGCTTGCGACTCCATTGAGACAATGGCATTCGCCTGCTTCAATATTCCCATGGCATTGGCCATAGTCTTAGCGTCAGTCTCTGTTGTTACATCGTGCTCAAACCCCACTACATCCATTCCAGGGGCGACAATATCGATTAATACATCGTTATCGTCTTGGGCAACATCAAATAACACATAACCATGTACATGTGCCCCATGCTGTCGAAAGCCTTCGCCAAAGCACAGCGTTGAAATCATTAAGCTAATAATCAAACAAATGATGCGTTTTTTGAACATAACATAGCCATTTAAATAGGAAAAATAGTAGGTGTTCATAAAATATGACGTTGCAAAACTGTCACACCCCTTCCCTTATTGAGTTACTTAGAGCGCAATAAAAAGAAGATCACTGATACCTAAGTGGTTGTCTAAAATGATATAAATCAGATACAACGCGGACAGCGTCGCCCATTTCGCGCGCCCCCCATTGCCCAATTATTTTGTAGTTTATTTCATCTTTATTGCAAAAGAAACCAGACAACTTATTTTACAGTGATGGGTATTATTTGCTTTTGCGCAGTGCTTCCACGACAATGTGACCACATTTCTTTTGAGACATACATTTCTATGAGCGCATCCATCAAACTTGCTAAAGGCCGAGATAAATCTGTTCGCCGACGTCACCCTTGGATTTTTTCGAGAGGCATTGAAACCGTCACAGGCGAACCACAACTGGGTGATACTGTAGATGTTTATGCGCACAACGGACAATGGCTCGCTAAAGCGGCGTACTCACCACACTCACAAATTCGTGCACGTGTATGGACCTTTACTAAACAAAACATAGACAGTGCCTTTTTTGTACAGCGCATTCAGCAAGCGCAACTGTTAAGAGAAGAGTGTATCCGTGACGGCGAACTGACCGGTTACCGCCTTATTGCGGCAGAATCTGATTCTATGCCAGGCGTTACTATTGATAAATACCAAAATTATTTAGTCTGCCAGTTATTAAGTGCCGGTGCAGAAAAGCAAAAAGACAACATAGTACAAGCCCTTGTAGAGTGCTTCCCAGACTGTTCTATCTATGAGCGTTCTGATGTTGCTGTGCGCAAGAAAGAAGGTTTAGAAGAGCGCGTAGGATTGCTACACGGTGATGAGCCAACAGCTCCTATCGTTATTGAAGAAAATGGCGTTAAAATTCAAGTTGATATTAAAACAGGCCATAAAACTGGTTTCTACTTAGATCAGCGTGACAGTCGCCAACATTCCATGAAATACGTTAAAGGTAAGCAAGTATTAAACTGCTTCTCTTACACGGGAGGGTTTGGCCTTTATGCATTAAAAGCCGGCGCAGAACGGGTGATTAATGTTGATGTATCACAGCCTGCTCTAGATATTGCAAAACAAAATGCGCAACTCAATGGTTTTAACATTAAAAAAGCGGTCTTTCTTAATGCGGATGTGTTTAAGATTTTGCGTGAGTATCGCGATCAAGGCACCCAGTTTGATGTAGTGATCATGGACCCACCTAAAATGGTCAGCTCAAAAAACAATCTCACCAGTGGCGCTCGCGGCTATAAAGATCTCAACATGCTTGCGATACAAATTTTAAAACCGGGTGGCACACTTCTTACCTATTCTTGCTCCGGTTTGATGGAAGCCAGTTTATTCCAAAAAATCATCGCTGATGCAGCATTAGATGCCGGCCGTGAGGTGAAGTTTATCGAGTCATTTACTCAATCAAGAGATCACTTATTCGATACCGCCTATCCAGAAGGGCTATATCTAAAAGGCTTTGCCGCTAAAGTTCTTTAATGCAACTTTGGGTGAGTGTTAGCCTTTTTTTGTAAAATCGGGGCGAACCATCATCTGTACTGTCTGTAAGCAATGAATCATTGAAAGGTTGCGGCTCTTTATATGCTCAACAATAAAGAGCCACAAGCCTTTTAATATTACCCGCCACTATCAAGCCACTATTCTGTTTTTATTACTAATAGATCCAGAATATCTGAAGCATCAAAGTTGCCATTATCGCCAATAAGATCACCAAACTGTTCTCTAGAGTCTTGAATGACGATGGTTTGAGTTCCACCATTATGACCAATGTCTAAGGTGATATCCTCCCCAACAACGTTAACCTCTATTTTTTCCAACAAGGCATCAATATTATCGCTCTGCGTCGGTTCTAAAATATCTGCAAGAATAATGGCGTCAGTATCTATAGTGAAATCGGTTATAAAATCAACGCCATCATCTAAAGTATCACCACTCCACACAAAATTATCTTGCCCTGCTGTCCCTACCAATATGTCTTCACCCAGTCCAGCTAATATTTCATTACTCGCCTCTTCATCAACAGCAAATTGCAACATTTGTGGTGCATCTATAATGGTGACATCCACTTCATCCTGGGACGGTTTAGGTGAACCGATACTCGCATCAACAAGCAGCAAGGTAAATTCTTCATCAGACTCTTGCTCGTTATCCAAATGAGCTAACACTTCCAAAGACAACAAACCATCATCAGAGTTACCTCTTCCCACAACTAACTCATCTCCTGAAATGTTGCGTATCGTCACCTCAATATTCCCTTCGGCATTAATTTGCGAGCTAGCTTCATACCCATTTGAAGTGGTTAAGTTAATAGAGAATTCACTGGCCTCTAACCCTGCGCTAAAGCCAATTAGAGCAAAAGTAAAGATTAACTGAGCATCAGCGGCAAGACGAACCGTTCCACCTTCAAGGAGCTTTATGGCAATGGAACCACTGAGATTCCCTTCCACAACAGAGAGGCCATTTTTGGGCGTCAATCCCCAAGCTGCATCGTTTTCTTCAGGCTCTTGTGCTGCCACAATTTCCAAAGGTAATACGATGATTTTACTGGCAAAATCACTATTACTGCTTTCTGTTGCGGTAGCGGATACTTCCACATTGTAGCTGCCGACTTCAGGTACATTCGCTTGTAAACTGGACCAATCAAAGTGACTAATATCTGCCACCTCGTCATCGCCAACGACAATGCTATTGCCCTGTGCATCTTTAACAACCGTCCCCTGAGGAAGTCCGCTGATCAAAACACTCAGCTCTTCACTGCCATCGATATCGTTCAAACTGGCACTTAAATCCCATAAATCGACAAAGGTATCAACCTCACCCCCCATATCGTCATTATCGACAACAAGATTTGGCATATCGGCTACGGCGGCAATATCAATGGTCATAGATTTGCTAGTACTTTCTTTATCACCGTCTGAAATGGCAAATTGAAACTGTGCATAATCGGATTTCTGATCGCCAACACCGTTATTAGAAAAGTCATCATCTCCTGATTCATTTTCCGCCGGCATAAACCGAAAATCACCATTGTCTATATGTGCTCTCATTATTTGGTCACCCACACCGATATCGATCCAGTCACCTTCCACATTCAGTTGCAATACACCATTAAGTGGCAGTGATTTAATCACAACGGACAAATCAGATAGTGCATTATCAATATCTTGACCATTAAAATCAGACCAATTAAATATAACGCCAACATCCTCGGTACAACTAACAGCACCACTTTGCGCCGTAGGGGCATCGTTCACATTAGTCAAAGCAATATTAACGGTGGCGCTGTCTTGCCCGCCATTACCATCAATGACTTTAATAGTTAACGAGTAATCCCCTAACTGTGCATCGTCTATATCTTGATTGAGGGTAATTTCACCCGTATCAGGGTTGATATCAAAATAGCCTTGCGTGGTGGTGCCATCATCAAAGCTATAGGTTAACGTATCATCATCCGCATCAAAGGCGCTAACAATGCCAACAGTATCACCTTGCTCGCTGCCCTCTGGCGCATTGAAATTGTAGACATCGCTATTAGGAGCATCTCCTTCCAGATCCTCTCCTGAGATAAATTCAGGGGCATCGTTCACATTAGTTAAAGCAATATTAACAGTGGCGCTGTCTTGCCCGCCGTTGCCATCAATGACCTTAACGGTTAAGGAGTAATCCCCTAATTGTGCATCGTCTATATCTTGATTGAGGGTAATTTCACCCGTATCAGGGTTGATATCAAAATAGCCTTGCGTGGTGGTGCCATCATCAAAGCTATAGGTTAACGTATCATCATCCGCATCAAAGGCGCTGACAATGCCAACAGAAGACCCTTGCACGCTGCCCTCTGGCGCATTGAAATTGTAAACATCATTATTAGGAGCATCTCCTTCCAGATCCTCTCCTGAGATAAATTCAGGGGCATCGTTCACATTAGTCAAAGCAATATTAACGGTGGCGCTATCTACACCACCATTGCCATCAATGACCTTAACGGCTAAGGAGTAATCCCCTAATTGTGCATCGTCTATATCTTGATTGAGGGTAATTTCACCCGTATCTGGGTTGATATCAAAATAGCCTTGCGTGGTAGTGCCATCATCAAAGCTATAGGTTAACGTATCATCGTCCGCATCAAAGGCGCTGACAATGCCAACAGTATCACCTTGCTCGCTGCCCTCTGGGGCATTGAAATTGTAGACATCGCTATTTGGAGCATCTCCTTCCAGATCCTCTCCTGAGATAAATTCAGGGGCATCGTTCACATTAGTCAAAGCAATATTAACGGTGGCGCTGTCTTGCCCGCCATTGCCATCAATGACCTTAACAGTTAACGAGTAATCCCCTAACTGTGCATCATCTATATCTTGATTAAGAGTAATTTCACCCGTATCTGGGTTGATATCAAAATAGCCTTGCGTGGTGGTGCCATCATCAAAGCTATAGGTTAACGTATCGTCGTCCGCATCAAAGGCCCTAACAATGCCAACAGTATCACCTTGCTCGCTGCCCTCTGGGGCATTGAAGTTATAGACATCACTGTTAGGAGCATCTCCTTCCAGATCCTCTCCTGAGATAAATTCAGGGGCATCGTTCACATTAGTCAAAGCAATATTAACGGTGGCGCTATCTACACCACCATTGCCATCAATGACCTTAACAGTTAACGAGTAATCCCCTAATTGTGCATCGTCTATATCTTGATTAAGAGTGATTTCACCCGTATCTGGGTTGATATCAAAATAGCCTTGCGTGGTGGTGCCATCATCAAAGCTATAGGTTAACGTATCGTCGTCCGCATCAAAGGCGCTAACAATGCCAACAGTATCACCTTGCTCGCTGCCCTCTGGGGCATTGAAGTTATAGACATCGCTATTAGGAGCATCTCCTTCCAGATCCTCTCCTGAGATAAATTCAGGGGCATCGTTCACATTAGTTAAAGCAATATTAACGGTGGAGCTGTCTTGTCCGCCATTGCCATCAATGACCTTAACAGTTAACGAGTAATCCCCTAACTGTGCATCGTCTATATCTTGATTGAGGGTAATTTCCCCCGTATCAGGATTGATATCAAAATAGCCTTGCGTGGTCGTGCCATCATCAAAGCTATAGGTTAACGTATCGTCGTCCGCATCAAAGGCGCTAACAATGCCAACAGAAGACCCTTGCTCGCTGCCCTCTGGGGCATTGAAGTTATAGACATCACTGTTAGGAGCATCTCCTTCCAGATCCTCTCCTGAGATAAATTCAGGTATGCCATTAGGCATATCCTCTGCTGGTGTCACCACAGGATCAATCAATGCTGACTCACCGTCTTGTTGACCGTCATTTGGAGTCAGACGAAAAGGAGGTAACTCATAACCGCTATTCACTCTATCCGCACCAAGCTCTGTTAATACTACGCTGCCATCACCTTCTATTTTGTAGTATTGCTCATCCGATAAAACAACAGTGACGTTGTCACCATCCGCATCCCTTGTGGAAAATTGAGCAACAACATCATCTTCGGAGACATCATCACCTTCAGCGAAATTATTGACCAAAAACACATCTATAGTAGGCGGAGTATTTTGCACAGAGTCTAAGATAGCCACCGATTGAATGACTAGCTCTTCAATTGCACTGTTTTGTTCAACGGTCAATTGATCTGAGAAAATGCCTTCTGTCTGAAAATCCGTACTGGCTATCGTTTGAGCGCCGTCTCGAATCACCGCACCTGTCGTGGTTAAACTTGAACCATCATCGTCTATTTCATCATCTTGCAGATTAGCTCGATCATCACTAGTTTCATTTGAATCAATCACTTGCTGAACTAAAGAACCACTATTAACAGACTGAATTCCATTTTGCTGAACAATGGAAACCCTCAGTTCACTGACAATATCTTCAGGGATAGTTAATGGCTTATCGCCAACAGATATAATCACATCCCCCTCTAAGGGAGTGTAACCTTGTGGAGCAATTTTAAGTTTGCCTTGTGCATCCACAATCAACCAGGCTGAACCTGCTACTAAATTTTGAGCAAACGAGATACTCTCCATGTGTTCTCCTCACTAGCTTATTGCCTAGTTTGTGTTCTACCAACTCCATCTGTTTAAATTTTACTCTAGTTTTAATGCAACAGCATGGTAATATCTCATTAACCTCTGAATTATTTTTATACGTTTTTCGTAACCTAACGTATTGAAAGTGATTTTTTATTTACTATTATGTACTTAGCGACCAAATATCGTATTGCTAGCAAGTAAAGCTTCAATTTTGGTTGACAACAGTAACGGATTACTAGGGAGTACACCTTGCACAAGTTTAAGGTAAGCACAATCACATTGGCGACGTTGCTTAGCACCCCTTTATCAGCACAGTCGTTAGAACAGGCGATCTCTCATACCCTGCAAACCAATCCAACTGTCAAAAGTTCGTACAATGAATTTATGTCTTATTTATATGACAATAAGTCAGCGGTTCGTGAGTACTACCCTAAAGTGGATTTAACGGCAGGTATAGGCTGGGAGAATTATCAAAATGACACCAATCGCGATGACGATTACACCGCTATTGATGCATCGATTCGACTGACTCAGTTAATTTGGGACGGTTCAAATACGCTCAACAATATGGACCGTACAGCGGCTGAAGCTGAGTCCTTACGCTATAAAGTATTAAGTGACGCCTCAGACACCGCCTTAGAAGTCTCTAAAGTGTACCTTGATGCTTTAAAAGCATTTGAGATTCTGGCTCTTTCAGAAAGCAACCTTGCCACGCACAAACGCATTTTTAAAGATATAAAGAAACGAACAGAATCAGGGATAGGCTCAACGGCCGATCTCTCGCAAGTAGAAGCGCGTATCGCGAAAGCCCATGGCAACTTGCTGGCCGCGCAAAACAATTTATTTGATACCCATACTCAGTTCACCCGCTTAGTTGGGCAATCACCACAAGGTTTGGTTTTCCCTCGAGCCGATGTCACGAAAATCCCGTTAACCCTAACCGACGCCATTGATATTGCTATTGAAAAACATCCCGTCATTAAAACCGCACGGGTTGATGTTGATGCGGCTAAATTTCAATATAAGCAATCAAACAGTCCTAATTTACCCACTTTCACCATAGATGCTGGCTATGACTACTATGACGACGCTGAAGGCGTTGCGGGTCGTCGTGATGAAATGAACGCGACTTTACGCATGAGATATAACCTGTTTAACGGTGGCGTGGATAGTGCTCAAAAAGACAAAGCAGCCTATCAAATGAATCAAGCAAAAGATCTTAGAGACAGGGCTTACCGAAATGTTGAAGAGAGTTTACGACTGTCTTGGAGCGCGTTAGATCTCACCTTACAGCAAAAAGAATTCTTAGCAGACCACGTTGATGCGGCTTCTGATACTGTAGTGGCTTATGACAAGCAGTACAAAATTGGTCGACGAACGCTGTTGGATTTGCTGAATACAGAAAACGAATTATTTGAGTCACGCAAAGGCTATGTGGATGCATTATATGCCGAACAATACGCAAAGTTCCGAGTATTGAATGCAACCGGTACCCTACTTGAATCCCTATTGGTAGATGTTCCTGAAGAGTGGAACTCGGCGGTGGAGTACTAAAATGAAAAAACGAATTTTAGCATCGATAATCTCCGTAGTTTGTGTGGGGTGTGCCAATGATACTGACGACTACATTGAAACCCCCTTGCCACAACAACAAGCGGATCTGAGAGATTTTGACAGTGATGGCGTGATCAATGCTCGAGATAAATGTCCTGCTACCCCTTCAGGAGCAAGAGTCAATAACAATGGCTGTGAAGAGCTTATTGAAGTGGCCCAAGAGCAAACGCTGAAGATCCTCTTTGAAAATGATTCTGCAGAAATCAACCCAGTTTTTGCCGGTCAAATTGAAGGTATGGCCGAGTTTTTGAATCAATACCCAGAGACATCCATTGAAATTCAGGGGTTTGCAAGTAACCCAGGGAATAAAGAGTACAACTTAGAGTTGTCTCGTAACCGAGCATTATTTGTTCAAGATAAACTGATTGGTTTTGGTGTCGACCCCAATAGAGTGACCATTATCGGTTATGGTGAAGATGAAGTAGAAGATACAAACCCTACCGAAGAAGCACTTGAGCGACGCGTTGAAGCCACAGTGATCGGTTTCAAAGGTGACTTTATTCGAGAATGGACCATTTTTACTAAGTTACCCAAATAACCATTGACTAAGTCACTTTAATTTTGTCACCATTGCCACTAAATTAAAGTTACCCTGTAACTCAGTCTGTCCTCTATTAACAAAAAAGCTGAATCTTATTCGGCTTTTTTTGCTATCAAACGCTAAATTGTGCCATGTCATCGCTAAGCGTGCTAAAATACTCGACATATCACACTGTTAGGAAAAAACCATGAGCCAATTAAGCAACGATATTCAACAGAATCTAGATTTGTTTATTGAACAAAGCAAAAAAGACAATCGTGTTTGGGGTCTAAAGAATGAAGATGGCTGGTTAGCCTGTGATTCTAGTGAGTTTGAAGAGTGCGAAGTGATGCCATTTTGGTCTGACGAGGCTGATGCTAAATTCCACAATGTTGAAGAATGGTCTGACTTCGAAGTGACTGAAATTCCTCTTGATATCTTCGTAGAAGATTGGCTAATTACCCTTTCCGAAGATGGTGTGCTTATCGGCACAAACTGGAATGCTCAGCTTGAAGGCCAAGAATTAGAGCCTGAAGCATTGGCTAAACTGTACATCTAATTATTAAAAACCCTATCGTTTACGGTAGGGTTTTTTCTTGGAATGATGGTCTAACCCTATGTATAAACTGATTGCCATCGATATGGATGGTACTTTACTCAATACCGATAAAGTTATTTCACAAAGAAATATCCACGCTATTGCTCAAGCTAGACAACGGGGCATAACTGTTGTACTCGCCTCAGGCAGACCATTACAGGGCATGTTGCACAGTCTTTCTCAACTAGGCATGGACACTGAGCAAGATTACGTTATTTGTTATAATGCGGCCATCATTCAAAATATAGGCACCGGTGCCATACTAAAAGAAAGTCTCGTAACGGGCAAAGATGCCAAACGTATTGCTCAATTTGCCGAGCAACAAAAATGCCATTGTCACGCCTTTAGTAAAGTGCACGGTTTAATCACACCTCGCAACAGCCACTATACTCAGCACGAAGCCAAAATTAATAATTTACCCGTCACCATCATGGATTTTGCAAAGCTCGATGACGATCATCCTATAATTAAAACTATGCTGGTTGATCCTGTTGACATTATTCAGCCTATTGCAGAGGCTATCCCTGCAAGCCTAAAACAAGATTACTCGGTTGTACGCAGTGCCCCGTTTTTTCTTGAGTTTAACCACCCTTTAAGTAATAAAGGCGCTGGCGTACAAGCCTTAGCGGAGCATTTAGGTATAAAACGCAGTGAAGTGATGTGCATCGGTGATGCCGGAAACGACCACGATATGTTGCGCTATGCAGGTCTTGCTGTTGTCATGGACAATGCCGACAATGAAACCAAAGCCTTTGCTGACTTTATTACTGACAGCAACAATGAATCTGGTGTCGCTAAAGCCATTGAGCAATTTATATTGACCTAAACAACCGCAGTGCTGCTGTTTAGGTCAAAGATACTTTTTCTATAGTTTTAAGTCTTAGCTTTCACTCAATCTTTTTACTCATACAATGAAGGTGCGTGTTAAAGCCCAATGTAGCATAACTCTTTCGCGCCCCTTTATTGAAACTCCATACCTCAGCATCCATTCGTTCAACACCATGCGCTTTAAATTCCATTTGCAACTTTTCAAGCAGTGCATAGCCCATGCCCTGCCTTTGATAGCTTGGCTCTATAAACCAATGATCGATACTGCCGATATATTGCGATTTAGCCAGCGGTGAGGTAAGTTGATACAACTGCCCGCTGATGAACCCGCAAAGTGTTTGATCACGCTCAACCACAAACAACATACAGTCTGGGGCCGTAAAATAACCGTTCATTTCACTGGCAAGCTCCTCTTGGCAAGGCGCTTTTATAGACTCAGGACATTGTTGATGGTGCCATTGATAAAGGCCACGCCACAGTAATAACAGTGTGGCACGCTCACTTGGTATGGCTCTTCTTACCTTAAAAGTATCCGACATTTTGCCACACGACCCTCAAGGCTAAAGCCAATAAAATCACCCCTGATACTTGATCGATACGCTTGCCATTTTTGCGCAACGAATCCAATAAAAAAGAACTCGAGAGGACAAAAGTGATCAAGGTATACCATAAACCATCCACCAACAGCGGGGTCAGTACCACGATGGCTTTGGCAGAATGACTCTCACCCACTGCAACAAACTGGCTAAATAATGCGATGAAAAACAAAGCAATTTTAGGGTTCAGCAAAGAAATCAATAACCCTTCTTTGGCTGATTGTCTAACGCTGACTCGCTCTCCTGACTGTAAGGTTTGCGCTATTCCCCCTTTTGAGGTCAACGATTGCCAACCCAAGTAAGCAAGATAACACGCCCCTAACAGAGAAATTGTCACAAACAGTGCTTCAGATTTATGCAGCACGACCGCAAGACCAATGACGGAAATAAAGGCATAAAAACCAATACCCAAAGAGTGTGCCCATGCTGCGGCAACACCATTTAAGCGACCACCGGCTAAAGTGTGCTTTGTGACCGTGGCAAGACTTGGCCCTGGGGACATAGCACCCAGTAAACAGATAGAAAAAAGTGACAACCACAAATGAAATGACATAGTTCAGCCCTTATAAAAACCTATCGCTATGCTAGCTATATTTTCATAGAGGTAAAGGATCTTATCACTCTATTTTTAAACTCTTAGTTATTCCCTTTGCTGTGAATGTTGTGACAGCGTTATACAGGCGGTTAAACACCGCTATTCGCTATCAAAGCTCACCACTTTCGCTTGTTTGGCATCAATAGTCTGATCCAGGGTTTTCAAGCGATCTGATGCGGTTTGTTTACGAGAACACGAGTCCGATTTGGCATCCCAACTCTTTCCATCTTGATAGGTCTGGCACTCTTTAACCAAACTATTTAGGATGACTATCAGCTTTTCTCTTTGCACATGCAGCTTAGTCAACTCTCGCTGTAGAGCCATTTGTTGTTGGAAAAACGATTTCGAATCATTGAGTGTGGCTCTATGTTCATCCACCTGCTGTTGCAACTCTTGATTATCGGCACGCAACTGACTCTCTAATAACTGTTGCTGCTGAACAAGGCGTTGCTGTTGTTCTATTTTTTGTTGTAATTGCTTATGTTGCAGCCCTTGCTCAGTCATCCGCTTTTGCATGTCTCCCAAAGAGTGTGTGACTTTTTGTAACTGCTGTTGGCTATGGGACGCCTCAGATTGACTCTGCTTTAGGGATTGTTCAAGGGTCTGGTTAAGCGACTGCAACTGAGTCAATTCATTGGCCTTTTGTTGCTGTGATTGTTGCTCTATCTGACGAATTTGTTGATGAGATTGAGTCAAATAAAAAGTGGTTGCCGTAATACCGACGGCAATACCAGCAAGGGCGGTTAATAAATACAGTGCTACACCGCCACTATGAGTCGAACTAACGTGCTTCTTTTGCTCAATCACACACTTCTCCATTAACGAAGTAATTCAGACACCATCAAAGAAATGGAATAAATAACAAAGGCACTGCACAGTACGATCACCACCCACTTTTGCAATTTCTCATTGGTATTATAACGAATAAATAAAAAGGCTAAGGTAATTAAAATAACAATAGCTAACAATCGGGTCATGTTACCCTCTCAATGACGACATTTAATGACGATAGAGGTCAGTTTAACAGTTAAGTATTTGTTTAGGTTATTCATCAACAAAAGAATTTTCTAAGAGCCACTTGAATCTGTAACGAAATGTGATACTTTATCCACCTGTAAGTAATTTACTTACAGACCTGGCGTTTTTACGTCAGTTCCGATGAAGACTGCAGGAGAATGACGTTTTATTACGTCTACCGAAGAAGTAAATCTTTCAGGTTCTTATTTTACCTAGTGTAAAAATAAGTGAGGACTGCAGTTGGAGGAATCTCTGGAGAGAGCCATTAAGTTGGCCGCCGAAGGAGCAAGCCCATTATGGGTGAAACTCTCAGGCAAAAGGACAGAGGAGTGATTCAGCGTTTAGCCACTTTGTTGTTAATTTTGTTCATTAGATCCGCGTTCACTCTTCTCCTTATATGTTGTTTATTAAGGGGAAATCATGCAACTTTCACAATCTTCGTTACACTCAATTTTACTGTCTATCGATGGCTTCATTTGGGGCCCACCACTACTTATTTTATTAGTTGGCACAGGTGTCTACTTTACTTTTAGTCTCGGTCTCATACAGTTTAAACACCTACCTACTGCGCTAAAGATGGTTTTTAGCAAATCCGATCACAATCAATCTAAAGGTGACGTCACGGCATTTGCGGCCTTGTGTACTGCCCTTTCCGCTACAATCGGTACAGGTAACATCGTTGGTGTTGCTACCGCTATTAAACTGGGTGGTCCTGGTGCATTGTTTTGGATGTGGTTAGCTGCACTATTTGGTATGGCCACTAAATACGCAGAATGTTTACTCGCGGTTAAGTACCGCACAACTGATGACAAAGGGGGCATGTTAGGTGGCCCAATGTATTACTTGCGTGATGGCGTTAAATCACCGGTATTAGCCACTTTGTTTGCTGTATTTGCTCTGGGTGTTGCCCTATTTGGTATTGGTACCTTCCCACAAGTTAATGCTATTTTAGATGCTTCAGAAGTGACTCTCGGTGCCGACCGTACTTATGCCGCTATCGTACTTACCTTGTTAGTCGCATTGGTGACACTTGGCGGGATCAAGTCTATTTCTCGAGTGGCAGGTAAAGTGGTTCCGACTATGGCCGTCATTTATATTGTCGCCTGCTTAGGTATTCTCATTAATAATAGCCATCAGATTTTATCTGCTGTGGAATTGGTTATCGTTTCAGCGTTCACTCCTACAGCGGCCAGTGGTGGCTTCTTTGGTGCTAGCGTCATGCTTGCCATTCAATCGGGTATTGCACGCGGCGTATTCTCTAACGAATCCGGTTTAGGTAGTGCCCCTATGGCTGCCGCCGCCGCAAAAACGGATTCTTGTGCTCGCCAAGGTTTGATTTCAATGACAGGTACTTTCTTTGATACCTTGATCATTTGTACCATGACGGGTTTGGCTCTGATCATTACCGGTGCGTGGCAAACGGATCTTGCAGGGGCAATGATGACCACACACGCTTTTGCCGTTGGTCTTAACGCCGATGTGTTAGGTCCTATATTGGTTTCTGTTGGTCTACTGTTTTTTGCCTTTACCACTATTTTAGGTTGGAACTACTACGGCGAACGTTGCGTGGTCTATCTATTTGGTACTAAAGCGATTATGCCTTATAAAGTGCTGTTCATTGCTTTGGTATTCTCAGGGGCTTTCATGAAGCTTGACATGATTTGGATCATCGCCGATATCGTCAATGGTTTAATGGCCGTTCCTAACTTGATTGGTTTAATCGCACTGCGTAAAGTTGTCATATCAGAAACAAAACTGTTTTTTGAACACCACTTAATGGTAAAAAACACCTTAGCGCAAACTCACTAAACCTAAACTCAAACAATAAAGGCCGCATTTATGCGGCCTTTATTGTTTATGAAAAGAGCTTATACCAATCACACTAAGTAAGCAGAAATAGCGCAGGAAAAAGGCTCGAAAACAAGGCAGAATTTTTCGATAAGTCGTTATTCTACAATCAAAAATTCTAACGCAGTTATCGAGTATTTTAACAAGCTAGAATGATCAGTTATTTAGTACGATTGGTATTAATCCTTTACCGCTAAGATATTCGGGTTACCCGTATGCGCATTAATGGAAACCTGCACCTGATAAGGATACATGCCTTGAATAATATCTTGGGTTAACAGTTGTTGCGGGGTGCCGTCAGCCACTAAAGTGCCCTTGCCAAACAATAATAAACGATCGCAAAATTCTGCTGCTGTATTTAAATTATGTAGAGCTACTACGACGGTTTTACCCTCTTGTGTAAGGCTCGACAGTATGTTCATTAATTGCGCTTCATGGCCAATATCTAAACTTGAACTCGGCTCATCAAGTAAGATTAACGGGGTATCTTGCAACAAGATTCGCGCTAGGTGCACTAACTGCTGCTCTCCTCCTGAAAGGTGATCAACCGTTCTCTCTTGCAAAGATTCAATGCCCAGTCGTTGCAGTACTTGGGTGATTTTGCTTTGTTTTTCTGGTGTAGACAAACAATGGCCATCTAACAGACCTAAAGAGACCATTTCCGACACTTTATAAGGAAACTCAACTCGGTTCGTTTGCGGTAAGTAACTGATTAATTTAGCCCGTTGCTGCGCAGGTAACGCACTGACTGATGTTCCTTGTAATAACACTTCCCCTTGCTGTGGAGAAAGGTAGCCACTCAAATGTTTCAATAAAGTGGATTTACCTGCACCATTTGGCCCAATAATACCCACTAAAGAACCTAAACCCAATTCAAATGAGACATGGCGTAAAATGGTCTTTGTATTAACCATTGAACCAAGAGCGTTAACCTGAAGTAGTGGCTGACTCATAATAAACGCCCCTGTTTTTGTACTCGAACCACGAGCAACAAGAAGTATAACCCGCCCACTATTGCGGTAATAATGCCCGCTTTTATTTCATAAGGAGCAATGACATAACGCCCCAACAAATCACAAGCAATCAGGAACGTCGCGCCAAATAGAGCAGAAATAGGTAACAAACTTATATGATTTGCTCCCGTAAGCAGGCGCACTAGGTGTGGCACCATTAAACCAATAAAGCCAATGGGACCGGCTATCGCAATGGACATGGCCGTTAAAATAGCGGCACAAAACAGTAACAGAAAACGGCTACGAGCTACGTCCATTCCTAACCCATGGGCCGCCTCATCACCAATGGACAAGATATTGAGCCATTGCGCACGTCTTAACAACCAAATAGAAGCGATAATTATGATAGGTAATGGCCAAATGATGTGTTGCCATAAACGCCCTTCTAAGCCACCCATCGTCCAAAATACAAATTGGTTCACTTCATACTGCTGAGCAAATAATAGCACCCCCATCGTCGCGCCGCCCAGTAATGAAGATAAGGCTAAGCCCGCTAAGATCAAATAGAGTGTTTGCCCGCTACCGGCATTTCTTGCAATGATAAAAATAAACAGCGCACAAATTAATGCGCCTATACAGGCACTGACTGGGATCCACAATGGATGAACTATCGACAAGCCACTCGCAATTGCAATGACCGCGCCAAAGCTACTTCCTGCACTCACCCCTAATACGTCAGGGCTTGCCAATGGATTACGAAACAGTCCTTGAGTACATGCCCCTGCTAGCGCCAAGGCTCCACCTGCAGCAATCGCTGCAATAACTCGAGGTAAGCGAATATGAAGCACAATGGCCGAAACCATTGGGTATTGCGCACTGGCCGCGTCATATCCCTGCATGCACCACTGACCAATAAATGCAAAAAGGTGCGTCAATGGAATACTGACTGCACCTAAGGCTAGCGCAGCCCAACTGGTAAGGGCAAGAAGGAGGAAACCGCCAATACGATAACGTTGTAATTTCACGTAGTTAGACTCTGCTATCATGGCGCTGGCGCACCCAATACAGCTCGGTTTACAAATAAAATGGTATCCACAATATGTTGACTGAATGTACCACGTAAATTTTCAGGGATAGGATAGACACTGCCTTTTTGTATCGCTTGTAATGAGCGTAATGCAGGATCGCTCATCACTTGATTTAAAAAACTTTCGGTCTTTGACTTGTCTCCATAAGTCCAACCAGGAACAAACAAGACCTCTGGGTTCACTACCACTAGCAACTCTTTAGACATAGGGGTTTGTCCATATTTATCTGCATCTAAATCGGCAACGGCATTAATAAAACCGGCCTTTTTCACAATCAACTGCCAAGTGGAATGTCGAGTGCTTGAAGTGCCCCAGCGGTTATAATCGAGCACTTTGTATTTATGACTGGTAAAAACAAGCCCTTGCTCAAGACGAATATCCATATTATTCACCACAGCCTCAGCCTTATCTTCTTCGCCAACCATCTTACCCACCAACTTGATCAGCTTTTTGATGTCGTCATAACTGTGAGGGACGCCAATAAGAAAAACGTTAATACCCGCTGAGCGTAACTGTTGAATACGTCCACTATCGCTCCAACTTCCTGCTAAGACTAAATCGGGTCTATTAGCAAGAATACGTTCAACGTTTAAATCCAAGCGAGGCACTGCTGCCGGCATTTTACCGACAACAGTAGAATAATGAGGATCATCGACAAATTTAGTCACAGAGCTAAACCTTTCAGGAGCAATAAGATCAAGCAACACTTCATCACTAAACAGCGATTTAGAGGAGATCTTCTGCGGGGCCGATTCTAAAGTGATTTGAGTATTACTGGCATCTGTCACTGTGACGGGGAAATGAGCGAAAGCAATTGCGGAATAAAGATAAGCTAATAGTACAAACGCGCGCATAAAACTTCCTGCTGTATATTGATATATCTAGGTGCCCTAATAATACGCACCACACTGAGGGAACAGTTAGTGCAGACAATAGTAAACGTCTCACAGTTTCTATCAATACTTTATTCAATAAATAGATGATTTTAATAAACAACAGTGTTTAGATAGACCCATAAGCGTTGCGACGCTAGGTTTCACCACCGTTCATCTAGGTTTAAACGGTGCATTAACGTAAGGAATAAACATGAAATTCAGTGGTAACATTGATGAACTCGCCTATCCATTTATTTTTGAAGACAGTCCATTATGTGATTTCGAAATTTTAACGGATGAATTATGTACTCTCACGGGCCTTGCCATCAGCAACATTGACCACAGTGAAATTCGTCAATCCTTAGAGGCATTACAACCAAAGATATTCCATCTTAATGGTTCTATTCGTGGCAAAAACGGCATCTTTGAAACGGATATCCAACAACTGGCTAAACAGTACCACCAGTTTAGAGACTTAGTAGAAGATGACCAAAAGCGCTTCGTGCTACCTAGAGGAACAGGGCCTGTGATACTGCTCCATCAATGCCGCAGTTTATCCAAGAAGGTCGTGCGACAATTAGTGTTGGTTGAAAAATCCGGAAAAACCGTTCCACCAACATTGCCAAGATTTAGTAACTTATTAGTGAACTATTACTTTGCGCTCACTCGTGTGCTCAACCAAGAAATGAACATTGCAGAGCCGGAATACATCAGCATCAACTACCCTGCAAAGCCTAAAGGTGATCATTAAAGAGATTCAACCACCAGCAACACACCTAAAGCCACTAACACCACGCTGCTGCACATTTGCAGACGATAATTAGTGCGGCCGTTAGATAACCAAGCTTTGGCTTTATCTAACGTGCTGGCCAAACCGCATTGCCATAGCATAGCCAAGCAAAAGTGAATGAACGCAAGCAACATGGACTGTAGCCATAAATTACCACTTTGGTCGATAAACTGCGGTAAAAATGCCAGATAAAAAACCGCCGTTTTAGGGTTCAGTACGTTGGATAAAAAGCCCTCTTTAATGGACGTTAACCTTGAAACAGATTTCGTGTTCGCCTCCATATTAAATGAGCTACTGCCATTTCGCAGAGAACGAATGCCCGACAGCCCTAACCAACACAAATACGCGGCTCCAACCAGTTTTATGCCATTAAACAAACTTGGGCTTTGACTGATAACAGCAGCAACACCAATCGCAGACCAAGTGGCATGCACAAATAAGCCTAAACAAATTCCAAGACTGGTAATGTACCCATCCACCTTGCCTCCGCGACTGGTGTTGCGAATTACCAAGACGGTATCTAAACCTGGAGTGACGGTTAATAAGGTCATTGCGGCTACAAAGGTATATAAATCATTAATCTGCATTGAATATCTACTACTAGCTAGGTGGAAAGCGCTAAGTTTGGTAGTCTAAACTACTTTCACAGACTTAAGGAAGTGATATGTCTGCATTGCAATCGCTAAAACAGCATTTTCAAAAAATTGATAACTTTAATCATCTCTCTTCAATATGCAACTGGGACGCTGCCGCCATGATGCCAAGTGGTGGTAATGAAGCACGCTCCCGTGCTATGGCTGATTTGTCCGTTCATATTCACCAATTAAAAACCGCGCCACAATTAGAAGAGTGGTTTGGCAAGGCCGCACAACAGACATTATCTGTTCAAGAAACGGCTGAATTGCGAGAAATGAAAAGAACATGGCAAATGGCCAACGTCTTACCTGTGTCGTTAATTGAGGCAAAATCGTTAGCCGGTTCTAAATGTGAACATGCTTGGCGCAGTCAACGAGTCAACAATGACTGGCAAGGCTTTGCTAAAAACTGGCAAGAGGTCGTCACACTATCACAGCAAGAAGCACAAATTCGCGCTGAAGCTACTGGCCTATCTCCTTATGATGCCATGCTTGATATTTACGAGCCGGGTACGAACAGCCACACACTCAGTCAAACGTTCGATAGCATCAAAAGCTGGTTGCCCTCGTTAATTGACGAGGTGGTCGAAAAACAGAGCCATCAGTCTATTATTCAGTCCAGTGGCACATTTGCAACCGCCAAACAAAAAGCTTTAGGCTTACAAGTAATGGAGCTGTTGCAGTTTGATTTTTCTCATGGTCGCCTTGACGAAAGTGTTCATCCATTCTGTGGTGGCGTTGCTTCAGACGTGCGCATTACGACTCGCTACAATGAACAAGAATTCATGCAAAGCTTAATGGGTATTGTCCACGAAACTGGTCACGCCCGCTATGAGCAAGGATTGCCTGTTCATCTAGCTGGCACGCCTAGTGGAGAAGCTCGCTCTATGGGAATCCACGAATCACAATCGCTATTTTTTGAAATGCAGTTAGGGCGTAGCCAAGCTTTCATTAACCATTTGAGCCGCCTAGCAACACAACAGTTTACAGATCACGCCCCTGCACTGTTCGCTCCTGATAACCTAATAAAGCTCTACACTCAGGTGAAAAAAGACTTCATTCGCGTAGATGCTGATGAACTCACCTACCCTGCACACGTTATTCTACGTTTCGAAATTGAACGTGACCTAATCAACGGCAACATATCCTACAAAGACGTTCCTGAACTGTGGGATAACAAAATGCAATCCTACTTAGGTTTGTCAACGGCGGGTAACTACAAAAATGGTTGCATGCAGGACATACACTGGACAGACGGAAGTTTTGGCTATTTCCCAAGCTACACCTTAGGCGCTATGAATGCGGCACAGTTTATGGCTGCAATGAAGCAAACCGTCAATGTCGATGAAACGATTCGTAGTGGAGATTTAACGCCAATCTTTAACTGGTTGTCTGAAAAAATCTGGAGCAAAGGCAGCCTACTTTCTACCGATGAACTCGTTAAACAAGCGACAGGTGAAACACTAAATCCACTGCACTTTCAAGAGCACTTACGTAGTCGTTACTTGTAATCAGTCTAGATATAATTGTGTGCATAATACTCAATTGTGATACGAGACAACATACCAAAAATTGAAGTGAAGCCCAAAATGGTGCATACTTCGCTCTATAATTAATTTAGCTAAGCTCGTATGGATAACTTAAACTACGCACAACAGCAAAGACTTGCCTTCATCGACTTCAAGTTGATGTTTGTGGGTCACTTCACTCGTTCTGAAGTGGTCGAGCACTTCAGGATGGGGCTTTCCAATGCAACTCGTGATATCAATCTATACAAGGAGCTTGCACCCCAAAACCTGGTTTATGACAACGCAGAAAAACGCTACTTTCAAACCAACAATTTCAAGCCAATCATCAACCACAACGCTAATGAAAGCCTGAATAAACTGGCGAGTCAGTTATCAGGTGAAGACAGCGTTATTAATAGCATGTCTATTCCATTCGAAATGCCAAGCCAACTGATCGCTCCCGATGCGGATATCATTGCGGTACTAACCCAAGCAACGCTAAATAAGAAAGCGGTAAAGATTGGTTACGTCTCCTTAAGTAATGGAGAAAGTACAAGAACCATCGTTCCACACTCTATCGTAGATAATGGACTGCGTTGGCACATTCGAGCATTTGATTTCCAAAGCCATGAATTTAGAGATTTTGTCATCTCCCGAATAGTCAAAGTACAACTGTCTGATAAAAAAGTTTCTGAGCAACACCAATCTATTTCAGACAAACAATGGATGCGCTTTGTGCCGTTAGAGTTAGTTCCTCATCCAAAGAATATCCAACACCCTAAAGCGATAGAATTAGACTATTCAATGACGGATGGAAAGCTGTTGTTAGAAGTCCGTGCAGCGCTGACTGGTTATGTACTAAGACAATGGAACGTTGATTGCTCAGAACACGCAACCCAGACAACACCAGAACACCATTTGTGGCTGGCAAACAGACCCACACTATACGGTGTTGATAACCTACATTTAGCATCTGGCTATGAACAGCCAACCCAATCTCAAATTTAATCGGTTAATAAAAGATGAAAGAACATAAAAGATACTTAGGTGACTTGATTGGCGGAAGCCTGATGATTACAGAAGCCCAGTTGATCGCTGAACTCCTTTTAACCGAGCTATCAAAAGAGGATTGGGACTACGCTATTGTTGATCAAAACATTCTGCAAAAACGTTCTCCTGCCTCTGCAAAACGTAATGCAGCTACAGTCAAAAAACGCATTGGTTCACTCGAAAATCGTTTTCTAACAAGCTTGGTTAACGCCAATCATGAAGAAGCTGCGCAACTAATGATGGCAGCAACACTCATGAACTCACCTCTTTTAGCTGAATTTATGCGTACTGTGGTTATGGATGCAAAACGCATGTACCGAGACTCTATAGATATGAAAGACTGGAAAGAGTTTTGGGAAGACAAGTGTCGCCTATACCCAGAACTGGCAGAAATGTCCGAAGCCTCAACTTACAAGATAGCCCAAGTAGCCTTTAAAGTAATGACTGATGGCGGCTTCCTTGAAAGCACCAAAACCAAGACTCTAACCAACATCTACATTGTTCCCGATGTCAGAGACCTACTGATTGAGATGAACCGTGAAGACATCATTCAAGCAATGGAGGTTTACTAATGCCTCAGTTACAACAACGCCTAGATAAGATCCAGCCTCGTTTAGAGAGCGAAGAGTTTCTTAAAAACAAAGAACTTGGTGGTGAAATCGGCTTCTATGTGTTCGACTACAAGCCAGAATACGAGTTGAGAGTTCGCCAACACGTTTCAGTACTTGAAAAGAAACTTCAAAAGCGAGAGTACAAGTTTGCAAGCATTAATCTATTTGAAATGATCATTAAAATGCTTGAGTCGGAAGAGATCTTAAAAAGCACTTTCGAGATGCAAACCAAACGCAGCGAACGCTTTTTCCAAAAAGCCCTGAAAGGTACTTTCGAGCAGAATCGTGTTGCTCAATTCATCATTGATGAAATGGATCTGGCTAACTGCGATTTTATTCTCATCCACGGTTTGGGTAGTGCGTGGCCAGTCGTAAGAGGACATTCACTCCTTAATGCACTTCATGCAAAAGTAGGGCTGGTGCCAACCGTATTATTTTACCCAGGCGTTTACAATAATGGTGAACTACAACCATTCGGACGCTTAACGTCAGACAACTATTACCGAGCCTTCCAACTGGTTTAACACCAAATTTGACAAGGCAACCTTTAAGTAATCGTTTAGCTAGGAAATAAAATGCAAGTAAAACAGCTATTTAACAAAGACATTACTCGCCAAATCAATGGCGTAGTTAAAGCAGATCAGCTCGGTAACGAAACAGTCTTTACAGAATTAGATGAATACGTAGTGACATCTGAACTTCATGAACACATTACACAGTTCTTTGACTACTACATGCCATCTGTCGATAACCCTGATGAAGCATCAAAAACTGGTAAGTCTGGCATCTGGGTATCTGGCTTCTTCGGTTCAGGTAAATCGCACTTCATTAAAATCATGTCTTACTTGCTTAAGAATGAGGCGACATCTCACAGCGGTATCACCAAAAAAGCGATTGAGTTCTTTGAGGAAAAACTAAGCGAAGACCAAATGTTGCTTGGTGACATGCGTAGAGCTATCCAAAAAGATAACCACGTGATCCTGTTTAACATAGACAGTCGTGCAGATACCGATGACAAAGAAGATGCGATCCTCAAGGTATTCCTAAAAGTATTTAACGAATATCTAGGTTACTCATCAGATCACCCTCACCTAGCAAACCTAGAGCGTACCTTCGATCAACAAGGTCAGTTTGATGATTTTAAAGCGAAATTCAAAGAAATTTCGGGTAAAGAGTGGGTGGATGTACGACACAACTACTACCACTACTTGGATCAGTTAATTGATACCTTCTCTCACCTCACAGAACAGAGTGAAGAGTCGAGTGAACTGGCTATCGAAATGCTTGATGAGAACTTCACACTCGATATCCAAAATTTTTGTAAGTGGGTTAGCCAGTTCCTAGAGCAAAACCCAGAAAGTCGTATCAGCTTCTTCGTGGATGAGATCGGTCAGTTCATCGGTCAAAACACCCAAATGATGCTCAAACTTCAAACCATCACAGAGAACTTGGGTACACACTGTAATGGTAAAGCATGGGTTGTCGTGACATCTCAAGAAGATATCGATGCTGTACTAGGTAAGATGCAGGAAGGCTCACGTAAAAACGACTTTTCTCGTATCCAACAGCGTTTCCAACGTCTTTCTCTATCTAGTTCGAACGTAAACGAAGTTATCGAAAAACGTCTACTAGACAAAACTGAGCCTGCACAAGTTGCCCTAGCCTCTCTGTATGAGCAGAAAGGTGATATTATCCGCAGTCAGCTTAGCTTTGAAAAAACCAATACCGCTGAATTTTCTAACTTCTCTGGTATAGATAACTTTGTTTCTAGCTATCCGTTTGCCCCTTATCAGTACAACCTGATTCAGAAAGTATTCTCTGGAATCAGTCAAACTGGTGCTGCTGGTACACACCTTGCTAAAGGTGAACGCTCACTGATTGAAGCTTTCCAAACCGCAACAAATCAATTCTCAGATGATGATATTGGTCGCCTAATTCCGCTTTACAGCTTCTATCCTTCCATCAAGAAGTTCTTGGATACGGCTGTAGTGCGTGACATTAACCACGCTGCTGAGAAAAGTTCGATCTCAGATTTCTCAGTAAAAGTTCTACAAACACTGTTCATGATCCGCTATGTGGAAGAGATGAAATCGACCATCGATAACATCGTAACTCTTTGTATCTCGGAGGTTGATCAAGATAAACGTGAACTGCGCATCAAGATTACAGATAGCCTAGATACTCTAGAGAATAACCTACTTATCTCTCGCCAGAATGACGAATACATTTTCCTGACCAATGAAGAAAAGGAAATTGAAAAAGAGATCCAGAATACAGACATCGAAACGTCAGATGAAACACTGGAGTTAAGTAAGATTCTGTTTGACGAAATCCTAAAGAAAAGCAAAGTCTACCGTTACCCAGAAAACAACCAAGACTTCCCTGCTTCCCGCTTCTGTAACGGTCAGCCTTTTGAAAAAGGTTCAACGGACAATGACCTATGCTTGAAGATCATCTCACCAATTGACGCAAGTTACGATGAAATGAGTGATGCGGTTTGTGGTAATGAATCAAAAGAAACGGTACTGATTAAACTTCAAGATCACCCACGCCTGTTCTCGGAGCTTCGTACCTACATCCGCACCGCTAAATATACTCGTAAGAACTCTGGTCGTGATGCTGAAATGGAACTGCTTATTCGTGCCAAAGCAGCAGAGAACAGTGCGAGACGCAAACAAATTGTTATCGACCTTGAAGACATTATCAAAGAGTCTGACTTCTACCTGTTAGGTCAAAACTACAATGCAAAAGGCACATCCTCTACTGCAATTATCGAGAACGCTTACCATCAGTTCATTGAAGACACGTTTGATAAACTGAAATACGTACAACCGTATAAAGGCAGCATCAGAGAGCAGATCCAACAAACCTTGATTGTTGACGATCTAAGCCAGATGAACATCGACCTTACTGATGTAGAAGCAAATCCAAGAGCACTACTAGAACTTGAGCAGCATATTTCGATCAGTGATGAGTATAACCGTACTCTAACGGCTGGTGATTTAGTGAAGAAATTCTCTCGTAGACCGTTTGGCTGGCATGATAACGAAATCATTCTGATGATTGCCCGTCTTGCTGCATCTGACAAAATCAAGTTCCAGGCAAACCAACAACATGTACCACTTCGTGGAGCGTTTGAGCACCTTGATAAGCCAGCGAAGCGTGCAAACCTACGAATTCGTAAGGTTCAAAAGCAATCAGATGCCAACCTAAAGAAAGCATCAAAACTGTATAAAGACGTATTTGAGAAAAACGCTCCAGCTTCAGAGAGTGAGTTACACACCCAAGCCATCAATGCATTTAAAGCTATTCTGGCTAAACTGAAAGACTTTAAGGCAAAATCAACGACTGGTCGCTACCCAGGTACTATCGTCATCGAAGAAGGCATCGATATGCTGAATATCCTAGTGGAGCAACAAGGCAGCTATAAGTTTATTGATGAGTTCCTACGTCAAGGCAATGACCTAGAAGAGTTCATCGAAGAGTACGAAGAGATCGAAGTCTTCTACGACAAACACTTCAACACTTGGCAAAACTTGGCAACAGCGTTAAATGTTGAGTTTGCAAAAAACCGAAAACTACTTGAGACCTCTTCTGAAGCAAAAGCTGCATTAGAGAAGCTAGAAGCGATCTACAACAGCAAACAGCCTTATGGAAAGATCAAGCAGATTAAACCTCAAATAGACATCGTAGCGGGTGTTAATAACGACCTACTGAACGCTCGCAGAGCTGACGTAACAAGCAAGATTGAAACTGCCATCCTTGACGTACAGCAACATATTGCTGACTGTCATGCACCTGACACCATCAGTAATCAAGCACTGCGACCTTTACAATTATCTATTAAGCGCCTTGAAAGCCTGATGAGCATCGCTGAAATCAATGAAGAGTTACGTAGCTCCGACAACCTTGTGGAAGATGCCGAAGCCATTATTAACAGCTACATCGACCAGCAAGAAAAAGAAGCTAAGCGCTTAGAAGAGCAACGTAAAGCTGACGAAACGAAAAGTAACGAACCAAACTCCAATGGCTCACTAGGTTTAGACGAACCGAATAGCCATACAGGTTACAACACGACTAACACAGGTGGTAAAGAGACTGGAACCATTAATGAGCCAACGCCAAGCAAACCTGCTGGTAAAAAAGTAGTGACCGTTAAACCAAGTACCATCTTCCAAGAGGTAGCGCATAGTGCTTACCTAGAAACCGAAGAAGAGCTTGATAAGTACCTAGCTGCGTTAAAGTCTGAACTCTCTGGGCTTATCGCTGCAAACCACAAAGTGCGCATCAAATAACTAAACGGAACAAATTATAGATTGAAGCCACGCTCATAGAGCGTGGATTTTCTAACTGAATAGAGACTTAGAATGAATACAAACAAACTAAAAGCTTACGCACCAAAAGCTCGTATCGCTTTTATGGATGCAGTAGAGAAAAAAGCAGCTACGCTCGGTTTATACACTGATCGAATCGCAGACATGTCTACTGATGGCGATAACGCAGTAATTGAAGGGCGTATCTTCACTCGCAAGCAAGGTCAGCAGCGTAACCAGTTAGTAAGACGCATCAACGAGCTTGGTACTACGAATGGTAAGTTAGATTTAGAGCTAGGCTTTAAACAGTTCGTCAATGAAACCGCTTTTACTTGGTTTAACCGTTTAACAGCAATCCGTTTCATGGAAATCAACGACTACCTCGATCATGGCTACCGTGTATTGAGTAAAGGTGAAAACGCTTTATTTGGTGAAGGTTTTGAAATTCTTGGTGCTGCGGCAGATATTGCTGATGATTTAGGTTTAAACAAAGACCAAATCATCGACATGGTGCTCGATGGCGGCAAAGAAGAAGAGCTATACCGCACCATTCTGCTTGGTCAATGTCACCAGTTAAGTGGAGCAATGCCCCAAATTTTTGGTGGCATAGGGTTTGAGAAACTTGATGACGCAACAGAGCTTCTCCTACCTGACAACCTAACCAAGACGGATTCCATCTTAAAAGATCTGATCAATGAAGTACCAGAAGATAACTGGACTGAAATTGAAGTGATCGGTTGGCTTTACCAATTCTACATCTCGGAATACAAAGATACCGTCATCGGTAAAGTGGTAAAAACAGAAGATATCCCAGCGGCGACACAGTTATTCACGCCTAACTGGATTGTGAAATACATGGTCCATAACTCGCTTGGACGTAAGTGGTTGGCTACCTACCCAGACTCTGAACTAAAAGATAAAATGGAGTATTACATTAATCCCGCAGAGCAAAGCGAAGAGGTTATCGAGCAACTTAAAGCGATAACGCCAAAAAGCATTGATCCTGAAACCATCAAAGTGATCGATCCCGCTTGCGGAAGTGGACACATTCTGGTTGAAGTCTATGATGTTCTTCGTGAAATCTACCTTGAGCTAGACTACCGTCCTCGTGAAATTCCAGAGCTTATCTTAACCAAGAACATCTTTGCCCTTGATATTGATGACAGGGCGGTTCAAATGGCAAGTTTCGCATTGCTAATGAAGGCTCGTGAAGATGATAAACGTATATTTAGTCGTGACATTACTCTTAATATCCACTCTATCCAGTCTACTGAAAGCTGGGATGTTAATCAGCTTTGGAATGATCTAGATCTAGAGGGTCAGAGGCAAACAGGCTCAACAGCTGATCTTTTCGCATCCAATGCTCCTGAAAGCATTAATTTGAGCGATAAGAGCAAGCGATATATCGAGTTGCTCAATTACCTTAAAGAAACCTTCATTGAAGCTAAAAGCTTGGGTTCATTAATTCAGATAGACGCTGGGTATTCCGAAACGGTAGAACAATTGAAGTCTGAGAGTTTGAAAAAATTATCTTCAAACTCTCAGGTTGCTGAGCTGGCTGCTCAGCAGGTACTGCCTGTTTTATATCAAGCACAACTTCTAGCTACTACGTATGATGTAACTGTGGCAAATCCACCTTATAACGGTAGTAAATACCAAACACCAAAAATAAAAAAGTATCTTAAAGATAATTTTAAAGGCTATGAAAAAGATTTATTTTCTGCATTTATAGCTCGAAATCTACAACTAACTAATAAACATGGTGAATTAGGGTTTATGACACCATTCGTTTGGATGTTTATATCAAGCTATGAAAAGCTTAGATCTAATTTGATTAATAAAGAGATAATATCAACACTAGTACAGCTTGAATATTCTGGTTTTGATGGAGCAACGGTACCGATTTGTACTTTCACTTTGACAAAAGGCCATATTCCCAATTACAAAGGCTCTTATATTCGTCTATCTGAGTTTAAAGGTGCTGCAAACCAAGGACCAAAAACGCTTGAAGCAATACATTACTCTAAATGTAACTATCTTTTTGAAGCAAAGTCTGATGATTTCAGTCGCATACCAGGTAACCCTATAGCCTATTGGGCTTCAGAATCTACCTTCAGTCAGTTTGGCAAAAGTTCATTAGGTGAAATAGGAAAAGTTAGACAAGGACTATTAACCTCGAATAATGATCGTTTTCTACGAAGATGGACTGAAGTTTCAATATCTAAAACTGGATTAAACTTAGATAGAGAGTCTGCTCGATTAAGTGGAAAAAAATGGTTTCCAATCAACAAAGGGGGGGACTACCGAAGATGGTATGGAAATCTTGAATTTGTTGTTAATTGGGAAAATGATGGTGAAGAACTACATAACTTTATCATATCAAAATATGATTATTTAAATGGAAATTCAGGTCTTGTACTTAAAAGAGGGAATCCCTACTTTGAGCCTGCCGTGACTTGGACCGATATTAGTAGTTCATATTTTGGTGCTAGATATATGCCTAAAGGAATGCTTTATGAGAAAGGTGGATCATGTGCTTATTACAACAACAATAAAGTACTGTTAGCATGTTTATGTTCAAATGTTACAACTCACTTTCTCAGATTTTTAAGTCCCACTCTTCATTATCAAGTAGGAGACATTGCAAACCTTCCAGTAATTGATGATATCGACTTAGATACTACCAATGAAATAGAAATGATACATGATAGAATCGTTAATATTTCTAAGTTGGACTGGGATAGCCAGGAAACTTCTTGGGATTTTAATACTTTACCTCTTGTGAACTATGTAGATGATAAAAACCTGGAAGAAAACTACAATGCTCTTATTAATGACCAAAATAACAGCTTATACGAATTAAAGAACCTTGAAGAACGAAACAATACAATTTTTACGATGCTATTTGGTTTAACGGATGAACTTGAATGTGAAATGCAGTTAAAGAGCTTAACTCTTTCTACCAATCCACACTTTAACGGAAAAAGAACAGACTCGGATTCTGCCAAAGAACTAATTAGGCAATCAAAGACTTTCATTGAACTACTTTCTTTTTGCATAGGATGCATAATGGGTCGCTACTCACTAGACACTGGCGGCCTACTTTATGCTAATTCAGGAAATAGTGGTTTCAAAGAACTTGTCTCTGAACATGCATATAAAAGCTATGCTGTTGACGATGATGGTATTGTACCACTAGCGGATGAAGAGTGGATCTTCGAAGATGATGCTACTATTCGCTTCCGTGAATTTGTAAAAACCGTTTGGGGAGAAGAACATCTTCAAGAAAACTTAGATTTTGTTGCAGAAAGCCTGTGCTTAGATGCTATCAAAGCCAAGAAAAATGAAAGCTCTATGGATACCATTAGACGCTACTTCTCAACACAGTTCTTTAAAGACCATGTGAAGACCTATAAGAAGCGCCCTATCTACTGGCTATTCAGTTCTGGTAAGGCTAAGGCATTTGAATGTTTAGTTTACCTACACCGTTACAATGAAAGTACGCTGTCACGCATGCGGACTGAATATGTAACACCACTGATGGGTAAACTGGAGAGTCATAAAGGCATTCTTGAGGATTCCAAGCCGACAGCTTCAGGTGCTGAGCTTCGAGCTATCGACAAAGAACTAAAAACCATCGAGAAGAAACAAGCTGAACTAGCCACTTTCGATGAAGAGTTGAAGCACTTGTCAGAGATGAAGATCTCCCTTGATCTTGATAATGGCGTAAAAGAAAACTACGGTAAATTTGGTAACTTACTCGCAGATGCTAAAGCCATTCACGGCAAGAAGCCTGCCGAAATCAAATAAGTAGAAGTCATAGCAGCCTTCGGGCTGCTATGTTGCCTATTAAGGCTCGGTTTTTATCCCTCAACCTCTCTCGCTGAGTTCCGTTAAATGATACAATTAACTCAGAGAAAAATTCTAAGTAAGGTCAGCATGATACAGTCCGTTAGCATCGATAATTTCAAGTCATTAGTAGACTTCAACATCGAGTTGTCAAACTTCAACGTATTAGTCGGTTTAAATGGTGCGGGTAAGTCTACCGTACTCCAAGGTATCGATTTATTGTCGCAAATGATGCAAGGCGAAATCGACCAATGGCTGACTCAGAGACAATGGGAAAGCTCAGATCTAAACTCTAAGCTAAGCAGCAAGAAGAACATTGCTTTCACTGTAAAGTTTGCACTTAACCCAGAGCAGACTTTAACGTGGACTGGTAGCTTCAATCTTACTTCCCTACACTGCACAACTGAAACCGTAAAGCTTGGAGTAGATACACTTCTTCAAGTTCAGAAAGGCACAGTGAAGTACCTTTCTAACAAGGGTAAATCAAGCCAATCTGACATTATGTTCACCTACCAAGGCTCTATTCTTTCAGCTTTAAAAGAGCATAACCTAGACGACTCACTATTAAGCTTCAAACAAAGCTTACTTAATGTTCGCTCGCTAGATCTGCTTTCACCAGAACAACTTAGAGCAAAATCCATTTCAGCTAATGGCAAATTAGGCTTAGGTGGTGAAAGGCTATCAGCTTTCTTGCATGAGATTAAAGCCGATGAAAAGAACAAGATAAGCAGTGAGCTAAAAAAAGTTTATTCGCAGCTAGCAAGCTTTAAAACCAAAGCTCTCTCAAATGGTGAGAAGCAACTCGATGTTACGGAGAAGTTCGGTGAAAAAGACATCACGACATCTGCTCGACATCTAAACGATGGCATGCTGCGACTCTTGGCTGTCCTATCTCAGATCGGATTAAAAGACGATTTTTTGCTATTTGATGAAATAGAAAACGGCATCAACCCAGAGCTTATTGAGTTTCTCATTGATCACTTAGTTAATGCTAAACAGCAAGTTATGCTGACCACTCACAGCCCTCTCGTTCTTAACTTTATTGAAGACGATGTAGCCAAACAGAGCGTGACTTATCTGTACAAGACCTCGGAGGGTAAGACAAAAGCCATCAAGCTATTTGATATACCTTCTATTGCCGAAAAGCTGAGTTTCATGGGTCCTGGGGAGGCATTTATCGATACAGATATGCTTTCTATCTGGAAAGAAATAGTTCAAATATCTGAGGGTTAAACATGCACTTTATGTTTAGTGGTGAAGGTCCTACAGATATGGGAAAGTGCTTCCCTGCTGCTGATGTATGTACAGGGGCGAACTATGTTCCAGGTGAAATGGCGCACATTGTCGACAAGTTGACAAATAATTGGCTTATCCAAAATAGGCAATACGAGCTTTCACATCTCGATTTCCACATGGTGACATTTGTATCAAAATCACACCTAGTAAACTCTAAACCACCAGCTAAAAGTAAAAAAAGCATGGGGCTTCGAGGAAAAGGAACACCACCAGAAACCAAATACTACTACGCAAATGCACGAGCACTTGCACAACTTGCAAAACAAAAAGCTGCTGAGCTAAATGATGATGTTGTTGCCGTACTTTTTCGAGATGCTGATGGTACGGCTTCAGCAGGACGTGGTATGTGGAAAGACAAATGGGATTCGATGGTCTTAGGATTTACCGCAGAAAACTACGAAGATAAAAGTGTTCCGATGATCCCAATGCCTAAATCAGAGGCATGGCTTTTGTGCGCATTGAAAAACAACTACCAAAATTGTAATGCGCTTGAGCAAGCTTCAGGTAATGACAAAGTCGAAAACTCACTAAAAAAGCAACTCGAAATTGTCATTGATGACCAAGACATCACAGACCCGCTTGTTGACCTAATCAAAGATGATCGTATTGACGCTTCAAAGATCAACATGGACTCCTTTGACCACTTCAAAGCTCATCTACACAAAGTATTAGCGAATGTATTGTAACGTATGAATATCGAAAAAATTAAACAAGCACTGAACAAAAAGTTCAAACAAGAAAACGGGCGCATCGTTTTTTGGCTAGATGTTGATAATGAGTTTAACGACTTAGTCGATACCTTAGAACTTGAATCGAATTATGACGATACACAGACCATCCATATTGATGCTCTATCCCACTTTGAAGTGAAGTATAGAATTGAGTTGCTAGAGCCGAACACAGCTTTCTTACTCTACTCAAACAAGAAGCCTAGTGAACCGACTCGTGACTGGTTATATGACATTCGACTATACGCAGAGGAGTTCTTTGCAGATAGAAGCTCGATGATCCTTAACGAAATTGGCATGAAAATGGAGTTCCGCTCTGTTATTGCTAAGTACAAGAATTTCTTCAATAGCGATCAACGCACAGCACGTTTACTCAAAGTTCTACCGCCAAACTCTGCAACTGAGCAGCAATTGGAGTTAGCTCTTATTGCTGCAACGTTAAAGCTTGATACAGCAACTTTTACTTCGATCCTGCAAACTCTGCTTTCCAAACTCTCTGATGATTTTGATTCTGATTCTGATTCTGATTCTGATTCTGATTCTGATTCTGATTCTGAAGAGATCTTAGCTGAACTGGATAAATACAACCTCACCAGCGCATTCTGGTCTTTCGCCAATAGTGAGATGGGTTATATCGTAGAGTCAAAAGAGGATGATGAAGTTAAACGCTCACCGACCCTTCAAGACTTTACCGTTAAACTGCTATTCACTGAGTGTTATCAGTCACTGCTCAATAGTAACTGTACTAACGATGATGAAGTGGTAAGTCGTTTCAAAGCTCACCTTCTTCCGATTCCGACACTAGAGCAAATTGAAGCGGGTTATTCAGCCGACAGAATTGGACTCAACTCACCAAGAAGAGCGCAAGTTGTAAGCTTTATCTCACAGCTTCGTGAAAGTCGCAGCTATCAAGATCAATACAACAAATTAGCTCACCGCATTGAGACGGATTATGAAATTGCATCGAAGCTGAAACTGGTAGAACGTGCAGATAAACTGACTCAAGTGGAGACCTTTGAGTTTGCCGATAAGCAACTATCTGTCCTTCTCGCTAAGAACATCGACACCTATGATCAAGAAGAACTCAATGCGATAGTAGCTCACCGTTTAGAAACTCACTGGTGTCATGTTAAGCCTGAATCTGCTGACACTAGCTACACCAGTGTTTACGAAGCAATTAAAACGGCTAAACAGCTATTTACCCTGAAAGCTAAGTATATCGATGGTCTAAATTTTGACTCGGCTAAATCACTTTACCGAGCTTACGAAAGTGACCTTTATCAATTTGATTCTGCATATCGTTCATTTACCGAACATGCAAACTACGTAGCCCATCACGGCTCTGATATTCTAAAGAAATTAAAACTGGTTGATACAATTGAAGACCTTTACGTGAACTGGTACTTACATGACTTAGCGATTGAATGGGGTAAGCATGTAGATAATGACCAGTTGCTTGAAAAGTGGAATATTCCAGGTGTTCTCCGTCAATCAGACTTTTACAAAAACGAAGTTGAACGCATCTTCCAAACCAGTCAGGTCAAGCGTGTATTTGTCATCATTAGTGATGCTCTTCGTTATGAAGTTGCTCATGAAGTCCATGAACAAGTTAATAAACAGCCTCGCTCAAAATCGACCATCACCAGTCAATTAGGTGTAGTACCGAGCTATACACAATTGGGAATGGCTTCTCTACTACCTCATAAAGAGTTAACGGCACATCTGGGTAATGACGTTAAGTACAAAGCTGATGGATTGAGCACACATGGGCTTGAAAATCGCAATGCCGTTCTAGGAAAATATCAGGGAATGGCAGTTAAGTCTTCTGATGTGCTGAACTGGACAAACGAAGAAGGACGTAAAGCGGTAGCTGATGCCAGAGTAGTATACATTTACCATGACCACATTGATGCAATCGGTGACAAGTCTGCAACAGAAAACAGCACTTTCGAAGCGTGCTCTGATGCCATTGAGCAAGTTAAATTACTGATTGACCGTATCATTAACAAGCTCAACGGTAATAGAATTTTAGTGACTGCTGATCATGGTTTCTTATTTAAATCGAGTGAGTTACAAGAGTCAGACAAAACACCTCTTTCAGTTAAACCTGTTGGAACAGTGGAAGCGAAAAAACGTTACTTAATTGGACAACAGTTGCCTGAAGAAAGCTTCTACTGGCGTGGAAGCTTAGCTACTACTGCCAATTTATCTAGCAATGGAGATGATGCTGAGTTCATCATTCCACGAGGAACGAACCGATTTAATTTTGTTGGTGGGGCTAAATTTATTCATGGCGGTATCATGCCACAAGAAATTTGTGTGCCTGTTCTTCGTATTGAACACTTAAAAACGACCAAGCAAAAGAGCACTGCGAAACAGAAAGTTGGTGTTGTTCCACTAACAAACGGGTTAAGGATGGTCACGATCAGCGAAAAGATTCCATTCTTGCAAACTAATGCTATCGGTGACGATTACAAAGAACGTCAATTGGGTATCTGGATTGAAGATCAGGAAGGTAACTTGCTTTCCAACAAGGCACCAGTGCTCTTTAACTCAACGTCTACCAACTCTGATGACCGTACTCGCAGCGTAATTCTCACCCTAAATGGTGCGAGTTTTGATCGTACCGCAACCTACAAGATGATCATGTGGGATACAGAGCAAGACGATTTATATGCTACTCATTCAGTAACTATCGATCTTGCCATTCAAGACGACTTTGATGATTTTTTCTAACGGAATTTACTAATGACGACAAATGAAGAACAAATTGCACAAGAAATTAGTGATGTGAAAGACATGACTCTTGATGACCTCATGACAACTGAGTTTAAGGGACGTGTGGTTAGAAAAGACCTAACAAAACAGTTGAAGGAAGGAGCAAACGTTCCAGTCTATGTACTTGAGTACCTACTCGGTATGTATTGTTCTGCGACTGATGAAGAGCTTATCGAACAGGGTATGGAGCGTGTTAAGAAGATCCTGACTGATAACTATGTTCGTCCCGATGAAGCGGAAAAAGTAAAATCAATGATCCGTGAACGTGGCACTCATAAAGTCATTGATAAGATCTCTGTAAGACTCAATCAGAAGAAAGACGTTTACGAAGCAACCCTATCTAACTTGGGAATCAAAGACGCTGTAATCCCTGCCAAAATGGTCAAAGATAATGAGAAACTGTTAACGGGCGGTATCTGGTGTATTGTCACGTTGAGTTACTTCTTTGAAGAAGGGCAAAAAACTTCCCCGTTCTCTGTGCTTGGACTGAAAGCGATTCAAATGCCCTCTATGAACATGGAAGAAGTGTTTAATGCTCGCAGAAACTTCAGCATAGACCAGTGGTTGGATTTACTTCTACGCTCTATTGGTATGGAGCCTGCGAACCTTGAGCAACGTGCAAAGTGGCATATCCTCGCTCGGATGATTCCATTCGTAGAAAACAACTACAACGTGTGTGAACTGGGTCCTCGTGGTACTGGTAAATCACACGTCTACAAAGAGTGTTCGCCAAACTCCCTACTTGTTTCAGGTGGTCAGACAACAGTTGCTAACCTTTTCTACAACATGTCGAGTCGTCAAGTTGGTTTGGTTGGTATGTGGGATATCGTTGCCTTCGATGAAGTAGCAGGTATTCGTTTTAAAGACAAAGATGGTGTTCAGATAATGAAAGACTACATGGCTTCTGGGTCATTTAGTCGTGGGCGAGACTCTATCGAAGCTAAAGCATCGATGGTGTTTGTCGGTAACATTGATCAAAGTGTCGAAACGTTGGTTAAGACAAGCCACCTTCTGGCTCCCTTCCCCACAGAAATGATTGATTCTGCATTTTTTGATCGTTTTCATGCTTACATTCCAGGGTGGGAAATTCCAAAAATGCGCCCTGAGTTTTTCACTAATCGCTTCGGCTTGATCACTGACTATCTTGCTGAGTATATGCGTGAAATGCGAAAACACGCCTTTGCAGATGCTATCGATAAGTTCTTTAAGCTCGGTAACAACTTAAACCAGCGTGACGTTATTGCTGTGCGCAGAACAATATCAGGCTTACTTAAGTTGCTTGTCCCTAACGGTGAGTATGACAAAGAAGATGTACGTACCTGCCTTACCTATGCTCTTGAAGTAAGAAGACGAGTAAAGGAACAGCTCAAGAAAATTGGTGGTATGGAGTTTTTCGATGTGAACTTCTCGTACATCGATAACGAAACGCTAGAAGAATTTTTCGTTAATGTACCAGAGCAAGGTGGTTCTCAGATCATTCCTCCTGGCACACCAAACGCAGGCGTTATTCACTTTGTAAGCCCAGGAGCAAACGGTAAACTTGGTGTCTTCCGTATCGAGACTCAAAAGACTGCGGGTAACGGCAAGCTAACCACTTCTGGGTTAGGTTCGGATACTGGAGCGAAAGAGCAAGTGAAAGTCGGCTTTGAATATTTTAAAGGCAACCTATCACGCATTGCCGCAAATACTCAATTCTCGGATTTTGAGTTCCACCTGCACTTTGTTGATCTTCAAATGTCTGGCAACTCTCACACCTCAAGCCTTGCTTCGCTAATCGCTAACTGTTCGACCCTGTTAGGGAAACCAATGCAAGAATCGATGGTGGTTTTAGGCTCAATGACATTAGGTGGAGTGCTAAATCCCGTTCAGGATTTAGCAAGCTCTATGCAGGTGGCTCTTGAAGCTGGTGCAACTAAGATCTTGATACCTATGGCTTCTGCTACGGATATTCCGACTGTGCCAGCAGAGACATTTACGAAATTTCAAGTTAGCTTTTACAGTGATCCCGTTGATGCGGTTTATAAAGCACTAGGAGTCAATTAAACTAAGAAATAAACACTTTTAATACAAAGTTTTACTCTTCCATTTCGTTTGTTGGTAGATAATCACGGGAAACCGTGGTTATCTATATTCGCAAAAGAAATATACAAAACTCAACACATATCTATACAAGCTGTATGGTCTTTTCTTAGGTTGTAGATACTATTCTTTATTTAAATATTGAACGCCCTCTCGTCCAGATCTTCTCTTTAGCCGGTAATCCCCCCATTAATAATTGCATTCAATCGTAGAATCTATGCTGCAACTTGTAGTGGTGGGTACCCTCCATTAGCTAAATGTGGACGCTGGTGATTGTAGAACCATAGCCACTGAGTTGCTTGATCTTGAACCTCTTCTAAGCTGTCGAACAGGTACTTACTCACCAAGCTGAACCTTACGGTTCGATTAAATCTTTCGATATACGCATTTTGTTGTGGGTTCCCTGGCTGAATATAGTCTATTCGGATGCCATGCTTGTCTGCCCACTTTGTAAATAAGTGGCTAATAAATTCGGGACCATTATCACAACGTATCGCTATCGGTTTCTGACGTTGTTCAATTAGGTTATCTAAGATCCTTGTGACGCGCTCTGCTGGCATCGAAAAATCAGGCTCTGCGGCTAAACCCTCACGTTTGTAGTCATCTATCACATTGAATAAGCGATATTTCCGCCCATCCGATAGTTGGTCATGCATAAAATCGACCGACCACACTTGGTTCGCTTTGATGGGTTCCTTGAGTGGCTCAGGTGCATGACGATTTAGGCGACGCTTAGGCTTGATACGTAAATTCAATGACAACTCACAGTAGATCCGATAAACCCGCTTGTGGTTCCATTTATACCCTTCCAAATGGCGAAGATGATGGAAGCACATGCCAAATCCCCAGTCGGATCTTTCCTCGCTGTTGCACAGCTCTAGGAGCAAGTTAGCAATGTGCTCATTCTCTGATTGCAACTTAGGCTCATAGCGATAGCACGTCTCACTAATTTTAAACCAGCGACAGGCATTTCTAATACTGACATGTTGATTCGCCACTGAATTCTGAGCCATCAAACGACGCTCACAGGGCTTCACCACTTTTTTGCCATAGCTTCGGAGATAACTTCAGCTTTGAGGCGTTCCTCTGCATACATTTTCTTGAGCCGTCGATTCTCTTCTTCAAGCTCTTTCATTCGAGTCATAAGAGATGCATCCATACCACCGTATTTAGATCGCCACTTGTAGAATGTGGCGGTGCTCATGCCATGTTCTCGACAAAGCTCTTGAATAGGGGCTCCAGCCTCTGCTTGCTTTAAGATCGCTAAGATCTGACTGTCCGTGTAACGTGATTTTTTCATAGTGAATCTCCTGTATAAATCATACGAGAAAATTCTACTTTTTCATGCTGTTATTTTTCGGGGGGATTACCCCCCTATTACAGCCACTTTACAGTTTACTTATCTAGATCGTAAGAGCGTGTCGATGTGGTTTTATTTTTCGTCACAAGCTCTTTCCAACGATTATAAAATTTGGGCGTCGAGATTATCTGGGAAACGAAAGCTTTAACTCGCTCAACGAAGTTTCTAGCCCTTTGAGCATCATACTATTAATATATTTATGTACCTATTTAACCTAAACAAACGAACGACTAATCTTCGCTCCTTAATACATAGCTTTTGCCAACTGTGCTGTTTTGTATTGGTTATCTTCTTCAATAATCACGTCCTGACTTACGCCACTTGGAAACTAAATACGCCCTTTAATCCTTTCTCATTTTATTAATTCTATTGCTTGCTACTTAAAAATGGTAATTCGCTAGATCTTGCCTTTTCGTTTTGCTTACATTGCTCAAACCAAATATGAATCAAGGCTTTACTTTCTGCTGTCGGTAGCCTATTCCTCTTTCCGCAAATTTGATCGATTTCAAACGGAAAGATCCCTTGAGGTTTTCGCCTGATTCCGATGGTTAGTCGCTGTGGTTGATGCATTTGAAATGCGAGATACCTCCCTCCTTTAATTCGGTGGTGATATACAGCAATGCAATGCATTTGTTCTTTTCCTTCTTTATGTAGCTGACGATAATTGATGATCGGTTTTATCAAATCATTACCGTTCAGAGATACCTCGTAAGGAGCATCCCAATCTATATCACCTTCACTCTCTACTTGAGAAGCCCACCGATTATGACGAATAGCCCAGCGGTCATGCAGCTCTCTAAATCTGTCTAAATTACGTTGGTTACTTATTACATCTACTGGGTTATCAACACCTAGTGCAACACCTAGCTGAATTGCATCTTGAAATTCCGATAAACGCACTCTCTGAGCTATTGAGCCTTGCTCGATAAGAGAGCCTCCAAGTCGGCTACCACTCAAGAATGGGAAAATTTGGTCAAGGCGAAGAGCTGTATAGTCAACCGTAGAGTAATGGCGCAGCTTAAGGTAACGCTGTTCTAGAGGGCTAAGCATGCGCTTTACCTGCTCTACTTCGTCGCCTTTAGTAAAGTCTAGAGTCAGTTTATCAATAAACTTCAGAGAGGCTTTAGTCCCATCAAGCCCTAACTCAGCCAGGATTTGCTTTTGCCCTAAATGGCACATAGCTAACGCCTGATCGTTATCAACGCTATGCCTATTACACACTAAAGCAAGGAGTATTGGCCTTGTTTCTAATAGTTGTTTTGCTGCCTGGCTATTAGCCGCAAGCCAGAGCATTTGATATTGGAATTCTGGAAAATCCTCTGTCGCTTTTAATAAATCTTGAGGAATAGTGTCCGTCCAACCATTGTCGTCATATTGACGTAAATAATTGAAGCCTACTCCTATACCTCCATCCAGAGGGATACGCCATTGACCTGCTGTTCTATATCCCTGAAGTTTCTGATTCCATGCTTCTAATTCAAGGTCATACTCAAAACCAAGTTCAGTGGTTGGGATGGTTAGTACTGTCATCTATTTAACTTCCTCAGTCAGGTTCTCAGGACACCAATCAGATAAATTCTCATCCTCTGATTCATCTCATCAATCTTCATCATATTCCCAGTCTTCTTCAAAGTTATCGTCAAATTCAGAAGCTTCGTCATCATCAAGAAATGCATGTTCATCTTCATCGTTCTCACTGAAAGCTGCACCAAATGATTTGATTGCCAACCAACTGAACAAACAACCTAAAAGCCAGTCTTCATCTTCATCGTTCCCAAAAAATGATTCGATTGCCAGCCAACTGAACAAACCACCTAAAAATAAATAAACAATAAACATCACTATCTCCTACTTACGCTTTGCTTTTTTTGCTAGTTTACGCTTATTCTTCACTTTCTCAGCCGAGTGGGTGTAATGTGAAGTGCTCCCCTAGCTCATGACAGCAAGTTCAACAAATAACCGTATCTTCGCCATACTCGATTGAGTCTGTAAAATAGTAACGCTTAGCTAAAACGGCTTGTTTATATAGCTCCCCCGAACCCTCTTTTAGAAAAGCGAAGTTATCTTTATTTCCATGATCAAAGTGTGGTTGTGGTTGCATTTTTGCGCTCTTAATTACGGTCTATGAACGTTATACTAAATAGACAGGCGACAATTATTATCGCTTATGATGTTTATTTTTCATCAAGAGGAAAATATGAGTAAGCAGATACTGAGATATCAAAAAATACTAGAGTCCATACCTTGCTATCCAGATTCTATATCTAGCTTAGAGTTACGAGATACGTTGATTTCCTATGGGTTGTTAGCGACTGATACGGATGATAAAAGCCAACTTCGAACTGTTCAACGCTATATTAATAAGGTCGTTGAAGATAACACCAGCATTGAAACTGAAGATGATTGTCGCCCATATCGCTACCAAATAGCTCAGGGACATCGTCATCCCATTAAGCCTGATGGGATGTCCTCCGTTGTATCATTACAAGTCATTGAGAAAGAGATTAAGTCGATGCTACCGCCAACGTTGCGCTCTGATGTCGATGCTATATTTTCTTCACTAAAGCAAGAAGACACCAAGCAAACAAAACTATGGAGTGAACGATTTTGCTATTTCCAACAAGAGCTACCGTTAGAAGCTCCACACGTAGGTAACGAGTTTTTTAAGCAGATTGAACAAGCGCTCCTCAATAGAAAAGATATCGAGTTCTGCTATCAAAAACGTGGAGCAACAGAACCAAAAGCTTATGAATTAACCCCACTAGGTCTCTTTCTTCACGGTAACAGCTTTTACCTGATAGGCATGACTCCAAACCAACCGAATAACATTCGCACCTATGCCCTGCATCGGATACACACATTAAAGGTTGGTTTTAGTAGTCACAACACTTTGGATAAGTTTAACGTCAAAGAATATGTAGAAAAAAACGCTCGTCACTTCTCTGGAGGAAACATGCAAACTGTCATACTGAAGATAGATAACCTAAATGGTTTACACCTTATTGAAGAAACTCGGCTGTCGCCCACCCAAAAAATAATCGACCAAGATGAAAAGTACACGACTGTTGAAACTGAGGTTCGCGACAGTCTGACCTTTGAATGGTGGCTGATGAAGAATGCCAATATTGTGGAGGTTATTTCTCCTATCCCGTTACGAAACAAAATTATACAAACTCTGCATGCTAGCTTAAGGTTTTACGGTCAGAGTTAGTCGTCAATGTCTATCGTTTGGGTATACCTGTTAAATAGAACGTACACTTTCTCTGGAGTTATTTAGTTATCAAGCCTTTACATTGCCCAATACTTATCAATCCAGAATGTGAATAATTACCTATAGTGTCAATTAGAGGTAATGATTTATCATTAGTGTCGTGAAATAAAATTACCCCTCTTCTTTTTAATAGCATCAATGATATAACGCGATCAGAAACTAAGTTTGAAGTCATACTTTTATGCCAGTCTTGACTATCTATATTCCACAGAACAATAGGGATATCAAGAGCTTGTAATTCCAAAGATGTTTTTTTACTCCTCATACCATAAGGAGGTCTAAATGCATGTTTTTCATTCAAGCGTTCATAGCCTTCAACTAGTTTATTCGTCCTACGAACTGACTTTATTGTTGCTGCAGTTTCGGCATGAATATTGTGTTCAAAACCATGACTGTACAGACAGTTATCTTTGTAAATACTGTTCGGCTTTCTTAACTTATACCCCAAAGCAAAAAAGCTAGCTGTTAAGTCGTTCTTCCTGAGTGAGGAAATAACTTTAGGGGTCACATTATCGTCCATACCATCATCATACGTTAGATAAAAAACGAGATCTGGAAAGTCATCCCCAGAAATTTCATTTTGTGAAAGCAACTTAATTTCGCTACTTACTTTTGAAGATAAAATAAATAGCCTTAGTTGCTCGCGTATATAACTAGTATGAAATCGAATTGAATTGACTTTTGAGTTAATGTCTTCTCTTGCTATAGCTTTATAAATTAAATCACTCCATTCAAGACTATTCCCAGATGCATAGGAATAGTTGTTCAATAGCATTTTCTTCTGTATTTCAACCCATTCGCGTGATACTTCACTATCGACGTCCATGTCAAAATCTAGAGAGTGAAAATTTTCTTTCTCTAGTTTGTTTAGCACAAAAGCATGAATTAGAATTTCGGTTTCAGAAGCTTTATTGAATTCATCTATTGAAGAAATATTATAAATACGTTCATCTTGCTCAATTATAGCAGGCGAGTCAAAAACCAACTTTGCCACCCCTTGGGATGGCAAAGTAAATAATATAAATACCAATAGTATCGTTATTTTATTGTTCTTCTGCATATTCACTCAGTAAAGCTGAAAAATCATTAGGGTTTTCGATAATTTCCCATAAATATACAATACTTGTAAGAGTTGCTTTTTTTGCACAGGTTAAATTCATAATCACAGAGTCACTTGTCACTGAAGCACAATTATCATCTCTATTCCTAATCCATTTTTTCTGAACGTTTTTTAGAGCATTTCTTTGATTTTTATTTATAACCCTTCTAGCATTACTGTATGATTCGTTCAATTCTTCATCAAGAATTGAATATATTTTTGCAGAGCAATACACTTCGTCATAGTACGTTTTAGGTGATTTACAATTAGGGAGTTCCTGTTCTATTATTATATTCTCTACACTTCTAAGCTCGCTATTTCTTACGCCAGCATTAACTGTCGAAGAAAGCAGTGCTATAAGTAAAACACTTAAGCATTTTTTCATTATTAATTCCATTTATTGAAAGGTTAAAAATCACGAAGAGTATACTAACTCATTAATATATTACGCCATGAAATCAATTTAATATTGTGAACACTATCACTACTAAAAGCTATTAAATATAAAATAACTTTTAATTATTAAGGTATTGTTAGTGCGTTGTTATGCATATCACAATATATTGATGCGTTCTTGAATATTTAGAGTTGAGTTATCGAATAAACGGCAAATAGAGAATACCGAAGGATATTTGAAATGTTTACATTCGCCTTTGCAATGCTGCTCTAGTCAGAAAAACACCTGACTAGAGAGCACATGGCATATAAAAAAGCGGCTGCGTCAAAATAAGAGATGGGCTATTTATAGCTATGCTTCAAACACTATTAATGGTGCAATCCTGTCCCTTTGGCCACGGACGCCACGTCTTGTTGGATATTTTCGGCTATATTAGCTAATACTGCTAACTCTTGAGTGGTGAATGGATGAATTAACACAGACTCTCGCCCATTTTTACCCACAACCGTAGGTAGACTCATCACTACATTGTGTAATCCATACTCGCCATCAATCATAGTGGCAATAGGAAGTACTGAACGTTCATCTATCATGATCGATTGGATAATGCGAAACACACTAGCGGCAATACCGTGAGAGGTGTTTTGCTTACGCTTAAAAATCTCAAACCCAACATGTTTTACTGATTCCAGTAATTCGTCGGCATCAATTCGATCTAACTGGTTGGTATCACAATAGTAATCTGCGGGTTGACCGGCAATACTGATGAGGCTTTTCGGTGTAAAACAGTTGCTACCGTGCTCTCCTAGCACGTAACCAAAGACGTTCTTAGGATCTAGGTTGACGCGACTCGCTACAATGGACATTAAGCGTGCTGTATCTATCACACAGCCACTACTGATCACCTTACTGGCGGCAAAGTCGGTATTTTTGACAATGAAATGAGTGACAATGTCACAAGGATTACTGACTACAATTAAGGTGGTATTGGGGGCGACAAGGTTCACTTGCTGCGCAATATCTACACCAATCTTGGCATTAATCTCTGCCAGATCCATACGAGTCTGACCTTGTTTAATTTGCGCACCTGCGGTGATCACAACAATGTCTGCATTCTTAAGGGACTGGTAATCATCACTTCCAATAATTTGAGTATTTTTAGAAAAGGTCAGCGCCGCCGTATGGCGAAAATCAAGCACTTCCCCTTCTGCTCTCTGTAAGTTTTGATCCAGCACCACCAACTCACTCACACTCCCCAGTGTCAGTAAATAATTACAGATCCCAACACCGACCGAACCTGCGCCTATCACACCAATTTTCATCGTCACTCCATGATTTAAACTATTAGAAATTAGTCTATTTTACTAACAGCAAGCGCAAAAACACCAACTTTATTTTAGCTTTTAAAATTAATTAAGTGTTATGTGCTGACTACTGACTAAAACTTAGAATATAACGATGAGCAGTAGGCAAATATTCTCCTTGTACACTAGCACTGCTACCTTTTAATTTCGCATAAAGAGGAGAAGTGCCAGCCAGCAAAACAGTACGTTATGGCTTTTACGCTTGTTTAAGCGATAGCGGCAAGCCTGCCACGACTAAGGTTACGTTATCCGCTTTCTGCGCTATCGCTTGGTTGAGCCAACCGGCTTCATCGGCAAAGCGGCGAGTTAACTCCCCTAATGGTACAATGCCAGAGCCGACCTCATTACTGATAAAAATAACCTCGCCTTTCAGCTGAGGTAAACACGCTAATAACGCCTGCTTTTGTTGTTGCCATAGTGCATCACAAGCTTGTGAATCTTCACTGGCGATAAGGTGATTGGTCAGATATAAGGTGAGACAATCGACTAAAATAACGCAGTCATCGGCGCTGTGTTGCTGTAATGTGCTGGCCAATGCCATGGGGGTTTCAATTAATTGCCAATCAAGTTTTGAGTCCATTCTATCTTGTTGGTGTCTGGCGATGCGCTCGGCCATCTCTCCATCTAAGGCGGTGGCCGTTGCAATGTAAATACAGCGCAAGCCTTGCTCTGCATACTGTTTGGCCATGGATTCCCCATAGCGACTTTTTCCCGAACGCGCCCCCCCTAATACCAGATGGATCATGATGATAAACCTATAGTTAAAATGATGATGTAACACACCAGTTCGCTGACTTGTTGCGCAGCGCCTAATGTATCACCGGTATAGCCCCCGATTTGGCGATGAAATCCCCATACCAGAAGCTGTCTTGTGACCACTAATGTCAGCAACAAGATACACGACAACGTCAGCGTCAATATACCGCTTAAACCCCCTAACACAATAAGACCCGTTACGCATAAAATGAGGAGATCATTGATGTGCTGAAATTGTGCTAACGGCTTGGATTTACTTCCATTATCTTCGCTGACGTATTGCTCAGAGTAAATGATACTGGCGGCCACTACGCGACTTAAACAATGCGCTGCAATTAACGCAACCACCGCATACACCGGATTAAAAGCCGCAATTTCCACCAACAGTTGCCACTTTAACAGTAAGGTGAGCCCTACCGATAAAGTGCCGTAAGTGCCTATGCGTGAATCTTTCATAATGCGCAATTTGTCAGCCACTTCCCAGCCACCGCCAAACCCATCGGCGGTATCGGCAAGGCCATCTTCATGGAAACCGCCCGTCACCATTACGCTGGCCATCATAGCTAAAACGACACTGACCCCATTAGGTAACACATATTGGCAAAGCCAAAATACGGCGGCGCTGACTAGACCAACCAACAAACCCACCACAGCAAAATATCGGCTGGCCTTATTGAGTTTATCACCATCAAATTCCACCCATTTTGGAATAGGTATTCGGGTAAAAAAGCTCACCGCAATCAACAATAAATTGAGCTGTGTTTTAAACCAATGAGGCTTTGTTACTGAACCCGATTGCTGCGACATGATCATCCTTGCTTATATAACTGATTATTCTAATTTTATGGCTCATTAACCTGACTCACTAGCCAGTATGCCGTTACACCACATTGCTCACGCCGGCATGTTCAAAACTGGCCATTTCGTTATAAAAGTTTACCGCAGCTTGAACAATGGGCAACGAAAGTGCGGCTCCCGTCCCCTCACCTAAGCGCAATCCTAATGATAACAAGGGGCTAGCTTGTAGTGATTGCAACATTTTTTGGTGTCCTTGCTCATCAGATTGATGGGCATAGATAAGATAATCTTTACAGTTTTCCTGTAATGCTACCGCCACGAGCGCAGCCGATGTGGCAATAAAGCCATCAATGACCACCAGCATTTTCTTTTCTGCCGCGGCTAAAATGGCTCCCGTCATTTGGACTATTTCAAAGCCCCCTAAGCAGGCCAACACATTCATTGGATCGCTAATGTTCTCTTGATGCAAGTCCATTGCTTGGCTTAGCAGTTCACGCTTAATGGAAAGTGACTCGTCATCGATTCCTGTACCGCGCCCAACGCACTCTTTAACATCTAAGTGAAGCATAGCGGCCATAATGGCAGACGCGGGTGACGTATTACCAATACCCATCTCCCCTAAAGCAATGAAGTTACAACCTGCATCAAAATGGCGTTGTACCGCATCACGGGCGAACAAAAAGCCCTGTTCAACGGTCTGCCGATCCATTGCTGGCTGTTGATGAATGGCTTGTGTGCCTGAGCCTAATCTATGGTTGGTCACGCTAGGATGATCCCATGGGGTTAACATGCCGCAATCGATGACTTCTAATTTCAGCCCCATTTGACGACAAAAAACATTCACCGCCGCCCCGCCGCTGGCAAAGTTCATCACCATTTGCTTGGTCACTTCACTTGGGGCAATGGATACGCCATGTTTGGCAATGCCATGATCGCCAGCAAACACCAACATCGCAGGCTTGTTGATGGCTAATTGCGCAGTGGGATCAAATGTATCACCCAACTGCACTCGTGCAATCTGCATAGCGAGTGACTCTAACTCACCTAATGCACCTAATGGTTTGGTTTTTTGGTCAATTTTATGTTGGATTTGCTCATCCAATTGATGATTAACGGGATCGACTGCAAACATACTTGTTCTCCAAAATACGCCCAAATGGCGTAGACATAAAAATAATAAAAACAGATTACCAGTGAAGCCTAAATTTAGGCTCCTTTTCCTCATCAACCCAAAAAAGTGAGATGGATACCGTCGCGGCATATTCAATGGCTAAGGTATCGTAAATACCTCGGCACTGTTTCAGCCCTAGCACTAAGGAAATAATGGCGCGAATAACACCGCCATGGGTAACAATAATCGCCATGGGCTCTTGGCTTTGTTGAGAGACTTTTTGAGGAAGGTGGTCTAACTCAAGTTGGTTTATCCATTGACGCAATTGATTACACGCTTTATAAAATCCACTGGCTACTCTTTGCTCAAAATGCTGCATGGTTTCAGCATTTGGCGGCGTGTGTTGCCATGGATTTTGCCAATATTGATTCATACTGTCGCCAAACTCAGCATATAAGCGTTCAAAAGAGAGTCCGTCCCAGTCACCAAAATCAATCTCTGCCAACTCCGGCATTAATTGCAGTGCGGGCAACGTTAACCCATCACCCTGGCTAAGGTTGTCATTAGGATTGGGGGTTAAAGACGAACTCGAGACGGAAGGCTCCCTTAAATCAGATAACAGCTGCTCAGCAAACTGGCTACAGCGGTTTAATGGAGAGCTGAACACTTGGATTTGTGGCCAGTGCGGTTTAAAATCCAACTGTTGGATGCTACTGCGCATCTTCGCAAACCCTTGCTCGGTAAGCTCAACATCAATTTTGCCACGTAAAATATTACCCCCTTGGCATTGACCATGGCGTAATAACACAATTTTAGCTTGCCTTATTTTCGTCACTTAACCAGCCCTCCCTATGGCTTAGGCACTCACATCATTCGCTGAATATCATGCCCATTATCTTGTGATCTACTACAAGCACACATTGCTGAGGGAAGTGTATTGGATTTAATTGCCCTTTTACACAGTAAATCAAGATATGCTTATTTTTTATCAATTAATTCTATGGTTTACAAAGGAAAATCACGGGTAACAGGCGCTGGAAGCACCAAGCCTACATGAACTAGTTATTGGATAAACTTAGGATTTGATCAACCAAAACACACTTATGAGGGAAATAGACGTAAAGTTACCGCATAATTAGCGTTTTTTGGGTCAATCATAGCAGCTTCGACTTGATAGTTTCGTATGACTTGTTGAAAGTAGATGAGGTTCATTTCAAGCGACTCAAAGAATAGGAGATACTCTATCTTTAACTAATTCAAAAACGACTGGATCATTACAATCGCCACGGTCAATATCTCAACCTTTCAACGAAAAAGGCTTATACCCTCGCCCTACTTTAGCGATCTCTTTACCGTCAATACGCACGGCGTCAGCGGTAAAAGTATTATGGATAGTGAGTAAGGATGCGCCAACCCCATAGATGTCCACAGGGGCGTTGTGCTGTTCAAACCGTTTAATTTTAGCCACATCAAAACCAGAAGAAACAATAATTTTGACGTGTGCGCCGTTATGTTTATCCAGTGCTTCTCTTAACTTGGTCACCATATTAGGGGTCACACCAAACTCTTCATCATTGGTAAACATTGCATCGGACATGTTAGCGGAAGTGTCTACTCGCACCGAAACAAGACGCTTCCCAAATGCGGCTAATGCTTTTAGTGAGTCTTGAATAACATCATTGTTAAAATCAACCAATGCACTGAGGTCTTCATCGGGGAAAGTTTCATGGTATGCATGTAATGCTGCCACTAAATCCCCTTCAAACATTTGAATCAATGCATGAGGAATGGTACCCACTGCGTTTCCGTCATGTCTCGACACTTGCGCATCGGTAACTTGGGTTTTGATCCCGCCTAGAGCAATGGCATAGCCATCTAGTTCTTGATTAAGATAATGGTCAGCTCTATCACCCATAAAAATGACTTTTTTGCCGTTGGCCACTTGCATCACTTGGTGAGCGTTAGTTGCCAAAGAAGTATTTCGGGAAAGGATGCCATCAATAATGCCTTCATATTCCCCAAATAAGGAATAGTGCCCTTGCAACTCAAGCACCACCTCACCTTTAGCAATATGCGCCCCTTCATTTAAATGCTTAATTGAGTAGCTTGCAGTATTCGTCTGACTGTTTAGCAGTTGCAACACTTCATTCATGCCACCTAAGATTGAATCATCTAAGCGCTGAAAAAATTGTAAAGTGACCACCGAGTTCGGTTTGTGCTTACTCACTATTCTTGACGTTTTATCAAAGTATTTAGCCGAATACTTAAGCATTTTGACTTCCTTTAAAAGAGGGGCTAGGCGTGGTTGACTGTTGCATTTTTATGCACATTTAACCGCCACCTTTAAAACAGTGCCACATTAGCAACTTAATAGTGCAAGGTAAATGACTGCCGATGCAATCGTCTATAAACAGAGCAAAGATGCACTATTATTGCTGTTTTAAGGACAATTTTGCCGAAAATGTCTCAGGATTTGCCTTATAGGCCGTAATGCATGATAAGCAAATACAAGATTTACCCTGAAATTGCGTCGGCAGCAGCTGCAATAATTCTGCCGGTATATGAATATTTTGACACCAACACGGCATCAAAGACTTTGCCGTGCAGGCATTCAACTCCTGACAAAAAGGGCAACGCTGCTCATTTATGTTGTTGTTCATTTTATGCACTTATCTTCATCATCTATCATAGGAGCGACCTTGGGTTCAAAAAAAAGGCAGAGTGTTATTGAATAACATCGCTGTACTCAATAAACGCTCCACCCCTTTATGAATAGGGAACGGTTAACTCTTACAAGAAATGGAAAGTCGCATTTAATGTAAATGAATCCACATTGCCGTCACCTACCTCAAAGTTTTGGTAGCCAGCACCAACAGAAACCATGTCAATGACAAAGTATTCAACGCCAACACCGTACATAATATCAAAACCATCGTCGTCTTTAACTGCGCCAGACTTACCATTTAGGTCATAGTTATGAGCGCCTAAACGACCGTATAGGTGCACAGGGCCAAGATCGATACTTGGTTTAATACCTGCATAAAACGTTTGGAAATCGTATTTTTCCGGACCGTTTTCAAAGGTACCTAATTTCCAGTAACCTGCTTCTAAACCAATAATAGGTAAGATGCCTGTACCTACATGAAAACCAAAGGTAGAGGTGTTGTCACTTTTAAAAGAAGACTGCCCTACAGAGCCCCCAGCGTACAGCCAAGAATCTGCAGCTGCCATTGATGAAACACCCATTAGGCCAATGGCAAGAGCATATTTAACGTACTTCATTCTAACTTCCCGTTTAATTATTTCTTTAGAATCATATTATTATGTATCACAAATAAGAGTTTCGCAGTAAAGATTTACACATTATCTATCGCATTTCTTATTCGTTTGTCCGAAATCGGATACGGAGTGCCTAATTGTTGTGCAAAAAAGCTCACTCGTAGCTCTTGTAGCATCCAATGGATCTCTTTTACCGACTCTGGCACCACAGCCCCTTTCGGGATCTTGTTCTTCAACTCTTGATAGTCTCTGTTCACCGATTCTATCTTAAGAAGTTGCACACGGTCGCGATTAGGATCAATCGGCAGTTTCTCCATGCGTCTTTCTATTGCACGCATGTAACGTAAAATATCCGGTAATTTTTTCCAACCGCAATCGGTAGCAAAACCGCGATATATCAGTCCTTCCACTTGCGCTTTAATATCCGATAAAGCAAAGGCCATGCTTAAGTCTACTCGCCCTTTCAGTTTTTTGTTAATGTTGAAAGCGGTAGTTAAAATGGTCTCTACTTGCTTTGCAATATCCACTACTGTATCGCCTAACTCGGCGCGCACATGCTCTTTTAGCGCTTCAAATTGTTCTGATTGCCACACTAATCCGCCGCGCTGCTCAATAAGTTTATCCACCCCACAAGCAATGCAATCATCAATAAGATCTAATACTTTGCCATAAGGGTTAAAGTACAAACCCAGTTTTGATTTGTTCGGTAAATTTTGGTGCAGGTATTTCACCGGCGACGGCACATTGAGTAGCACCAAGCGGCGCTGACCGGCTTGCATTGCTTGCTGTTGCTCGTACTCAGTCTCAAACAGTTTAATTGCAACGCTTTGCTTGGCATCGACAATGGCTGGATAGGCTTTTACTTGATAACCCCCACGCTTTTGCTCATACACTTTCGGGATCTCGCCAAAGCTCCAAGTATGCAAGTCTTTCTGCTCTATATCATCGTCGGCCACTTTAGATAGCGTCTGTTGCACTTTCTCTTTTAAAGCGTCTTTCAGTTCATACAAATCCCCATGCTCTTTAAGCTTACGATGACGGTGATCCACCGCGCGGTAAGTCACTTTAAGATGTTCAGGGATCTGCTCTAACTTCCAATCATCTCGCACCACTTCAACCCCGGTCATACGGCGTAACTCTTTTTCTAGGCTGTCTAATAACGGCGCTTCAAGGGGAGTTACGCGGGATAAAAATGCATCGGCATAATTTGGCGCCGGTACAAAGTTACGGCGTAAGGTTTTCGGTAATGACTTGATTAAACTGACCACCAATTCATGGCGTAAGCCTGGGATCTGCCAATCAAAGCCTTCAGGTTTCACTTGGTTTAATACCGGTAGCGGTATGTGCACTGTGACACCGTCATTGTCATCCCCTGGCTCAAATTGATAGCTGAGTTTCAGTTTCAATCCGTTTTGATGCCAAAAATTAGGGTAGTCCAACTCAGTAACATGAGAGGCATCGCTTCTAAACAGCATCGCCTTTTCAAAGTTCAATAGCTCGGCATTGCTTTTACGCTCTTTATTCCACCAGCTATCAAAATGACGCCCAGAAATGGCCTCGGTAGACACTCGTTGGTCATAAAAGTCAAACAGCTCATCATCGTCCACCAAAATATCGCGGCGACGAGACTTATGCTCTAGCTCTTCCACTTCTCGTAATAATTTGCGGTTTTGCTTAAAGAAGTGGTGTTTAGTTTCCCAATCCCCTTCCACCATCGCCGAACGAATAAAGATTTCGCGGCATAAAGTAGAATCAATAGGCCCATAATTAACGGTGCGTTTTGCCACAATGGGGATCCCATACAGGGTCACTTTTTCATGAGCCTGTACCGCAGCCGATTTTTTCGACCAGTGCGGTTCGCTATAGCTGCGCTTAATTAAATGTCCTGCCAGAGGCTCAATCCATTCAGGCTGAATTTTAGCGACAATTCGACCCCACAAGCGTGAGGTTTCCACCAACTCTGCGGTCATCACCCATTTAGGCTGTTTCTTAAACAGTCCTGAGCCGGGGAAAATATGAAAACGAGCGTTACGCGCCCCTTGGTATTCATTTTTTTCTTGGTCTTTCACACCGATGTGCGACAACATACCACTGAGCAATGCGCAATGTATGGCTTCGTAGTTAGCCGGCTCTTGGTTTACTTTAATGTCTAGCTCACGCAATGACTGACTTAATTGGAAGTACAAGTCTTGCCATTCGCGCACGCGTAAATAGTTAAGATAATCTTGCTTACACTGGCGACGGAACTGATTGGAAGACAATTGTTGTTGCTGATCGATTAGGTAATCCCAAAGATTAACAAAACTGACAAAATCCGACTCTTTGTCCATAAAACGGCGGTGCTTTTCATCGGAGGCTTGCTGCTTGTCACTTGGGCGCTCTCTAGGATCTTGAATAGACAACGCAGACGCGATCACCATCACCTCTTTTGCGCAACCAAGGCGTGGCGCTTCAATGACCATACGTCCTAAACGCGGGTCAATAGGCAAACGAGCCAATTTACGGCCAATGGCGGTTAAGCGTTTACGAGGATCGGAAGCGGAACCATTAATGGCCCCCAACTCTTCAAGCAAGCGTACCCCATCTTGAATATTTCGACGGTCGGGTTTTTCAACAAATGGGAACGCTTCAATGTCACCGAGCCCTAGGGCGGTCATTTGCAAAATAACCGAGGCTAAGTTGGTTCGTAAAATTTCCGGATCGGTAAACTCTGGACGAGATAGAAAATCCTCCTCATCGTACAGACGAATACAGATACCCTCTGCCACACGTCCACAACGACCTTTACGCTGGTTGGCACTGGCCTGAGAAACCGGCTCTATAGGCAAGCGTTGCACTTTGGTACGATAAGAGTAACGACTAATACGCGCACTACCGGGGTCGATAACATAGCGAATACCCGGTACCGTTAATGACGTTTCTGCCACGTTCGTCGCCAGCACAATGCGACGACCGGTGTGCGATTGGAAGATACGGTTTTGTTCAGAGGAAGATAGCCTTGCATATAAAGGCACTACCTCAGTATCTCTAAGGTTTCGTTTATTTAACGCATCGGCGGTATCACGAATTTCTCGTTCACCGTTCATAAAGATCAGGATATCCCCCAACCCTTCATCGCACAGTTCATCCACCGCATCAAAAATGCCTTGTAGCTGATCTCGATCTTCATCGTCATCACCAGAAAGTGGACGATAACGGGTATCGACAGGATAAGTGCGCCCGGAGACTTCTATAATTGGCGCGTTATTAAAGTGTTTAGAAAACCGCTCGGGATCGATGGTTGCCGAGGTAATAATCACTTTTAAATCGGGGCGTTTCGGTAAGATATTTCTTAGGTAGCCTAAGATAAAATCGATATTGAGGCTGCGCTCGTGCGCCTCATCTATGATGATGGTGTCGTATTGATTTAAATAGCGGTCGTGTTGTATTTCCGCTAATAAGATACCGTCTGTCATCAGCTTAATTTGCGTATTTTCGCTGATCTTATCGTTAAAACGAACCTTATAGCCGACAAACTCACCCAATTGCGTTTGCATTTCTTCGGCAATGCGACTGGCCACTGATCGCGCAGCTAATCGTCGTGGCTGAGTATGGCCAATAAGCCCATTTTTGCCACGCCCTAACTCTGCGCAAATTTTCGGAAGCTGAGTGGTTTTACCCGACCCCGTTTCACCGGCCACTATCACTACTTGATGATGAGCAATGGCATCACTGATATCTTGTCTTTTTTGGCTAACCGGTAATATTTCCGGATAGTCTATATGGGGAGTGTTAGCACGACGGGATTCTACCGTCATCATTGACTTGGCAATGTCTAAAGCGATTTCATCAAACACCGCACTTTTGGCGCTCTCTTTTTTGATGCGACTGGCACCTTGAATGCGTTTAAAGAGGCGAAAGCGATCCTTAATCATGCACTCATTGAGGGCTGATTTTAATGAAGATGCGGTGTTTGTCTGTTTGTGAGGATGAGATTGGGTCAAAACAATTCCGAACTGATAACTGTGAAAGGTGAAACTGGGTAAAGTGTATCACAACAATCATAAAAAAAGCGCAGAGCATTTGCCTGCGCCTTAATAGCGAACTGAGTTGAGCTAATAATTTTATGTACAATCAAAACATACGGCGCTAAAAATCAAATTGTACGTACACCGAATTATAATTACTGCCCCCTTTGATGCGGCCATATTGTGAGGATTTTTCAAAAATCGCAGAGCGGTGATGAATAGAATATCCTAACCACACCTTATCCATTGACCGAGCGTTAAACATTGAGCCTAAATTCACATCCAATGAAAAGTCTAAGTAGTTTAAGAAGTTATTAGGTTCATAGTTTTTATCAGCAAACTCGTTTTTCTCTAATGAGTTAATCTTCGAGGTATAAGACATGCCCTCAGCTACCCCAAAACGCCAATCAAACGGCCAGGTAAAGGTGTAATAGGCTTTAATGGCTAAGATATACTCTTGACTTGAGGCTTGATCTTGATGGCTCCAGTGCCATGCAAAGCCTGGCGTTAAGTAGATGTCCAGCGGCAAACCAAACAAACTGTCAGTAAGCGGGTGTCCATAAAATAGTGAAGTAAGCTGACTGTTATAGGGATCATCTTCAATATCACCCCCAATAATATCCCCTAAATTGGATGGCGTGCCCCAACCATGGGCCACTCTCAAGTAAGGTTTATTGGATAAATGGGATTTGCGCTTTTTATCGGGGTTATTGAAAAAACCAACTCCTAAGTAATATTCCGTCTGTAACTGGCTATCAATGATAAAGGCATCCTTGGCGTTGTTATCCAAAACATGCACATTGACTGCCCCCAATAAATACAGATTGGACACCACATGATAATTGGCTCGAATGCCGGCAAAATAATCCACTCCAGCATCCACTTCTTCAAGGCCAAGGCCATAATAGGCGCTGTTAAAATCGCGGCTTTTCAAACGCAAACTGGCATGGGGTTGCAGGGTCACATCCCCAAATACATATTCTCCTTCCGTGCCAAGCGTTGTATACCAATTACCGTGTTTTTCTGTCATTAACTCGGAATAAGCAAACCAATCTTCACTGTATTGGTATTGGGCACGAATCCCCATATCAAACTCATCTGCACCATATTCATTCTGGATTTCCGCAGGGATATCAACAAAGCGCAGCCGTCCCAATAGCGATACATTCCAATCACTGTGTTGCGGTTTATATACATACCCCCCGACAGTAAGTCCTTTTACGTAGATATAGTCATTTTCAAAATAGAGCATTGGAATAAAAGTGCTGACCCGTTCGGCATCATCTAAACCGAGCACATTCACATACGGCACAGAAGCTGAGCGGACGATGCCAGCCAAACCCCATGTTTGCTCGGGGTTTGGGGATGCTATGGGGGTATCATGCTCTAAGGGCAAGGCATTGTCTGTTTCTTCGGCCATCACTGGGGAAAAACTCACAAGCGCTGAACTGACCAGCATTGAGCGCATAAACTTTGCATGAGTACACTTTAAATAAGTAAGCCTTAAATTATAAAACGTAGAGGGTGTCACTGTATTCATAGCATCCTTGCCAATAGCATTGAGATTAACATCACTACCAGTATAGGCACTGTTGTGCATAAAGTTGTGTTTTATTACTATTTAATCATTAACTTAGGATCAAAAAAGCCCTTGCCAAATGGCATAGCTACCACTGACAGCACACAACAGTAATGAACAGCGTCTCATCCATACCTTTGATAAATACTTCACACAACGCATTGCGCTCCAGTAGCCCAAAAATGCGCTGGGTATCAAGGGGATCGTCATAATGAGATGTTGCTGTGTAAATCGCCCTACCGCCATTAATACCAACAAAGAAATAATCGAACTGAAAACAAAAAAGGCCGATAAATTGCCCCGTAGGTTATTGGCATCTTGATGCTGCAACAAAAGCGCCATAGGCGGACCACCAATACCTGAACTGGTTCCCATAAATCCAGACAGAAAACCCGCCACTAACATACGCTTACCCGTAGGTTCCATCCGAAATGGCAAGGCACTGATTAATACAGCCATAAGTACAAAGACACCCAATGCCAGTGACAGCATACTGGCTGAAACGTAAAGCAAGATGATACCGCCAACAATGGAGCCTGGCACCCGAGCGTATAACGCCATTTTTAAACCACCAATACTGATATTAGTGCGATATTTAAGGGCGGTAATCACCGAAATAAACAACCCAACCAAACAAATTGGTGTGGGTATATACTCTACAGATAGATGAAATAGCAAGGGCGCGGACACTATGGCTAAGCCAAAACCAATTGAGGTCTGAACGAATGCGCCAAGAAAGATCAACAGCATGGCTAAAAGGGTTGAGGTTTCAAATAAACCTAACGGCGGCATGACTGACTCCAAAATAGTTTTGCAATTTTCGTTATTGACTTCATTCCCTTTCCTACTGCATATAATAAGGTGTTACTACAAGTTACGAGGAAAACGTATGTTTAATACGCTTCAATCTGTATTTAAAAAGCTGTTAGATGGCAACGATCTTGCTGGGCATAGTAAAGCACAACCAAAATTAGCCATGGCGGCACTACTGTGCGAGGTCACCGCTGCCGATCATACGCAAGATCCCAGTGAAATTACGGCTGAGCGACAAATGTTGCAAAAGTTATTAGATCTTTCTACTGAAGAAACGACCGCTTTGTTAGCCAACGCACGTCAACAAGCGGAGCAATCCGTATCACTGTACGACTTCACTTCTCAATTAAGAGATTTGCCTCGTGAGCAGCGCAACGAATTAATCAAAGCGATGTGGACTGTGGCCTATGCTGATGGGGTGCTCGATCCCATTGAAGAGTCGGTCATTAGGAAAGCGGCTGAGCTTATCTATGTGGATCATAGCGATTTTGTGAAAACCAAACTCGAAGTGCAACCGCCTCTTTAAGTGTCTCACCATGCTTCATTTATGATGCTTGGTGCGAGTGAGTAATACAGAGCATTCGTCATGTTTTACAACATCACTAAGGCAATTTTTGCAAGATTGTAAGCGTCAACATAACCAGAATGTTGACGCCCTTCCCAATCAATATTAAGGGCTTGTTGCGCCGCTTTGTGCCCTATGCGTTTATCTTTAAGACGATGTTGCATGCGATATAAAGTGGCCAGATTGACAAACTCAACAAAGGGAAAGTCTATGCCTTTTGCCAAACATTCTTCTTTAAAGATGAGGTCGTCTCGTCCCCAACTGGCATAAATTTTATTGGCGCCGCCAAAGTTTTTCACCATAGATTTCATCACCGCTTGCAAAGGGCGTCCCTGCTTTTCTATGGTGCGAGGGGTGATACCGGTGAGCTCAACACAAAATTTGGAGACTTCATCGTGATCAGGCTTCACATAATATTGAGCACGTTTTACTATTTCTTGCTTGGCGAGGTCGATTTCAGCTAGGCCAATTTCGATGATTTCACCAGTTATGCCCTTGCCGTTTTCATTCCAGCAACACATTTCTAAATCAAAACAAACAACTCGGTTATAGTTCATTAAATCTTGTTCATAATCGGGTTTAATTGTCGCTAAGTTTACCTTAATTTGACACACTCAATCACCAACTAAATTCATTTAACACCTTGAATTTCTCTTAGTTAACCCGCACATTTAGAGCAATTACCTTTTCCATTACCTTATCTAATGAGACTGAAATCATGATCATCGACCTATCCGTGCCACTGACTACGTTTGATATGCTGCATGCAGGTTTGGCTGCGTCCAGTGTTGTCCTACTTGCTATTGCCATTGCACGTAAGCCAAAGACCATAGAAAAGATCGTCGAAAAACCGGTTGAGAAAATCGTCGAAGTAGAAAAACCGGTCGAAAAAATTGTCGAAATTGAAAAAATTGTTGAAGTTGAAAAAGTGGTTGAGAAAGTTGTTGAAGTGGAATCAAAGCTGAAAACAGCCTCAACGGACTCGGCACTGCAATTGTTGTCTCTTTTACAACAAGAAGCGCGTCTTGTGGATTTCCTAAAAGAAGACATCTCCTCTTTTGCCGATGACGAAGTAGGTGCGGCGGCGCGTGTTATCCATAGCGGTGGCCAAAAAGTACTGAAAGATTATGTGTCACTGTCTCCTGTACGCAGTGAATCAGAAGAAAGCAACATTCACATTGTTGAGGGTTTTGATCCTCAGCAAATTCGTTTGGTGGGTAACGTGACAGGTAGTGCACCTTTCAATGGCGTGCTCATCCATAAAGGTTGGAAAGCGGATAAAATTGAGCTTCCAAAACTTGCAGAAAACTATAACGCAACAATTATTGCGCCAGCTGAGGTTGAGCTTTAATGACTGAATCTTCAAAATATATCGTTGGTATCGATTTAGGTACTACTCATAGTGTGTTGTCGTTTGTTGATAAGCAACAACAAGACGGCAAAGTTCAAGTGATGCCTATCGCCCAACTGAGTGCGCCAGGGCAAGTAGAAAATCACAACCAACTGGGCTCATTTATTTACCAGCCTAGCGAACACGAAATGGGCGCAGGCTCACGTACACTGCCATGGACAGACTCTCCGGAAGCTCTAGTCGGTTCGGTGGCAAGAAAATTGGGCAGCAAGACCCCTATTCGTTTAGTTGCGAGCGCAAAATCTTGGCTTGGACATGCTGCCGTTAACCGACGTGAAGCCTTCTTACCCGCGGGCAGTCCTGAAGAAATAAGTAAAATTTCGCCTTTGCGCGCTACAGAGCTTTATCTTGAGCACTTGATGCAAGCTTGGAATCATCAGCATCCTGAACACTTATTGCAAGATCAAGATGTTACCATTACCGTTCCCGCCTCTTTTGACCCTGCAGCCCGGGATCTCACAGCAGAAGCGGCACGTAATCTAAACCTGCATCATCTCACCCTGCTAGAAGAGCCACAAGCGGCGCTGTATAACTGGATTGAAAAGACCGGTGACGACTGGCGCAACCAATTGAGCGTTGGCGATGTGGTTCTAGTGGTCGATGTGGGTGGCGGTACTACCGATTTATCTTTAGTAGCGGTGACCGAAGAAGACGGCAACTTAACTCTAGAACGTGTCGCTGTTGGTGAGCATATCTTACTGGGCGGTGACAACATGGATCTCGCTTTAGCTTACCGCATAAAAGTGAAAATGGCGCAGCAAGGTAAAGATCTACAACCTTGGCAAATTCAAGCCATAGTCCACGCCTGTCGTGATGCCAAAGAAGCCCTATTAAACGACAAAGAGCTAAACTCTGTGCCGATTGTTATCCCAAGTCGTGGCTCAAAGCTAATGGGTAGCACATTAAAAACAGAGCTAACCGGTGAAGAGGTACAGCAAACTTTAGTTGATGGTTTCTTCCCTGTTGTGGATATTGATGAACATCCTAAACAGGCGCGTCGCGGCGCATTAACTCAAATGGGTCTACCTTACGCTCAAGATGCCGGCGTAACACGTCACATTGCCGCTTTCCTTAGCAAACAAGCGGAATCAACGGCCGATGTCTTTGGCGGCATGTTTGGCTCTGATAAGCCTGAGTTTATTAAGCCTACCGCTATTTTATTTAATGGTGGCGTATTAAAAGCCGACGCCCTTTCTGAGCGTTTATTTGAAGTCATTAACCTTTGGTTATCTGGCGCTGACGCACCGCAAGCGAAACTTTTACTGGGTTCTGATCTTGATCTCGCCGTATCATCAGGCGCGGCTTATTACGGTCAAGTGCGTCTCGGTAACGGCGTTCGCATTCGCGGCGGTATCGCTTCTAGCTATTATGTGGGTATTGAAAGCGCCATGCCGGCTATTCCAGGAATGGCTCCGCCGATGGAAGCCCTTTGTGTGGCACCATTTGGTATGGAAGAAGGTTCCGCGGCAGACGTACCGAGTCAAGAGTTTGGCTTGGTAATTGGTCAGCCTGTGCATTTTCAGTTTTACGGCTCCACCGTGCGTCGTGATGACAATGCGGGTACCCATTTGGATTATTGGCAAGATAATGAGTTGGATGAGTTGCCTGAAATTCAAGTCACTTTAGATGCTCAAGAAGGTCGTGAAGTGGGTGAAATTGTAGCGGTGAAACTGGCTTCTCGCGTTACCGAACTTGGCACCTTGTATCTTGAAGCTATCGCTCAAGATAATGGACAGAAATGGCATGTAGAGTTTAGCGTTCGTGAAGAATCCCCTTCTGTTTAGCCTATAATTATTATCTATAATTCCTCCAACAGCACTGGTTCATTCAGTGCTGTTCATTCTATTCTGGCTTTGAGTTAACTATGGCACCGTCAAAAAAATCTCGCTTTCTGGTCGGCATCGATCTTGGCACCACCAACACTGTGGTTGCCTTTTGTGAAAACAGTGAACCTTTAAAAGATTCACCCCTGCAACTATTTGAAATTGACCAATTAGTGGGGCAAGGTGAAGTGGCTCGTCGCCCTCAGCTGCCCTCTTTTCGCTTTCATGCTACCCCTTCGCAATTTTCACAAGATGCCCTGCAACTGCCATGGACACAGCCTGCGGTTGATGGTGATATTGAGCATGTCATCATTGGTGAGTGGGCTCGGGAACTGGGCTCTCAAGTAGAAGGTCGTCAAGTATGCAGTGCCAAGAGTTGGCTCTCCCATAACAATGTGGATCGCGAGTCTGACATCTTACCTTGGGCAGGTGCTGATGATGTCGAAAAAGTCTCCCCTGTGATTGCCAGTGCCAGTTACTTAAATCATATTCGCCACGCATGGAATCATCGCAATCCCAGTCATCCTTTAGAAGAGCAAGAAGTGGTGATCACCGTTCCGGCCTCTTTTGATGAAACGGCGCGTAACTTAACTCTCAAAGCGGCCAAGCTTGCCAATCTAAGTCACGTTCTATTACTTGAAGAGCCACAAGCGGCTTGCTATGACTGGTATGCCCGCTTCGAACAGCAAGATAATCCCGATCTTTCTGATATCCCACTCATCTTAATTTGTGATGTGGGTGGCGGTACTACGGATCTTAGTTTGATCAAAGCCAACTATACCGATGGTCAGTTAAGCCTAAGCCGTATTGGTGTAGGTGAGCATTTAATGCTGGGTGGCGATAATATTGATTTGGCGCTAGCGCACATCAGCGAGCAAAAACTCAACAATAAAACCCCGATGAAAGCTCAAGCATTAGGCAAACTCATCTCACAAACCCGAGCGGTAAAAGAGAGTTTACTTAGCCTAGATGCTCCAGAAGAAGGTAAAGTCACTATTTTGGGTGGCGGTTCGCGTTTAATTGGTGGTGCGCGCAGCGTTGCTATTAGCAAACAAGAAGTGCAACAACTTGGTTTAGAAGGTTTTTTCCCTAATATTGAATTGGATCAACTGCCTAGCCATAAACGCAGTGCCGTGGTTGAATTTGGCTTGCCTTATGTGTCTGATCCTGCGGTGACTAAACATGTGGCACAGTTTTTAACACAGCACCAAGCCGCTTGCCAAGATGCACTCAATGCTCAATCACAAAAGACCCTGTCACAAAATACCCAGGCAATCCCCGTTGCCCTCTTGGTTAATGGCGGTGCATTTAATAGCCCGTTAATCAAGCAACGTATGCTCGGTGTGCTAGAACATTGGCGCGGTGATGCGGTCACGCTGTTAGATAACCCGCATCCAGATTATGCCGTTGCCTATGGCGCTGTGGCTTACAGTAAAGCCCGTCGCGGGGCACAACTAAAAATCGGTGGTGGTAGTCCCCGCTCTTATTTTTTACATCTACCAAGTAAAAAAAGCCAAGCACTCTGTTTACTTGGTAAAGGGGCCGAAGAAGGCACTGAAATCCGTTTAACGGGAAGACGTTTTGCCCTCACTTTAGATCAGCCCGTGCGCTTTAACTTGCTCACCACCACAGTAGATGCTCTCAGTGATGCGTCCATTCCCAACAATGGCTCACTGCATGGGGTTGATAGTGATTTAATGCAAGCACTGCCCCCTTATGTCGCCTCGCTAGACAGTGGAAATGATGAGCACTTATCTGCAAATCAAAAACGGCGTGTGGAAGTGCAACTCAGTAGTAAACTCACCGAAGTGGGAACCCTACAACTTGAGTGTGTTGACATCAACAACGATGAAAACCGCTGGCAAGTAGAGTTTGAAGTGCGCAATCAGAAGACGGTGAAAGAGCAGGAGATCCCTGTCAATTTACAACAATCAAAAGCTCTGATTTCCACTTTATATAGCGGCAGTAAAAAACAGACCGACACCAAACAAATCAAACTGTTACCTAAACAATTAGAACGCAATTTAGGTAAACGCGAGCAGTGGGATCTCATGACCTCTCGCCATCTGTTTGATGCTTTAGCCTTGGGTAAAAAACGTCGCCGTCGCTCTGAACCTCATGAAAAGAACTGGCTTCGTCTTGCTGGATTTAGCCTAAGACCGGGCTTTGGTGACCCTGTAGACTCATGGCGTATGGAACAAGTTTGGCCGTTATACCAGCAAGGTATCCAGTTTAAGAATCAACAAGGTTGGAGTGATTGGTGGGTATTCTGGCGCCGTGTCAGTGGCGGTTTAAATCAAGAGCAACAAGAGAACATTCTTGCTGACATTGCTAAATACTTACACCCTGGTGCATTGAAAAACCCGCAATCAGCCAAAACCGCCCATGAACATGGCTATGAAGGTATGGTGAGATTATCGGCTTCTCTGGAGCGCTTGCACTTTGAAGATAAAACCCTGCTGGCAAATTGGTTTATGAGTAAAGCCACTCATAATGAACAGTACCGCGATGCACATTGGTGGGCGTTAGCGCGTCTAGGCAACCGACGCCCGTTATACGGCAGTCAACACAATGTCATTCCAGTTGCTGAAGTACAAGCGTGGATTGTGCGCTTACTGGAGCTTGATTGGAATAAGCAAACCATGGCGGCTTTTGCAGCTGTGATGATGGGTGGTAAAACGGGTGATAGAACACTGGATATTCCAGCTGAGCTTCGCGCGGACATAGTGGCAAAAATCACGCACAGTAAAGTTCCGCAAACTTGGCTGCAGTTACTTGAAACCAAACAAGATTTTAACCAAGAAGAAGCACAAAAAGCCTTTGGCGATACCCTGCCAGCTGGTCTACAACTGCTTCGAGATGAGTAACAGTTACCCATTACGGTTACTTTCATATTGAACTTATGCTTACCCTGTCAACGTGACAGGGTAACTAAGTATTTTCCCCTCATTTCAATCTCGCTCCCCTTTCCCTTCGTATACCTGAAAACTACACTCAATTTATTGGCATGAAATTTTTTGTCGATTGCAGCGTTCTAATATAAAGACAACTTACGCAAGGGATACGAGGTTTGTATGAAACGACTGTATAGCACACTGTTAGCCATTATCATTGCTTCACCATTTATTTGGCTGATACCGGCAAGCACTTTAGCCAAAGACAGTACATCGACAACAGCAATGGACACTGCCACCAATATTGAAACCGCCACACTGGCCGGTGGTTGCTTTTGGTGTACTGAGTCTGACTTAGAAAAATTGCCCGGCGTCATCAATGTAATTTCAGGCTATGCTGGTGGCACTCAAACAAACCCAACCTACAAACAAGTGTCCGCCGGAAAAACGCAACATATTGAAGCCATTCAGCTCACCTTTGATGCCGATAAACTCAGTTATAGGCAAGTGCTCGATCAACTCTTTCGTCATATGGACCCAACCGATGACCAAGGTTCATTTGTGGATCGTGGTCGCCACTATCGCCCTGCCGTTTTCTATCATAACCAACAACAATACGATATCGCGGCCAAATTTATCAAAGACGTGGATGCGTTAGGGGTATTTAAAAAGCCTTTAAAAACAGAGCTCATTCCATACAGCACATTTTGGAAGGCAGAAGAGTATCACCAAGATTATTACAAGAAAAACCCCATTCGATATAAATACTATCGACATGCATCGGGCCGAGATAACTACCTAGACTCGATTTTTGGTAAAGACCGACAAAGCAATGGCGTCACCTTAATATCAATGATTGATGGTGCAGCAGCCGTGCAAAGTCCATCTTCTCGCGCTAAAAAATACAGTAAGCCAAGTGATGCGCAATTAAAACAGCAGTTAAGCAAGGTGCAATATTACGTGACGCAACAAGATGGCACTGAGCGCCCTTTTAAAAACCCATATTGGGATAATAAAAAACCAGGCATCTATGTGGATATCGTATCCGGTGAACCCCTTTTCAGCTCCACCGATAAATACCGCTCTGGCACAGGTTGGCCAAGCTTTACTAAACCCATAGACAAGCAATTCATCACCGAGCACAAGGATAAATCTCTATTTTATACTCGCATTGAGCTTAGAAGCCGCTTTGGGGATTCCCATCTAGGGCACGTATTTGAAGATGGCCCTGAGCCAACGGGTTTACGATATTGCATCAACTCAGCGGCACTTAAATTTATACCTAAAGAGCAGTTAGCTGAAATGGGATATGGGGAGTATGTGTCGCTGTTTTAACTGACAATATAAACAGCTAGCCAACCGCCTTCATTAGGGTGATTACGGTTGTCTGGCTGTTTGTTTCACCTAGTATTTGCCATCCGTATTTTACAGTGTGTTTTTTCATAAACACTGTACGCATTGTACGCAGTAGCTTCTATGCCGTCACTACAGCTATAAACTCACTTAAGGGCGATTGCCTAATTTAACTTGCCCATCGGTGCTAAACCACAAGGCTTGTTTGCGACGGCGACCGAGTAGGATTGGGCCATCATCGAAAAATAGGAAGTTCTTCCAATGTTTTTTGAATATCGCCCATGTTGTTTGCACTACGTTGTATTTTTCGTAGCAAAAATAGACGGTGACATCATCTTGCCAATCGATGTGTTCGGTAATCTCTGTTGGCAACTCTTCGTTATCCGACTCCCATTGGCTCATCCAGTTAACCGAATTGGACCAGTTTGCGTCTCTGGTTGGCCAATCTTGGCTACTCATGCGTTCGGCGTCTGGACTTTGCTTGCTGACGTTATCTTTCCAGAACTGCGCACTTTTACCTTGGCTCATAGGCAGAATGGCGGCTAAATCTTGCTCTGGAATAGGCATGGATTGGTGGGTAAAGATCCACTTACGGGAATAGTCATCTAAAGATATATAGTCCATATTACTCATCTTTTAACCAGCCGTTTTCCACGGCTTCGTCTATTATTTGTAGCGCTTTCTGCCATAGGGTTTCGGAGCCCTGCTGAATGCGACTATTAATGGCGATCACTTGGCTGCGCTTCACTTGATGCTCAACCCAGCTTTGCCCTTGATTATGATAGTTCAAAAACATTGGAATAAAGCGATCTAATGCTTTAGCAAACTTAGCATCATCGGAAATGGCAGCTTCGAACTCATCCCATATACTGCGTAATTCTATGCTCTGATCATCCGGTAAAAAACGAAACAGTCTATCGGCAGCCTGCAACTCATTTTGTTGTTGTTCTTTGGATGCGACGGCGTCATACACAAAGGTATCTCCCGCATCGATTTCCACAATATCATGCAAAAGTAACATTTTGAGTACGCGGCTGATATCCACCTGACTATTGGCGTGCTCTTGAGTTAATAGCGCCATGGTGGCCACATGCCAGCTGTGCTCGGCACTATTTTCTAAGCGGCCTTGAGCGCTTTTCACTCGGGTACGTCTTAGAACATTTTTTAATTGGTCGATCTCTTTCAACATTTCTAACTGCTGATTTAATCTTTGCATGCTTCTTCCCAATGTTGATTAATTAATGATGACTGCACATGGTCCTGCCAGTGGCCATCGATCAAAAGGTACTGCCTTGCTACCCCTTCTTCTTCAAAGCCTACGCGCTTTAATACATTTGCACTTCGTTGATTTTGACTAAGATAAGAGGCCTGAATTCTATGCACGTTAAAAGAGCGGAAAACATAATCGCAAGCCATTTTCAGACTGTAGTTCATCAGCCCTTTCCCTTGCGCCTGTTCATCTAAAGAGTAGCCAAGATGACAGCTATGATAAGGATAACCAATGATCTGACTAAAAATCACCACACCCAATACCTTACTTTCCAGCGGGTCAAGGATCAGCACAAACAAGCCTTGCTGGTTTTCCTCCAATTCTTTTAATAGGGTAATTTTATGTTTCCACCCTGAAACTGTATGAAAATGTTCATCTCTAACAGGATCCCAAGGTTTAAAGAATTCTCGGTTACGTACAAAGTAGTCACACAGCATTTTAGCATCACTATGCCCTACAGCGCGTAACGTGGGCTCTGATATGGAAGTACTTTGGTGAATAATGGTCGGTTCAAAACTACAAAACATTCCCTTACTTTTTCCCAATATCATAATCACGAAGCTTATTGGCAATGGAGGTATGAGACACATTTAAACGTTTAGCCAGCTTTCTACTTGATGGAAATGCTTGATACAGTTTGTCTAGCACCTGAGACTCATGACGTTTCATAATTTGCTCAAGGGAGCCTTCCATATCAATCTTCCCTTGCCCATGATGTAAATTATCTAAAGTAGGCAAATGAAAATGGTGAGTGGTGAGTTCAATTCCGTCAAGTTCGGTCAATGCGCGAAGAGCGGCGTTGTCTAGCTCGCGTATATTACCCGGCCACATGTAGCTGTTTAAGGCATCCATCAGGCTTGCTGAACATGTGGGCTTTTCAATGCCCAATTGGCTACTGTGTTTAAGCAATAGCATATCAAGCAGTGGCGCTATGTCGGAGGTACGCTCTCGTAATGGAGGTATATTTAAATTGAGCACATTCAGTCTAAAGTACAAATCTTGACGGAAAGTACCTAGCTCCATCAACTGCTCTAAAGTATGCTTGGTTGAGGCTATCACCCGCACATCCACACTCACTTCATTGTCTTCACCGACACGCCTAAACGTGCCATCTTGTAAAAAGCGCAATAACTTGCTTTGCAGATGCGCGGACATTTCGCCAATTTCATCCAAAAATACGGTGCCACCATCGGCATTTTCAAAAATACCTTTATGAGGTTTTCCTTGATTCAGCGCCCCTTCCGCATGACCAAACAGTTCGGTTTCGGCCACATCATCTGGCATAGATGCACAGCTTAATACAATAAACGGATTATTGGCTCGGTGTGAGCGAGCGTGACAGGCACGGGCTAACATCTCTTTGCCAGTGCCCGTATCCCCTTCAATGAGTAAAGGTTGATCTAACATAGACAGTTTTTTAGCTTGTGTTATCAACGCTTTGTGGCGATTTGACACCCCCACAAAATGTTCAAAGCCAAGAGGGTCATGATCGGCGACTGACTCAATGTTTCCCATATTATGACGCGATGGTCTGAGTTGAAAAACGGTGCTGGTATGAACGGCGGTGTCGTTATTTTGTTGTAAATGAACAGGAATCACTTCCAGTAGATAATCGATGCCAGAGACAACGATGTTATGCTTTTCTCTGGTTGCAGATTCATCTAGCCACGATTGATAAGGGAATTTAGGTAAGATCTGCCCAATCGTTCCCCCCACTAACGACGGCACGAAACTGTGAAACAGCTGTTTGGCCTTTTGATTGGCCATAGCAATTTGACCATTAAGGCTCACAGAAAGCAGCGCCTCAGACAAATTATCCAACACAGCGGTCAGTTCTGTATTTTTTCGTTCACTGGGCATAAATTGAATGCGTCTCACATCGGAGACACCATCAATTCGCCTAATTTGCGCCATTAAACTGCTAAAAGAGTCAAAATCGAGTTCGGGACAATTTAGGTAGATAATGCCTATGGGGTCAATATCTATCCCTCGCAAGTCCAAATTTTGTGAGGTCAATATATCTAATAGTTCGCGAGTTAAACCTAAGCGATCTTCACACAATACTTCTAAACGCACGTCCGACTCTCTAGTGTTCAATAATGTTTACATGAGTGTCTAGCAGAAGGCCGTTTCAGTCAAGTAATATCAAGTTTTATAAGGGTTTAACCCTAGTCAGAGCTCTCAGAATTTTGTAAACGATGCTTAACAGAAAGAAAAACCTGATCGCGTACATCTTTAAGGCGCAATTGGTTTCCCTCAGAAAATGGGATGGGTCTCATCAATTGTACCGCTTTTATTCCCAATCGAGCGGTCAATAACCCCACCCCAACACCTTGAGCGGCGCGACTTGATAATTTTGCGGTTAAATCCATCGATAGCAGATCCATTCCTGCATCCAGAGCCAGCTCCGTGCCCCCTGCGGCAGCCATATTCATCAAGGTTAATCGTAATAACTGAATACGCGACCAGTAACCCAACTCAACACCGTACTCTTTGGCGATTCGGTTAATTAATGAAATATTACGCCACGCAACCAGCATCATATCTACAGCGGCTAATGGGCTAACTGCCACCATGACCGCCGCTTCCGACGAATATTTAGCAATGGCTTTATTCACTTTTTCATCAATTGGCGACAACACATAGCCCTGATACAGCTCAAGAGTGTCACGGTCGGAGTGGTTATCGGTGCAGTGTTGTGACCACTGCGATAAGCCTACATTTTCCACACCTTTCGCCGTTAAGCTACGAGATAAGGCATCACAAAATGCACTGGCCTTACCATAACCATTTTCATCAAAGATCTGTTGCGCTTTCATCACAGTATCACCCTGACGGCGTAAACGGCGCATTTTGATAAGTTCGCCAAGCAGTGCGCCTGCACCAATGAGCGCGCCACCACTTAATAAGGCGCTCCATGCGAGCCCTAAATAATCCATTGATTGAAAGGAATGAATCACTGAATCCACTAACTGCCATGCGCTCAAAGTGCCCAAGGTAGCAAATAATAATTTCCATTTAAGGGGCACTTTCTTTTTAGTAAATAAGGTCTGTACTTTCTCTTCAATGTCATCTGCAGCGCCCTCTTGCTGTGAGGCAACTAAGGGGTCACTTTTAATAAACTCATGCTCGGCAAACGTTTGTTTTGCACTTAAATCTGGCTCAGGCTGCGTATTGGCACCATCAGCAAATAAGTCATCACCGAATTGGCGGGGATCCTCTTTAGACGAAGCCGGTTGCTTCGCACTTTTTTGCGACGAAAACGCATCAGACGTTGCCGAAAAAACTTGTTTTTGTTTATATTCGCTCACAGCGCTACCTTAATTTATCACCTAATAAAAACTGCATCACTTTATCCATACCTATATGAGGTAATGGTTGTGTTTCTAGCGCATCTTTTGGTCTGAAACTTGAAAAATCAAAGCCTTGTTTTTGCCAAAAATCCGCTTTCGGCAACGTCGCTGGCACCTCACCTGGGTACAAAGTCACAGACTCCCCCTCCAATGTGGTGCCATGTATCACCGGCGTTGCCCCTGATTTTTGCTCAACAAACCCTGTATCGGTGGATTGAATAGAGGCAAATGGAATGCACTCCATCGCAACACTTTCAAAAGAAACATGCTGCCAAATGGGTTGCACCAAATGGCGCAGTAACAAATTCAAGTTAGCGTGCTGATCTGGGGTAATGTGGTCGGCTTTGGTGGCAGCAAACAGCAATTTATCCGTGCGTGGGGAAAACAAACGGCGCAGCAAACCATTTTTACCATAGCTAAAGCTTTTCATGATTTCTGTTAATGCGATTTGCATGTCACAAAAAGCGTGCTCCCCTTGGTTGAGTGGCGTTAGGACATCCACCAGCAAAATCTGCCGATCAAATGACGAGAAGTAATCACGATAAAACGGCTTAATCACTTGTGATTGGTACTCTTGATAACGCTTAACCAACAAACTAAGCGCGCAGCCCTTGGCGGGCTTTTCTTCACTCACATAAGGGAAAAACAGCACGACTGGTGCCTCGGCAAGTTCACCCGGTAACACAAATCGTCCCGGTTGAATGAGCTGATAACCTTGAGATTTTAGGCTCAGCAGTAATTGGGTAAATTCTGTTGCTACACGATTAATTAACTTATCGTCTTGTTCGGCGAGTAAATCCAGTGTTGCAGCACGCTCAAGCCAAGCCTTTACCTCAGGCAAGTCTATTTGCCGTAAACGGTGAATCTGTTGTTGTGACCAATGAGTAAAGTCCATATCTAACATAGGAAGATCAAGCAACCACTCTCCTGGGTAATCCACTAGATCAAGATATAAAGTGGCGTTACGACTGAGTAATTTGCGGGCTTTACTGCGTGGTTTGTATTTGATGGCAATGCGAATCTCACTCACGTCACGAGTGGGCGTAGGCCACTGAGGGGGCGTCGCCCGTAGCGACTCATAAGAAGCATCGAGATTAAAGCGGGCCGTAAGCAAGTTTTTTTGCGGTACTCGTCTTGCACCTAGTAATCGTCCATCACGACTTGCGGTAAGTAGCGGTAGGTTATCATGGGTCGAAGTGTGCAACAGTTGATCGACAAATGAGGTGATAAAGGCGGTTTTTCCGGCACGAGAAAGGCCGGTGACACCAATTCTAAGGTGTGCATCCAGCCCTCTATTAAGTAATTGTTTTGCTTCGCTTGTTATTTTGTTCATATCACGCTCCTAGCTTCAAGATATTGAATTCGAATCCAAATATCCAGTGTTAGAGCGCAACATTAACAAGATTTAATCATCTACGATGAGCTTATAGATAACAAATAGAGACAATTCGAGAAGTAATGTCAATACAATGGTAATAGTAATGTATTTCTCATGAAAGATAGCAATTCCATTCAGAATTAAGTCGTAGCAAAGAAAGCCGCCAATAACGATAGCAACGATCATTTGAAGAATTTTTACAAAACGTGGCATAACATCCCCTGTTAAATAGAGTCACTGTTAATTGTATCAGCTATCTCGCTGAATTCTCGGTAAAAAGCGCAATCTTTGGTTTCATCGAGTATGCAGATCCTATCCGTTAACGTCACTCAAGTATTGCGCTTGTACAAACTTAAAACAAATTACTCGTTCATTTCAGCTATTTTGACTTTCCAAATATCGGGGCCTGTTTGATGCGCATTTTCGCCATTGGAATCCACGGCCACCGTTACAGGCATATCTTGCACATCAAATTCGTAGATAGCTTCCATGCCTAACTCTGCAAAGGCAATTACTTTTGCGCTCTTAATGGCTTTTGATACTAAATACGCAGCGCCACCTACTGCCATTAAGTAGACCGCTTTATTTTGTTTAATTAACTCCACTGTTTGTGCGCCGCGCTCCGCTTTGCCTATCATCCCTGCGATGCCGGTTTGTGAGAGCATCATATCAGTGAATTTATCCATGCGGGTAGAGGTGGTTGGTCCGGCCGGCCCCACCGCTTCGTCACCTACCGCATCTACCGGTCCAACGTAGTAGATAAACTTGCCATTGAAGTCAACACCTTCAGGTAGCCCTTCACCACTTTCAAGGAGCTGTTGAATGCGCTTATGTGCCGCATCACGGCCTGTGAGCATCTTCCCTGATAGAAGTAACGTCTCCCCTGTTTTCCATGTTTCAATCTCTTGCTGGGTTACGGAATCCAGATTGACACGGCGAGCTTTCGCCCCCGCTTCCCAAGTAATTTCAGGCCAATCTTCTAATTTAGGCGGGGTCAGTTTGGCAGGACCTGAGCCATCTAATGTAAAGTGTACGTGACGAGTGGCGGCGCAGTTTGGGATCATACAAACAGGTTTTGATGCGGCATGTGTAGGAGCGGTTTTAATTTTAACATCCACCACGGTGGTTAAACCGCCTAACCCTTGCGCGCCAATACCGGTGCGGTTGGCTCGCTCAAAAATATCCAAACGCATTTTTTCTTCCGTGGTTTGCGCGCCGCGTTCCATTAACTCATGAATATCAACAGGGTCCATTAATGATTCTTTGGCCAATACCGCCGCCTTTTCTGCCGTTCCGCCTATACCGATACCTATCATTCCAGGTGGACACCATCCTGCCCCCATAGTCGGCAAGGTTTTTTCGACCCACTCACCCACATCATCTGATGGGTTTAGCATTACCATTTTTGTTTTGTTCTCAGAACCGCCGCCTTTCGCCGCAATTTGCACCTCCACTTTATCTCCCGGCACCATATTGATGTGCACGACAGCAGGTGTGTTGTCTTTACTGTTAATTCGTTTCCCAGCAGGATCTAATAAAATAGAGGCTCGCAACGGGTTGTCTGGATTGGTGTAGGCTTGTCTTACCCCTTCATCCACCATGTCTTGTACTGTGACATCGGTATCTTGCCACTGCACTTTCATACCGATATTAACAAAGCAAGTGACTATGCCCGTGTCTTGACAGATAGGTCGATGCCCTTCGGCAGACAAACGCGAATTGATTAGAATCTGAGCAATGGCATCTTTCGCCGCGGTACTTTGCTCGGCGTGATACGCTTTTTCTAATGCTTGCACAAAATCAAGCGGATGATAGTAAGAGATATATTGCAGCGCATCTGCCACACTGCTGATGAGATCTTGCTTACGAATTACGGTCATTCGTCGAGGCCCTTTTAGTCAGTCGGATTCCATTTCATATTACGGGTCAGTCAAAGACTTAACACACGTTCTGAACTATTGATAAATGTATGATACCCTTGCTGCGAATATCAAACCACACTCACCCTTACGGTGTTGTCACATTTCAAGCAATTTGATAGATGTCCGATTTAAATATTAAAACCTTATCCGTTAGTTATCGAAAAAACCTGGCTGTTGAACTCTTTGAACAACTGGAGCGACGCCCTTACGCCATGCTACTTAGGTCTGCCTCTGATGATCATCCCAATAGTCGCTACGATATCCTTGTTGCTGACCCCATTGTAACAGTGGAAACCTTTGCCGATACCCATCAGGTGACAATGGGTGACAAGGTCACTCAATCTTGTGCCGATCCCTTTGAGCTGTTACGTCAATTGCAACAGCAGTATCTGCCCGACGCTAAAAACCCCCAGCAATATCCCTTTATTGGTGGTTGGCTTGGGTATTTTGCTTATGATTTAGGCCGTTGCATTGAAAAAATAGACAGCATTGCCCACAAAGATTTACACGCCCCAGACATGGCGGTGGGTTTATACGATAAAGCGCTCATTGTTGACCATAAACTTCAGCGCGCCTACTGGGTTGGGGAACACCTTGAGTCTTTACCCGTAACCCATGCCCAAAACCAGTCCCATGCGCATACCAAAGCAGAGTTTCATTTAAATAGCCCTTGGCAAGCCAATATGACCCGAAGTGAGTACCAAACTCGTTTTGCTGCTGTACAAGAATATCTCTTATCGGGTGATTGCTACCAAATCAATCTGGCTCAGCGTTTTAGTGCACACTATCAAGGGAGCGAATGGCAAGCCTATCGAACCCTTGAAGATGAAAACCAAGCGCCCTTTTCCGCTTTTATCAGGCTGCCACAACACGCTATTTTAAGTGTCTCGCCTGAGCGTTTTCTGCTTTGTCACGAGATGCAGGTAGAAACCAAACCCATTAAAGGAACGCGACCTCGCTTTAATGACCCTATAGAAGACCAAAAGCAAATTGATGACTTAAAACAGGCGCAAAAAGATCAGGCAGAAAACCTAATGATTGTTGATCTGTTACGTAATGATATTGGCCGAGTGTCGGCCCCTGGCACAGTAAAAGTGCCGCATTTATTTGAAATTGAAAGCTTTCCTGCGGTTCATCACTTAGTGAGTACGGTTACCGGTGAGCTCGATAGTCGTTTTGATGTGTACGATCTATTAAGGGCTTGTTTTCCTGGAGGCTCTATCACTGGAGCGCCCAAAGTACGGGCGATGCAAATTATAGAAGAGCTGGAACCTCATCGTCGCAGTGTGTATTGCGGCAGTATTGGTTATATTAGTCGCTGTCAAAATATGGACACCAGCATCACTATTCGAACGTTAATCACAGAGAACCAACAGATCCACGCCTGGGCTGGCGGAGGCTTGGTTGCCGACAGTGAGTGCCAACTGGAATATGAAGAAACCTTGCACAAACTGGGGAAAATTCTGCCAATATTAGAATAAGTCACATAATGCAGTTCACATAGTTCAGTTCACACGCTACTCATCACAGTAAGTCAGTGAGCAACATTACGCAAAGTAGAGGGTGAGATGACCAAAAATGAATTTGTACAACGATTTATGCTTGTTGAGCCTTTTGATTATGACTCTCTAAGTCTAAAACGGTTAAGCTCTCTTGATCACAATCAACTGCGCCCTGCGGCCGTTTTAATTTGCTTAGTTGAACGAAACCACACTTTGAATGTGCTATTGACTAAGCGTGCGGCACATTTAAAGCATCATCCCGGCCAAGTGAGCTTCCCCGGGGGTAAGTTTGAGCAAAGCGATAAGAAACTTTGCAATACGGCAATTCGTGAAACCTATGAAGAAGTGGGTATCCCACCCTCCATGATTTCGGTGATGGGTGCCCTACCGCCCATCGCCACTATTAGTCAATTTGCCGTGACTCCATTTGTTGCTCTGGTGGATGCTAATTATCAGGTCAAGACCGACCCAAATGAAGTAGCCGAGGTGTTTGAAGTGCCCGCGCAATTTCTTTTTTCTGCGGCTAATTTATTCCATTGCCATTTTCAATTAAAAACCGCCACCCATAAAGTGTTCGCCATTCCCTATCAACATCATTTTATCTGGGGGGTAACAGCGCAAATTATTGAAGCATTACAAAGACAGCTCTCTCATTTTGGTCGAATAAACAGCGCTTAAAAAAAATTTCCTAATAAATCGCTACTCAATACTTGATGCAAAATTATTGGCGGGTAAACTGATACCTTCTATTTCTTTACTATTTCTCAATAGCATCTATTGGAGAGTTAAACCTAATGACTTACGCGCCTGTAACAGACGTACTTAACGGAAAACTAGCAGTCAACAGTGAAGTCACTGTTCGTGGGTGGATCCGTTCACGTCGCGATTCCAAAGCTGGAATCTCTTTTCTTGCCATCTATGACGGCTCTTGTTTCGACCCGATTCAGGCCGTGGTCCCAAATAATTTGAGCAATTACGACGAAGAAGTCCTAAAACTGACTACAGGTTGTTCTGTAGAAGTAACGGGCACTATCGTTGAATCTCCGGCTAAAGGTCAGGATTTCGAATTGGCGGCCAGCAACGTGAACGTTGTGGGTTGGGTTGAAGACGCAGACACTTACCCTATGGCTAAGACGCGTCACTCTATCGAATACCTTCGCGAAGTGGCGCACCTTCGTCCACGTACTAACGTGATTGGCGCTGTGGCTCGCGTACGTAACTGTTTGTCTCAAGCGATTCACCGTTTTTACCACGAGCAAGGTTTCTTCTGGACATCGGCTCCGTTAATCACCGCCTCTGACGCAGAAGGCGCAGGTGAAATGTTCCGCGTTTCTACGCTGGATCTGGAAAACCTACCACGTACCGAACAAGGTAAAGTAGACTTTAACGAAGACTTCTTTGGTAAAGAGACCTTCCTTACGGTGTCTGGTCAATTAAATGCCGAAGCATACGCTTGTGCATTAAGCAAAGTGTACACCTTTGGTCCTACTTTCCGTGCCGAAAACTCAAACACCAGCCGTCACTTAGCGGAATTCTGGATGGTTGAACCTGAAATTGCTTTTGCTGATCTTGATGATGCTGCGAAACTGGCAGAAGACATGCTTAAATACGTATTTAAAGCGGTACTTGAAGAGCGTCGTGACGATCTTGAGTTCTTTGCTCAGCGTATTGATAAGCAAGCCATCACTCGCCTAGAGCAGTTTGTTGATGCTGATTTTGCACAAGTGGACTACACCGATGCGATTCAAATTCTACAAGACTCTGGCCGTGAATTTGAATTCAACGTTGAATGGGGCATTGATTTGTCTTCAGAACATGAACGCTACCTTGCTGAAGAACACTTCAAGGCACCGGTGATTGTTAAGAACTACCCTAAAGACATTAAGGCATTCTACATGCGCCTTAACGAAGATGGCAAAACGGTTGCCGCTATGGATGTCCTAGCACCGGGTATTGGTGAAATCATTGGTGGTGCACAACGTGAAGAACGTTTAGACGTTCTCGATGCACGCATGATCGCTATGGGTATCGACCCTGAGCACATGGGTTGGTATCGCGACCTTCGTCGTTACGGCACTGTGCCTCACGCAGGTTTTGGTCTTGGTTTCGAGCGTCTTGTGTCTTACGTAACGGGCATGGGTAATGTTCGTGATGTGATTCCATTCCCACGTACACCACGTAGCGCCAATTTCTAAATAAACGCCTAATCTAAAAAACCGCCTTTGGCGGTTTTTTTGTGCGTCGTTTTCATAAATACTTGATATAAGTGCATTGCATAGACTTGCACAGATAAATTAGTCATAAACCTATTGTTTTGCCCATTTTCTACAGGTATAAATAAATAAGGTCATTATCCTTAAATTACATTAGTACGGACGGAATCTCATGTTTGAAAAAGTAGTCGCAGCGCCTGCTGACCCAATCCTTGGTTTAACTGAAGAGTTTAAAAAAGACACTCGCGATAATAAAATTAATCTTGGTGTTGGCATTTACAAAAATGAGCAAGGTACGACTCCTGTTCTCGCAACAGTAAAAAAAGCCGAGCAAGCGATTCTTGAAACCGAAACCACTAAGTCTTACCTTACTATTGAAGGTACAGCGGAATACGGTGTCGCGGTTCAAAAACTACTTTTTGGTGAAAACAGTACTATTGTCTCTGAAAAACGAGCGAAAACAGCGCAAGCACCCGGTGGTACAGGTGCACTTCGCGTAGCCGGTGAGTTTATTAAACGTCACCTTGATAGTGCAAAAATTTGGGTAAGTAACCCTACATGGGCAAACCATAAAGGCGTATTTACTGCAGCAGGTATCGAAATTGCAGAATATCGTTACTATAACGCTGAAACTAAAGCCAAAGACTTTGACGCTATGCTGGCGGATCTTTCACAAGCAAGTGAAGGGGATATCGTCCTATTCCACGGTTGCTGTCATAACCCTACTGGTATTGATCCAACGGCACAAGAATGGAAAGAGCTTGCTCAATTAGCCGCTGATAAAAAACTGATACCTCTATTTGATTTTGCTTACCAAGGTTTTGCCAAAGGTGTTGAAGAAGATGCTGCCGGTCTCCGTGCTTTTGCGCAACTCAATAGTGAAATTCTAGTGGCGAGCTCTTTTTCTAAAAACTTCGGTTTATACAATGAACGTGTCGGTGCATTTACCTTAGTGGCCAGCAATAGCGACGTTGCACAAACGGCATTTTCACAAGTTAAAGGGATCATCCGTTCTATCTACTCTAACCCTCCAGCACATGGTGCGGCGGTTGTCACTTACATCTTAAATGATGCCCAGTTGCGTAAAGAGTGGGAAGGCGAAGTGAAAGAGATGCGTGATCGTATTCAAGAGATGCGTACTTTGTTTGTAGAAACCCTGAAAGCACAAGGGGTTTCTCGTGACTTTAGCTTTATTGAAAGTCAAAACGGCATGTTCTCTTTCTCTGGCTTAACCAAACAACAAGTCACTCGTCTTAAAGACGAATTTGCTATCTATATTGTAGGCTCTGGCCGCATCAGTGTTGCAGGTATGACCAAAGACAACATGCTGCCACTTTGCCAAGGCATTGCTGCAGTACTTTAAAGCAACAAGGATTCATCCTATATAGGCGGGTCATTACCCGCCTTTTTTGTGCCTACACACCGCACTAAAAACGAATTTTGGCCACGACTCCACCTTGATCAAGGTTTGCATCATCATTCCAAATCGTGCGCGCGTAAGCCCCTAATGAAAACTTCTCACTAAAATAGTAATCCAGTGACAGCTCAAAAGAGGATTCATGAATTAGGTCATACTCTAAATATTCAAGCAACATAGTGCCTTCCAGCGCATCGGTAAAACCGTAGTTCACCCCAGTAAATACGCCCAGTAAAAATTCTTTTTCCGTAGAGAGTGTTGAGCCGGATTGATCTCGCAATTTAATTTTGGCACCGCCAATTTTCACCCCTGCGTACACATCCCCCTTCTCCATCACCGCAAAGCGTCTTGCACCAGACAGGGTTAAATAATCAGCTCTATCGTTGCTATCCCCAAAATGGGTAAAACGTCCTTTATATTGCACATTGGTGATCCAGTGCTCGTTAATTAGCCACCTTAAATTTAAATCACTGATGGTGACATTATCCCTATCACTGTCGATATCTGTATTGAGTTTACCGCCACCAAGGGCAACACTAAAATAATTGTAATTTACAGGGGCAGAATAAGTGCGATACCCCCAGTCAGAAGCGAGGCTTTGAGGCATAAAGACGCTGGTCAGGCTAAGCAGTGCAATCGATGAGTAAACCCTCATACGCTCTCCAATTTGAGTGTATATGAAAAAAGACGCTTATATTCACTCATAATAATAGTCAATAAATGATGATAGTTTAGTGACTTAACAAGGATTTAGCGCCAAACTATACAATAGATATTTATTTTTCCATTCTGTGCTGTTCAGAGTATAGAATCGCGACAATTAAGGCGTCTCATGGAAGTTGAACTACTCGAAATAAAACAGTTTCTCGCACAATACCCCCCGTTCACTGAGTTGCCCGAAGAGGTGCTCAATCACATTGCGTTAGCCACTGAGATTTCTTATATTCGGAAAGGAGAAATGATTGTTTCTCTTGGAGAAGCTATCTCTGATTTTTATATTGTACGCAGTGGCGTGGTGGAGATTTCCAAACGTAATGGTTCACTGTATAACCGCCTTGATGAGGGTGAAGTTTTTGGGCAAATGGCACTATTGAGTAACGGTAAAGTGTTGTTTCCTGCGACCGCTATTGAAGACTGTTTACTCTATTGCATTCCAGTAGATACCTTTCAAGATCTCTACGACAATTACGACTCATTTGCCGACTTTGTGGCACTAGAAGACAGTGCACGTTTACGCAGTGCCATGGCCAATAATGATGAGAACGATCTTACCACTGCCAAAGTAACCTCATTAATTAACCACCCCGCCTCTACCATTTCAGAAGGTTCATCTATTAGAGATGCGGCCATTTTAATGGATGAAGAAAATACCTCTTGTCTGCTGGTGGTTGATGACGAAGACCCACTCACCGCTAATGCTGATAGACTGCGTGGCATATTAACCGACCGAGATTTATGCACCCGTGTGGTGGCACAAGGTGTCTCACCAGATGAAACGGTGCGCTCGGTCATGACAAAAGACGTGATATCCCTCGACAGTAACGCTTATGTGTATGAAGCCATGTTGACGATGCAACGCTTTAATGTACATCACCTACCTATCGTCAAGAAAAAGAAACCCGTTGGCATCATAGAAGCCAGTGACATTGTTCGTTATGAGTCGCAAAACTCGTTATTGTTGGTCAGTTCCATCTTCCAACAAAACAATATTGATGATTTAGCGGTATTGTCAGAGCAGGTCAGTGACAGTTTTGTGCGCTTGGTCAATGAAGACGCTAACTCACATATGGTTGGCAGTGCTATGGCCATCATCGGCAAGAGTTTTAAGCAACGTATTATTGAACTGGCGGAAGAAGAATTAGGCCCCTCACCTGTCCCTTATTGCTTTTTAGCGCTAGGGTCAATGGCCCGTGATGAACAGTTAATTGTCACCGACCAAGATAACGCCATTATCTTGTCTAACAGTTTTGATCATGACAAACACGATGACTACTTTGCACAGCTTGCGCAAAAAGTTAGCGATGGGTTGGACAAATGTGGCTACCCATACTGTACCGGGGATATTATGGCCACTAACCCCATTTGGCGCATGACTCAAACCGAATGGGAAGAGTGTTTTGCCGACTGGATAGATAACCCGAACGCCAAAGCGCTATTAAACGCATCCATATTTTTTGATTTAGTGGGCGTTCACGGTCAATTAAAGTGGGCGGAAAATCTCAATAGCTTTATTACCGAACGGGCTAAAAATAACTCTAAGTTCTTATACTGCCTTGCCCGCAATGCCCTCAACCGCACTCCGCCTCTCGGCTTTTTTAAGAGCTTTGTGATGGAAAAAGACGGCAAACATAAAAACTTTATTAATTTAAAACGTCGCGGTACAGCCCCATTGGCGGATCTTATTCGGGTGCATGCACTGGCGGTCGGCTCAACTCAGCAAAACTCATTTGAACGTTTAGACGACATTCTGGATGCGGATATTTTGCCTCGTGGACGTGCGCAAGATCTTAAAGATGCTTTAGAGTTCATTTCTCTGGTTCGCATTCGCCACCAAGCCATTGATATTAATGAGCAACGTGACCCCGACAATAACATTGAGCCAGAAAATCTGTCCGACTTTGAAAGAAGAAATCTTAAAGATGCCTTCCAAATTTTAAGTAATGCACAGAATTTCTTAAAATTCCGCTATCAAGGCACAGCACTGAAGTAATCCTATGTTTAAAAAAAATAAAGAGATTAAAGAATTAGCCGAGCCCATTAAAGATTGGCGTAGTCATTTTGATACCTTGCTCAATGACAGCAAGCACGGGCACCTTAAACGCTTTTATGCCACTGAGATCATTGAAAATAGTACCCCAATAAAAGACGCCCCCTTACTGGCTTTGGATTTTGAAACCACAGGGCTTAACTCAGAAAAAGATGAAATCATATCTGTTGGATTAGTGCCTTTTGATCTGAACCGCATCTATCTAAGACAAAGCCAGCAATGGCTGATCAAACCGCAAAAAGCATTGAATGCCGATTCGGTGGTCATTCATGGCATTACCCATTCGGAGCTTCAATACGCTCCGGATATCATGACCGTTTTGCCCGAAATACTGCAAGCCATTGCCGGTAAAGTCTGTGTGGTGCATTATCGACAAATTGAACGAAACTTTTTAGACAGCATTTTAAAGCGTCGCCTAAACGAAGGCATCCAGTTTCCACTTATAGATACATTGCAAATTGAGTGGGATATCCAACAAGAACATGCGGCGGGATTTATGAACCGCCTAAAAGGAAAACGACCGGGTTCTGTGCGCTTGGCAAAAAGCAGAAGGCGTTATAACCTACCTACTTATACTCCACACGATGCGCTTATTGATGCCATTGCTACCGCTGAATTGCTGCAAGCCCAAATAGCCCATCACTTTGGCCCTGATACTCCGATAGAAGAATTGTGGCTGTAATGTTTATTTAAAAACCAATAATGCTAAAGCTTGACCTTAGCATTATTGGTCTGCACTGTGACTGTCATGACATGCTGCGCGCTTCTGAACGCGCTTAATCTAGCAATGAAAATTCAATGACAAACAACTGCTCTACATTAGGATAAATCTCGCTGATCACTTGTTGCAGCTGTGGCAATGTCATATTTTCTTGCTCAGCATGATATTCGGTCAACTCTGAAAACAGAATTGGAGTAACAGAGTCAATCTTTAGACGACAAAACCGTCTTCCCTGCTCAAACGTCGCCACCTCAACCTCAGAGTTTGTCGCATAGTCACACTCATTCTCATCTCGGATAGTAATGGTCTTTTTACCCGATACAATATCTGCCTCAAACCGTTCAAAGAACGTCATGCTTGTTAAACTCATCTTAACCTCTCTATGAATAAAAAAAGGCCTGATATGATCAGGCCCTTTAGATAATTTGCATATTGCTGAGCAATTAACGCTCTTCTGTTGCCATACCCATTAACAAACTCACACACATGGCAAGTAAGATAAAGGTAAACGGTAATGCCGTTGAAATAGCACCCGCTTGCAACGCTTGCACCGCTTCTGAGCCACCGACCCAAAGCATAGCGACAGCAATCGCCCCTTCCATAAATGCCCAGAAGACACGTTGTGGAACAGGTGCATCTAGCTTACCACCAGCGGTGATACTGTCGATAACCAACGAACCTGAATCTGAAGACGTTACGAAGAACACCAACACTAACACGATACCAATAACAGACAGCATATTCGCCATTGGCATGGCATCAAACATTTCAAACATCGCCAAAGAGACGTCTGTCAGTCCTTTACTACCTAAAATACCCACATTATTGATCACTTGATCAATAGCGAGGCCACCAAAGGTAGACATCCAAATTAGAGTCACTGTTGTCGGTACAATCAGTACCGCAATCATAAACTCACGAACCGTACGACCTTTTGATACGCGAGCGATAAACATACCTACAAATGGGGACCAAGAAATCCACCAAGCCCAGTAGAATACAGTCCAACCTTGGAACCATGCTTCATCTTCACGACCGTGAGGATTACTTAATGGAATGATATGTTCAATGTAAGAAAGGAACGTAGTAGAAATGCTACCAAAGGTGACGTGATAACCGATTAACATAACAAACGCCAATAGCACAAAGGCAATCAGCATATTGATGTTAGAAATCACTTTTACGCCACCATCAATACCACGAACCACAGAGATGGTTGCCAGTAAGGTGACAAAACAGATGATACCAATTTGCAGCCCCAGCCCGGACGTTAATCCAAACACATGATGAAGACCACTGGCTGCCTGTTGCGCCCCTAATCCTAGAGAGGTTGCCAGTCCAAATAAGGTGGCTAATACTGCTAAAATATCAACAATGTGCCCAGGCCAACCCCAAGCTCTATCACCCAATATTGGGTAGAAAATAGAACGAATTGAAAGTGGAAGTCCCTTATTGTAGGTAAAGAAGGCCAATGACAATGCTACTACCGCGTAAATCGCCCATGGGTGTAAACCCCAGTGGTACATAGTTGCACCAAGAGCCAATTTGGCGGCTTCTGGACTGTATGCGGTGACATTAAGTGGTGTTTCATACCAACCCGTATAATAAGCAACCGGTTCAGCAACACTCCAAAACATTAAACCGATACCCATGCCAGCGGCAAACAGCATTGCTATCCACGACATCATAGAGTATTCAGCTTTGGCAGTTTTACCGCCTAAACGGATTTTACCAAATGGCGAGACGATAAGAGCAAGACAGAAAATAACAAAGATGTTACCAGCCCAAATAAACAAAGCATCAAAAGAATCAATGATTTGCAATTTTATTCCGTCAAGCACGCTCTTCGCTGTATCAGCATCAGAAACCAGCATTGCCAGTAGAAAAAGAATGGTTAGACCTGCACTAATGGAAAAGACCACGTTGTGTACATCAAAACCCCATTTTTGGACATTATCCTGCCCTATTTGATAGTCAGTACTGTCAATACTGTACTTATCAATTCCCTTGGTCATTTGACCTCCTGTTTGTACATAAATCGTACCACTTACAATTTCATTATGTAATTAACTTTCAATTATAACTTAATTGCGAGTTTATTTCGATTAATCAATATTTTAAAACTACATTGATAAGCCGTACAACCCAGGAAACAATAATAAAGAGGCCAGCACCACCACCTGAATAGCAATAAAAGGCATGACCCCTGCATAGATATCTCTCGTAGTCACTTCTTTAGGGGCGACCCCTTTTAAGTAGAATAAACTAAAGCCAAAGGGCGGGGTTAAGAAGGAGGTTTGTAAGTTCATTGCCACCAAAATGGCAAACCACACCATGTTAATGCCGAGTAACTCAGCCACTGGCGCAATCATAGGCACAATAATAAAACAGATTTCCACAAAATCGATAAAGAAGCCCAGTATCAATATGACCAACATGACCAATATCAAAAATCCCCATTTTTCACCGGGAAGGGCCAATAACCACTCTTCAACTAAGTAATCGCCACCTGTGTAGGTAAAGGCCATAGAAAACGCCGTCGCACCCAACAATATGGCAAACACCATAGCGGTCACTTTTACCGTTTCTTTGGATGCATCATACAACATGCGCCAGCTAAATTGACGGTAAAGCATAGCAAGAACCACCGCTCCTGCCCCGCCCAGTGCAGCAGACTCCGTGGGCGTTGCTACACCGGCAAAAATAGAACCCAGCACCACTACAATCAGCGCTAATGGTGGCACGATGGCCTTCAATGCCGTGATCACTTCTTCCTTTCTACTTTGGTCGTCCAACTTAGGAATTGCTTGCGCCGCTTGAGGATTACAGAATGCATAAATGGCAATATACAAAACATAAGCAATCACCAGCACTAACCCAGGCCATAAAGCGGCTTTAAACAGATCCCCTACCGGGACACCCAACACATCACCGAGCAAAATAAGCACAATGGAAGGGGGAATAATTTGTCCCAAAGTGCCTGACGCACAAATGGTGCCACAGGCCAGTTTTTTATCGTAATTGTACTTCAACATCACGGGTAATGAGATTAAGCCCATCGCCACCACTGAGGCGCCAACCACCCCGGTGGATGCTGCCAACAGCGCCCCCACCAACACGGTGGATATAGCTATCCCGCCACGCACCCCACCAAACAATCGGCCCATGGCTTCTAATAGTTGTTCGGCTAAACGGGTTTTTTGTAGCACTAATCCCATAAAGATGAATAAGGGCACGGCCATAAGCACTGTATTTTGCATGATAGATTCGATGCGATATGGCATAAAGGCAAACATATCCCAACCTTCCGACCACACGCCAAAAATCAGTGCAATACCACCAAAAGTAAAGGCTACTGGAAAGCCGAGTAGCAGTGCAAACAACGCAACTGCAAACATAATAATCCCTATCATGCTTTTTCCTTATGAGACGTGCTATTAAGTAATTGATTGAGAGATTTGCACAGCAAACCTAAACCGCTAATGGCTATAAATAAAAACGAAACAGGGATCACCGCTTTAATTATCCAGCGGTAAGGCAAACCACCAGGATCGCCTGATGTCTCACCAATATCATAAGCTTGATAGGCAAAATCAATGCCGTACCAAGCCACCAATAAACTAAATGGCAGAAGCCAAACAACAGTGCCAAAAATATCGATTAAAGCTTGTGTTCGCGGTGTAAATTGTTCGTAAAATATATCCACACGAACATGACCACTGGTTTTTATGGCGTAGGGTACGCCCAATAAGAATACAGCTGAAAAAAGATGCCATTCCAATTCTTGAAACGCGATAGACACATCATTAAACACATAACGCATCACTACATCGTATACAACGTTTGCTACTAAAAGCAGAAACAACACACTAGAGATATGCCCTAATGCGTTGCCTATTCTATTAATTATCCCTTCTAATACGGTCAGCAATTGACCTCCCTGTCAGCTGCAATACTTAATAAAAAGTGTGTCAGGCCTTAGCAAGCAGTGCTAAGGCCTTTACCTCTGTTATTTACCCGCGGAGCTATTTAAATACGCACGTTTTGAAATATCACTCCAAGAGCGTGTTTGCTCTAGGTATTGCGCTTGTGACATTTGGATTTTTTTGGCCATCTCATCTTTTGCCGCATGTTCTGCAAGCAAACTGTCATTGACCGCACGCAATTCTTTCATCACCTCAGGTGGGAATTGTTTCACTTGTACGTCAGGGTATTGGGTTCTGATGCTCGCCCAGTTTTTACCACTTTCGTGAGTAGACTGTATGTACATGTCATAGGCGGCAGTGCGCATGGCAACGCGTAAGATCTCTTGCAGATCGGCTGGTAGTTTGTCCCATACACGCTTGTTCACCAAAAACTGCAGCTCTGTTGCAGGCTCATGCCAACCGGTATAGTAATAAGGGGCGATTTTATGAAAGCCCATACGCAAATCTAAAGATGGGCCTACCCACTCTAGTGCGTCGATGGTTTTTCTTTCCAGTGCGGTATAAAGCTCACCTGGGGCAATGTTGGTGGGCTTGGCCCCCATTTTCGCCAATATTTCACCGGCAAAACCTGGAATACGCATTTTCAGACCTTTAAGATCGTCAACACCGTTAATTTCTTTTTGAAACCAGCCCCCCATTTGTACATCGGTATTACCACCAGGAAATGACATTAGGTTATGTGGGCCATACACCTCGGCCATCAACTCCATACCGCCACCATGGTAAAACCAAGCATACTGCTCTTCGGCGGTCATACCAAATGGCATAGTGGTGAAATATAAGGTGTTAGGTACTTTTCCTTTCCAATAATAAGAGGCGGAGTGCCCCATGTCATATTGTCCCGATTTCACCATATCAAACACACCAAACGGCGCTTTATGTTTGTTGGATGAATCCACGCGAATTTGCAAACGTCCGTTTGACATTTTTTCGGCCATGGCCGCCATGTTCTTGGTTGCATCACCAAAAATAGGAAAGTTTGGTCCCCATGTTTCAGCCAATTTTAATCGATATACTTTATCGTCGGCAACGGCAGTACTCATACCGGCCACCCCAACCAGGAGAGCGATACTACGTACGCAAGCCTTGACCCATTTTGATTTTACTACCATGTTAGTGCTCCTTGTGCAGTCAAAATGTCTAAAAAATCAACTGATTATGGAACGATTTTTACAATAAGGCTAAATAAATGTTAACAATTTGTGACTTGCGTCTTTTTTGTTTGAGTTGCAGGTTTTATGATTGGTATACAGAACTGAGAAAACCACTAGAATTAATCCATAACCTAGCGCGTTTGACCCGTTTTAATTTAGCACTTTGCAAGACGTCACTATTTCTAAAATAGTAGGTTTAATTAGTGTGAGGTTAGATTTGTAGCTGAACGCTGGTTTTAAAATTAAAAAAGCCTAAATTCTATCTATTAGAATTTAGGCTTTTTGTTAACTAGATAGATAAACTAGCAACCACTTGATTCGATGGTAATCTCAGGCTCATCACCATTATTGGCACTTTGTGTATATTGAACATAACACTTACCTGCATCAATTGCATTTATATCCTTACCAGCTCTCAAATAAGGGTTAGAAGAGATAGGTACATCATTGGCATCTATAGTCCATTCTTTATTATCATTTAAACCTTGAACAGCATTACCAATACCATCAGGACTTGCTTTAGGGTAACCATGCACAATTGCGATTGTGTTTATGCCATCAGAAATAGAAGCACCAGCCGAAACTGTTTCTAATTCAGCTATAACCGCCTTACTGTACACAATATTACTGGCACTGGCCATTGCGCCTTTCATGCCTTCTAAAGCAGATAAACGTGCATCAGATTGTAAATTTAAAAAACGAGGCGCAGCGGTAACCGCTAATATGCCAAGAATTACGATAACAATGACAAGCTCAATTAGTGTAAATCCATTTTGCTTATGCATGTTTTGCACCTCTATAAATAGTTAACAATTTTACAACCAACCTCTATCTAACCTAAACCAATGAGTATTTAGTCTTCAACAAATGGGTTGCATGCGCGTTCAACGCCAAATGTAGACTCAGGACCGTGACCTGGAACGAATCGAGTGTCATTACCCAAAGCCCATAATTTCGTTTTAATGGAGTCAATCAAAGTGTTAAAATCACCTTTGGGAAAATCTGTTCTCCCTACTCCACCTTTAAACAATACATCACCGACAAATGCCAGTTTTGCTTCTTTGTTAAACAGTGTTATATGACCAGGAGTATGCCCTGGAGTGTGTATAACGTGTAATGATTGCAGACCAAAGGTAATCACGTCACCTTCATCAAGCCATTGACTGGGTTCAAATGCTTCGGTCAATGGAAAACGAAACTCCTGACTTTGCCTTTCTAAGCCCTGTAACCAAAAATTGTCTTCTTTGTGCGGGCCAACAATTGGCTGATTTAACGCCCTTGATAGCTCTTCACTGCCACCGACATGATCTAAGTGACCATGAGTTAACACTAGCTTCTCAACATCTACTTTTAATTGTTCAATCATCATTAAAAGGTGCTTCACGTCGCCACCTGGATCAATGACCACGCCTTTCATTGTCTCGTCACACCACACAATAGAACAGTTTTGTTGAAAACGGGTTACCGGAACAACTTGATACTGCAACGCCATGAGAAACCTTTATATTGAGTAAATTGTTGTAAATATGCCATTTTAATCGATAAAACTCAAGCTTAGCCACGCCATGAACGCACAGGTCCAGTGTCAATATGAACAAACTGACTTCTCGGATAGTAACCCACACCACCCGCTTTTATGGACAAGGCCGCATCATGCACTTTTGAGATATTCACCCCAGCAATACGTATGTCCATTGCGCGCCCTTGCATGTGCAAACTTTTACGTGCGACCCCCTTATGTCCATGAGTGCGTAAATAGTGGTTCGTTGCAGCAGAGCGGTAACCCGAGATAATTTGCACTTCGGCATCGGTGTTTAATACCTCTTGAATTTGGCTGATTTGACTCAGTAACCGTTTATCCATGACGTGTGTTTCGTTACGTCGAAAATCACGGCAAATATGATTAATTTTATCAAGTTCACTTTCTACAAAGTGTTGCCCATCAAAATAACAACTAGTGAGGTGTTCACCTGTGTGCAGGTTATTGAAATTAATAACTTTAGGCGTTTGCGTGGCGGCAAAACTGAACTTTGGCATGGCGAGTAAGGCAAAACTACCCGCAGAAAACTGCAAAAAACGACGACGATTTAACTGAAACTGACTCACTCACACACCTTAATCGAACAAAAAAACAGTCGCATACTGTACAGATCGATCAAAATTTAAGCAAATAATTCCATAGAGTTAATTCATAGAAAATGACAAAAGGAGCGAAGCTATGCTCAAAACGCCTGTTGCGACTCTTGCATGGCTAGGTCTTGCACTGTCGGATTATAGTCATAACCATAAATGTCATCTCTAAAGAAAATTCGTCCAGATTCTATCCAAGAGGTTTTATAGATAAGGTGTACAGGTAAGCGACGTTTCAAAGGAACTCGAGCGTTAGATCCCTGCCCATTCGGGGAGATATTATTGCTTCTAAATCCTTGGGTTTTCGCTAAAGTATGAGCAAATTTATCCGCATGTTGCACTCGAATACACCCTGAACTAAACGCTCGTGACGGTTTATCAAACAAGTATTTAGCTGGGGTATCATGCAGATAGATGGCTCTTTTATTGGGGGTATTAAACTTATACGTTCCTAAAGCATTATAATTGCCGGACAACTGACGCATGCGAAATGGAAATGTTTTCGGGTTCACTCTATGCCACTGTATGGCGCCGTGATCAATCACTACCGGGTTACTCCACCCTTTGATGACTTGTATGCCTTTGTTAGTCAAATAATTTGGGTTATAGCGCAATATAGGAATGATATCTTCACGCATAATTTTAGGAGGTACGTTCCAAGTAGGGTTTAACACTAAAGAGTCCATTTTAATGTCTAGCAAGGGGGTTTTTCTCGCCTGTTTCCCCACAATGACCTTAGAATAAAACGCTCGGTTTCCCTTATAATAATAACTCAGATCAAAACTGGGTAAGTTCACCAATACAATGGCTTGTCGCTGCTGCGGCCAAAGAATGCTACGCTCTGCATTTAACGCTAAGCGACGAATGCGCTCTTGTAGTGGATAATTTAGCCATTGCATGGTTTCAGGGCCAATAACCCCATCGGCCTTTAACCCGTGTTGAATTTGAAACTGTTGCACTACTTTTTTTAATTCTTGCCCATACCAATCTTGCTTTTTTATCGCAAAAGGAACTGACAACCCCGCCATTTCAAGGCGGGTAAATAAGGTTTCTTTATCAGGTAACGTTTCCCCTACTCGGATCAAATTCTTATGTTGCAGTAAAGGGGTACTGCGCAATGCATCATGGGTTAATTGTTGAATCGCTTTTTGATACTGCTGATAAGCGGGGGAATTTGCACCGAGCTGGTGTAAATATTCACTTAACTGTTCCTGTGCAATGGCCTTATTGAAATCGTCAACCGTTTGTAGCGAAGGTTGCGCCCACACTTTAGGCAAGCCATGCCCATATAACCAAGTCGTTTTATTTTCCCGTAATAACTCCCGGTAACTGACAAAGGCTAATAAGGTGTCTGTTGCCGTGAGATCGTAGCGATAATATTGCTCGTTAAGCTTAAACTGCTGCAACTGCTGTAAACGGGTCGCAAAAAAAGGGCTGAGTTTTGCCTGTACTACCATCTGTAATAACTGTTCAAGCAACACTCGGTCTGTGGGTTGTAACCAAATGAGTTGATGATGATGAGTTGAATAGACAAACTCGGTTAATTGGGGATAACGAAAGGTCTCTTCTACGGGCGTAAATGTGCTGACCCAACCTAAAGAGTGGAGCATACTTTGTGAATATGTTGCAAAAGAAAGGAGCAATAAAACGAGCCAGATCGCCCAACGCGTCCCTTTTATTCTCAAGGTCATGGTTGCTACTCAAACAGACAATTACTTTGAGTATGGCAAACAAGCTCATATTTCTCTAACAAATAGCTGAGGATTGTTGTATACCTCAGCTATGTTATTGTTAACTATAGATGAATATTTTTATAACCATTACAGTCAACAAATAATGACAAATAGCGCAGTGATAAGGGGGGACAACCCGCTCTTACACATCAAGATTGTGCTTACCGTGGGACGCTTTGGCTTTTAAATAGCTTTCATTGCCACTTTTAAGGTGCGCCATGGTATTAATCACCTCATCAATCACAATGCCGTGCTCTTTCAGTTCACGTATTTTTTTCGGGTTATTGGTCACCAAACGTATATGAGCCACATCGAGAGCTCTTAACATTTGCGCCGCTTCTTCAAAATCACGCAAATCATCGGCAAAACCCAATTCGTTATTGGCTTCGTAGGTATTTAGACCTTCACTTTGTAACTGGTACGCATCAATTTTATTGTAAAGACCTATACCACGCCCTTCTTGGCGAAGATACAATAATATCCCCCCTTGTTCGGACATTTTATTGATAGTTTCATCCAATTGTTCACCACAATCACAACGAGAAGAGTGAAAGACATCGCCAGTTAAACATTCAGAGTGCATACGAACAATAGGGGAAGTTTGTTTATGATCGGCAGATTTAAAGATCATCGCCACATGCTCTTTATCGGTTTTTAAGCCATGGAAAGAGAGAAGTTCAGCGTCAATATCACTGTTAACTCCAACTTTTAAATTTACCCGAGCTCTTATTTCTGCCATTACTCTATCTCTACATTTTATATTGAGTGTGCCTAAAATGAATTAGGTGTATTAATACCATTAATCGTACTAAATAACGGGTCATGCTAGCTTGTTAAAATGCTCGATAACTGCGTTAGAATTTTTGATTGTAGAATAACGACTTATCGAAAAACTCTGCCTTGTTTTCGAGCCTTTTTCCTGCGCTATTTCTGAACTCTGACTTAGTGTGATTGGTATAACTATAGGCTTTATATTGGGTTTATTACATTCATTTCAAGCCTTTGACCTACATCAATTTTTTACTTTATGCTTTTTTTGTCAATGGGGTGCTGTAACCGTTATTTCTTTGACAAGTACCGACCAAAAAAAACCGAGCCATTTGGCTCGGTTTATCTTTCACTATAGCGTCTTATTGATCGTTGTCATCCGGCTGTGATTCATCATCTAATGGCGCGTCCGTTGCTGGCGCTTCACTAGATGCAGCGGTTGGCTGTGCATCAGAATCAGAGATCTCGGCGTCCTCTTCAACTAACTGAGCTTCTTCAACTTCATCAATACGTTGCAAGCCCACAACATTCTCACCTTCGATAGTACGGATCAGAGTAACACCTTGTGTATTACGTCCCACTTGGCTCACTTCTGATACGCGGCTACGAACTAACGTACCCCCATCAGTGATCACCATGAACTCATCCCCTTCCTCGGTTTGCACTGCACCAACGACACTGCCGTTACGCTCAGAAACCTTAATGGAAACCACACCTTGTGTCGCACGGCTCTTCGCTGGGTATTCCGATAATACTGTGCGTTTACCGTAACCATTTTCAGTGATGGTTAAGATGTCACCGTCATTTTGAGGCACAATCAAAGAAACCACTTGGTCGTCGTTAACCAGTTTAATACCGCGAACACCTGCCGCTGTACGGCCCATGCCACGAACTTGGGTTTCATTAAAGCGAACCACTTTACCCGCTTTAGAGAACAACATAATGTCACTGTCACTGGTGGTAATATCCACACCAATCAATGAATCATCATCACGTAGGTTAACGGCAATCAAACCGTTACTGCGTACGTTAGCAAATTGATCCAGTGATGTTTTCTTCACTGTACCCGATGCTGTCGCCATGAAGATAAACTTATCTTCACTAAATTCAGATACTGGCAAAATAGCCGTAATACGTTCACCCTCTTCAAGAGGGAGAATATTAACGATAGGTTTACCACGTGCGGTACGGCTTGCAAGAGGCAATTGGTACACTTTCAGGCGGTAAGTTTTACCACGAGTAGAGAAGCATAAGATGTTGTCGTGAGTGTTCGCCACCAGAAGACGCTCAATATAGTCTTCTTCTTTCATCTTAGTGGCACTCTTACCTCGACCACCACGACGCTGAGCTTCGTAGTCGCTAAGAATTTGGTACTTAACGTAACCTTCGTGAGAAAGAGTCACAACAACGTCTTCTTGAGCGATCAGCTCTTCCATATCGATATCATGAATCGCGGCCGTAATTTCAGTACGACGTTCATCACCATAACCTTCACGGATGGCTTCTAACTCTTCAACGATCACTTCCATCAAGCGTTCAGTGCTCGCTAGAATGTGCATTAGCTCTGCGATTTCATCTAACAGTGCTTTGTATTCGTCAAGAATTTTTTCATGCTCTAGACCGGTCAATTTTTGTAGACGCAGGTCAAGGATGGCTTGTGCTTGCTGTTCGGTTAAGAAGTATTGACCGTCACGAATGCCAAACTGCTCTTCAAGCCATTCTGGGCGAGCCGCATCTGTACCAGCACGTTCTAGCATGGTAGACACAAGACCAAGATCCCAACCGCGCGCCACTAAGCCCGCTTTTGCTTCAGCAGGTGTCGATGCTTGACGGATCAGTTCAATGATTTCATCAATGTTGGCTAATGCAAGAGCTAAACCTTCTAGGATATGAGCACGATCACGAGCTTTACGCAGTTCGAAAATAGTACGACGTGTCACCACTTCACGGCGGTGATCAACAAAAGCTTTTAGCATTTCTTTTAAGTTGAAATGCTTAGGTTGGCCTTTATCCAATGCCACCATGTTGATGCCGAAAGTCGTCTGTAACTGTGTGTGTGCATAAAGGTTATTAAGAACAACCTCACCCACGGCATCACGTTTACATTCAATCACGATGCGCATACCGTCTTTATCAGACTCATCGCGCAAGGCACTGATGCCTTCCACTTTTTTGTCTTTTACTAACTCAGCCACTTTTTCAATTAAGCGCGCCTTGTTAACTTGGTATGGAATTTCAGTCACTATGATGGTTTCTTTGCCCTTGCTGTCCGCTTCTATATTAGCTTTAGCACGCATGTAAACCTTACCACGCCCCGTGTTATAAGCATCGATGATGCCTTTACGACCGCTAATCAGCGCAGCCGTCGGGAAATCTGGACCTGGAATATAATCCATCAACTGAGCAATGGTGATCTCTTCATCTTTAATGAAGGCCAAACAACCATCAATGACTTCAGTAATGTTGTGCGGAGGGATATTCGTCGCCATACCCACAGCAATACCTGATGAACCATTAATTAATAGGTTCGGTACGCGTGTCGGCAGTACCGCAGGAATCTGTTCCGTGCCGTCATAGTTAGGTACAAAGTCGACCGTTTCTTTGTCAAGGTCAGCGAGCAACTCATGAGCAATTTTCGACATACGAACTTCGGTGTAACGCATTGCCGCAGCTGAGTCACCATCGATAGAACCAAAGTTGCCTTGCCCATCAGCCAACATATAACGTAATGCAAAGGGCTGCGCCATACGTACGATGGTGTCGTATACCGCACTGTCACCATGAGGGTGATATTTACCAATGACATCACCAACAACACGTGCTGATTTTTTGTAAGGCTTATTCCAATCATTACCTAATACGTTCATCGCGAACAATACGCGTCTGTGTACTGGTTTCAAACCATCGCGAACATCGGGCAGTGCTCGTCCCACGATGACGGACATTGCGTAGTCAAGGTACGAACCTCTCAGTTCGTCTTCAATATTTACCGGTGTGATCTCTTTTGCTAGATCGCTCATAGAGCCATTATCCCTCTATTATTAGATCGTCTTTTCGATTCCTATAAGAAAGGAAAATATAACACAATTTTTCCAGATTCTGCATTACTTTCATCAGTAGATCCCCCCTGTGTGACACTCGTTAGTCTTAAGCTGCACATTATTTAAACGCCTTGGGATGAACCCCTACCCAAACCGACTCACTCACATCCCAATTACGACAAATGCAATCCTTGCTTAGTTAAGGTTATAATACGCAAAATGTATCAGTTTAGTGATGAGTGATGATGGAACAAGGACAAAACGTCGACCCGAAGGAAATTCAAAAATTTGCTGACATGGCTTCTCGTTGGTGGGACAAAGACGGGGAATTTAAACCTCTGCATCAAATTAACCCTTTACGCCTGAAGTATGTTCAAGACTCTGTAGGCGGTTTATTTGCCAAACGTGTCTTAGATGTAGGTTGTGGTGGCGGTATTCTCGCTGAGAGCATGGCGTTAGAAGGGGCACAAGTGACCGGCCTTGATATGGGGCGAGAACCCTTAGAAGTGGCCCGACTGCACGCCTTAGAAAGTGGCGCTAAGCTCGATTACATTCGCACCACAGTAGAAGAGCACGCTGCCACCCATGCCGAACACTACGACGTGGTAACTTGTATGGAAATGATCGAGCATGTCCCTGACCCACAATCGGTTATCTCTGCCTGTGCGGCCTTAGTCAAACCCGGTGGACATGTTGTGTTCTCAACCCTCAATCGCAACTTAAAATCCTATCTGTTTGCTATTGTGGGCGCTGAGAAAGTATTGAAACTGTTACCGCAAGGCACTCATGACTACAACAAGTTTTTAAAGCCTTCTGAACTGGTAAAAATGGTTGACCATACACCACTGCAAGAAAAAGGCATCACAGGGATCAGTTATAACCTGTTATTTGACCGCTACCGTTTAAGCTCTAATGTAGATGTTAACTACATAGTACACACGCAAAAGCGTTAATAGGGCCCAGTGCTACCAATCTCAGTAAGTCAATGTTAAGAGCCTTACTATGATTGGTATCATTGCCCAGGCAAATCGCTGTTTTAGATACCGCACTTTTCTGGACTATGCAAACCGTTCATAGGCAGATATTTGAGCATTTTCACTCAATTTATGCGCAGTTTTATCAACCAGTTTCACCATGCTGAAGGGTTCTAATTGTTTGATAAAGATCAAGTAATTTTTTTTTTGCCCTGTTCGATTTTAAATCACCCACAAGCCTGAAAAAACCGCAGGTCAATTTCGCCTTAAACTGCAAAGTAAGTGACTGCTAACAGAGAAAATTCCATACACGGTTTATCCACAGGACAGATTTCACCTCGAACTTGAAAATTCCCTGCAACCGCACTATCTTGTAACTCGTCAAAGGGAACACCCCTACATATAGTGTTTCCATCTCTAATACGAGATGGATATAGATCACAAAATAACCAATATTTTTCAACCTAACATGAAAAATGTGGCTTTAACCATTGATGTTATGGATATCTAGTAGAATGAATCAAAAACTTACCGTCACAAAGCGTCACGGACGCAAAGAAGCGATAGATCTGGAAAAGATCCACCGCGTGATAACTTGGGCAGCAGAAGGCCTAGATAATGTCTCTGTTTCTCAGGTAGAACTCAAGTCGCAAATTCAGTTCTATGATGGGATAACCACTTCAGATATTCATGAAACTATGATTAAAGCAGCTGCGGATTTGATTTCTGAAGAAACCCCAGACTATCAATATTTAGCCGCTCGTTTATCCGTGTTTCACCTTCGTAAAAAAGCCTACGGCCAATATGAGCCGCCAACATTATTTGAGCAAGTGTCAAAAATGGTGGAAACAGGCAAGTACGACAAACATCTGTTAGAAGATTACACTCGTGAAGAGTTCGAATTAATGGACTCTTTCATTGACCACCGCCGTGATTTAAACTTCTCTTACGCTGCGGTAAAACAGCTTGAAGGCAAATATTTTGTACAAAACCGTGTGAGCAAAGAAATTTACGAAAGCGCACAGTTTTTATACATTCTAGTCTCTGCTTGTCTGTTCTCTAAATACCCAAGAGAAACGCGCTTAGATTACATTCGTCGTTTCTATGATGCGGTCTCTTTATTTAAAATCTCGCTACCAACGCCAATCATGGCCGGCGTGCGTACTCCTACTCGCCAATTCAGCTCTTGTGTGCTCATTGAGTGCGGTGACAGCTTAAATTCAATCAATGCTACCGCCAGTTCCATTGTTCGCTACGTGTCACAACGTGCGGGTATTGGTATAAACGCAGGTCGAATTCGCTCTTTAGGTTCAGAGATCCGTAATGGGGAAGCCTTCCATACTGGCTGTATTCCGTTTTATAAATACTTTCAAACTGCTGTAAAATGTTGCTCACAAGGTGGGGTTCGTGGCGGTGCGGCAACGGTTTTCTATCCATTGTGGCATGGTGAAGTACAAAACTTATTGGTTCTAAAAAACAACCGTGGTGTAGAAGAAAACCGTGTTCGTCATATGGATTACGGTGTTCAGCTTAATAAACTGATGTACTCACGATTGATCGAAGGTAAGAACATCACCCTATTCTCCCCTTCTGATGTTCCCGGACTGTATGATGCCTTCTTTGAAGATCAAGACGAATTTGAACGTTTGTACCTTCAATATGAAAATGATCCAAGCATCAAACAAGAGCGTGTTAAAGCGATTGAATTGTTTAGCATCTTAATGCAAGAGCGCGCGTCTACTGGGCGTATCTATATTCAAAATGTCGATCACTGTAATACCCACAGCCCATTTGATTCAAAAGTGGCTCCTGTTCGTCAATCGAATTTGTGTTTAGAGATTGCGTTACCAACCAAACCTTTAACTAATGTGGAAGATGAAAATGGCGAAATCGCCCTTTGTACGCTCTCTGCATTTAACTTAGGTGCGATTAACGAGTTAGACGATTTAGCGGAGTTATCGGATCTTGTAGTGCGAGCTCTTGATGCGCTATTAGATTACCAAGATTACCCTCTGCCAGCGGCGCGCATTTCTACCATGAATCGCCGAACTCTTGGTGTGGGCGTGATTAACTATGCTTACTACTTAGCAAAAAATGGGGTGAAATACTCTGATGGTTCAGGTAACAGCCTCACTCACCGCACTTTTGAAGCCATTCAATATCATTTATTAAAAGCTTCTGTTGGTCTTGCTAAAGAACAAGGGGCTTGCCCATCGTTCCACGAGACAACTTATGCTCAAGGCATTTTGCCTATTGATACCTATAAGCGCTCACTGGATCAAATTTGTGATACTCCATTACAATACGATTGGGAAACACTGCGTCAGGAGATCAAACAGCACGGCCTGCGCAACTCGACGCTCACCGCCTTAATGCCATCGGAAACATCATCGCAAATTTCAAATGCCACTAATGGTATTGAACCACCGCGTGGCTACGTATCGGTGAAAGCATCTAAAGATGGCATCCTAAAACAAGTTGTCCCTGAGTTTATCCAATATAAAGACAATTACGAGTTGTTATGGGATATTCCAAGCAATGACGGTTACTTAAACTTGGTTGGTATTATGCAAAAATTTGTAGACCAATCCATTTCTGCCAACACCAACTACGATCCAAACAAGTATGAAAGTGGCAAAGTACCAATGAAACTGTTGCTTCGTGATCTTCTCAGCGCCTATAAGATGGGTGTAAAAACCTTGTACTATCACAATACGCGTGACGGTGCGAAAGACGACCAAAACGATGTCGTTGTAGAACAAGATGACGACTGTGCCGGTGGTGGTTGTAAAATCTAGAGATTTAAGCTGAAGGGGTGCAAGCTCACCCCTACTTTAATGTTTCACTTATCAAATTATCGAGGTTGAGATGGCCTACAGTACTTTTACTCAAAACAGAAATGACCAGCTTAAAGAACCTATGTTTTTAGGGCAGCCGGTAAACGTGGCTCGCTACGACCAACAAAAGTTCGAAATTTTCGAAAAACTTATCGAAAAACAACTGTCTTTTTTTTGGCGTCCTGAAGAAGTGGATGTGTCCAGTGATCGCATCGATTACAACAAGTTGCCTGACCACGAAAAACATATTTTCATCAGTAACCTAAAATACCAAACCCTTCTTGACTCCATCCAAGGACGCAGCCCAAACGTGGCACTGTTGCCTTTGGTTTCGCTTCCAGAAGTGGAAACTTGGATTGAAACGTGGTCATTTTCAGAAACCATACACTCACGCTCTTATACCCATATTATTCGTAATATTGTCAACGACCCTTCTACTGTGTTTGATGATATTGTTGAAAATGAACATATTTTAAAGCGCGCTAAAGACATTGCTCATTACTATGATGACCTCATTCAAGCCACTAATGATTACCATCGTTATGGTGAAGGCAAGCATCAAATCAATGGCGAGCAAGTAGAAGTCAACCTTCATGCACTGAAGAAAAAACTGTACCTTTGCTTAATGTCTGTGAATGCCCTTGAGGCCATTCGTTTTTACGTCAGTTTTGCTTGTTCTTTTGCCTTTGCAGAACGAGAGTTGATGGAAGGTAATGCCAAAATCATTAAACTGATCGCTCGCGATGAAGCCTTACATTTATCGGGCACTCAGCACATGATCAACTTACTGCGTAATGGACAAGATGACTTCAGTTTTATGCAGATCGCTGAAGAATGTAAGCAAGAATGCTTCGATCTTTTCAAAGCTGCCGCTGAGCAAGAAAAAGAGTGGGCCGATTACCTATTCAAAGACGGTTCTATGATTGGTCTAAATAAAGACATTCTTTGCCAATACGTGGAATACATCACCAACATTCGCATGGGAGCTGTGGGTTTAGGCACCGCCTACCCTGAAGCGACTAATAACCCAATCCCATGGATCAATGCGTGGCTATCCTCAGATAACGTTCAAGTTGCCCCTCAAGAAGCGGAAATCAGCTCTTACTTGGTTGGACAAATTGATAACGAAGTGTCTGCCGATGATTTTGAAGATTTTGAACTGTAAATAATCCGTGCACTTAACGCATACTCATAGGACTGAAAGAGAGCATGTATAAGGTTACTATTAACAAAGTTACTAAATTAGTTAATTCAAAAAATACGACCCTGCTTGAATCCATGGAAATGTCAGGATTAAAGCCAGAGTTCAATTGCCGAGATGGTCACTGTGGTGCTTGCCGTTGTAAATTGAGTTCTGGGGAAGTTGAGTACGTCGAGTTTGCCATGGCGTATCTTAAACAAGGGGAGATTTTACCTTGTATTTGTCGTGCCAAATCCGATGTCTCTCTTGAAGATGTGAATGTGCATAAAGAGATTATGTCAGCGTCTTAGTGACATCTTATAAGTACCATTGCTGATAAATTATACCAATCACACCAAGTAAGTGATCAGAAATAGCGCAGGAAAAATGCTCGAAAACAAGGCAGAATTTTTCGTCAAGTAGTTATTCTACAATCAAAAATTCTAACGCAGTTATCGAGTATTTTAACAAGCTAGAATGAGCAGTTATTTAGTACGATGGGTATTAACACGCCCCAAACGATGATCTATAGGCTACGTTCTACAAGCTATGATCTGGTTGGGGCGTTGTTGTCATGTCTAAATGAGCAATGAAATATCGGAATGCGCATTGCATTACTTACGGCTATGGCTATGGCTATTTGAGGCTATGTCTGTCAATACTTATCCTGCCACCACAGGTACCCAAGTGTATAGTGCATCAGCACGGCTAAAACGGTTGCGACTTTGGTGAACCATCCAGTGATCGTGCACTAATATCTTCTCAGCATCATCTTCACTCACCTCTTTACTACCGATCTGCTGCCCACCGTCATCTAGCAACTTAATTCTATAACTGCCGGTGTTTTCCTTGCCCGGTTCGCGCCTGTCACCTGTAGTTAAGGTATTAAGCATGGACACACTGCGCCACAAGGCCAAAAGATCGACTTGATCCGAATGTTGCACTTCACCAAGTAACACCTTATTTGTGCCCATAGAGTACCAAATCTCTACTCTTGATTGATTTTGCATCACAGTCCTCCCTAACGGTTAATAAGGCCACGCTTCACAGCGAACCCTCATTATATGCACTTAATGGCATGAGGTCAGACATATTTTGCACTGTTTTTGATATATGCAATTAATTCAGATATTTAATATTTAGAATAAAAAGTTATATTAAGGTGTTGTGATGCAAGATGACACACGAGTGACGCTGCCATAGTCCACACAAATATCGCGATGTTGTAAATGACGGCGTAACATATCTATGGCAATAGCAGAAATAACGACTCTTCTAGCACTAAAACTGTATTGTCTCTTAAAAACAAATTGTTGAGTGGATATCTTATCTTCAGAGAACACCGATAACCTCACTCCACCATCGGCAACATCGCTAATGATCATTTCATTACATTGGTGTTTCTCGAAAGAAAATTGGCTATAAAGCGCCACCAATCTTGCTAACTCATCTTGCTCTTGGGTTTCATCAGGTTGGCGATTAATCGCCACGGAATTAATGGGCACTTGATGAATGCTGGCAGCCTCAGACAACCATTGGTGTAAATACCCTTGAGTGGAGCAATCAAAAAGCGTGAGGCTCAGTTCCTTGTTTTTCAATAGTGCTAAAGTGCTGTCACGGACATCTTCATTAATGGCAATAGTATGACTGGCCAACTCGGTTTCAATGCGGTGCAATAGCTCACGCACAGGAGAGGTCAGTTCACTATAAAACACTTTCACCTCAATAAAAGGTAATGCAGAGCGGTACCCCAAACTCACCCCTTCTGGCAGTGACATGGATTGCAGTTGATTCGCAATGCCCGACTCGGTTAAACCAAAAGTGTGAATGCGATGAATGTGCTTTTGTAGCACACTCGAATGCAATTTTTGCATATGTGGCAGTATTTGTTCTTTTACCATCACTTTAAATTCATGGGGTACCCCAGGGGTAAAATAGCAACTGGCCCCATTGATGTTAGTGTTAAAACCACACGCTGTGCCTCTTGGGTTATCCAACAGTAAGCTATTTTCTGGCAGCATCGCCTGTTTAATATTAGAGGGAGCCATTACTCTGCCCCAACCATCAAACATCTGTTGCATTCGCTCTACCCACAGAGGTTGTAACTGTAAACTTGTCCCAGCGGCCATTGCAGCCGCTTCAGCTGTTTTATCATCGCTGGTAGGCCCAAGACCTCCGTTAACAATAATAATATCGTGGGTTTTGCATAACTCAGTTAACGCGTTAGAAATGGCGAGTAATGAGTCTCCTACCGTTAACCTAGATGTCATTTGAAAGCCATTTTCAAACAAATATGTGGATAGCCAACTGGCATTAGTATCCACTATATCGCCAAATAACACTTCTTCTCCTGTGCTTAACATTGCGATTTTAGGCGGCTGTATCTGAGGCACGGTTTGGCTGTTGTTACGATTAGTTGGTTTCATAATGCACACTTCAATAGTTGCTGATTATTAAAATATATGTGGGTTTGTGAGGATTTATGGTTATTTGTAAGCAAATAACACGCTTAGCCACAACAAAATGAACACATAATGTTAAGTCACTGTTTTATTTAATCTAAAAATAATAGATAATTGCATTCAAGGTCGAAATTTTTATGCATGGGAGCATTTGGTGAAGCTTAAAAAATTTACCACATCGTTACTGGGATTGTTCACTAGTGCTGCTGTTGCTGAGTATGACACAAATCGACATATAGAGCTTTCCTACGAAACCAGCTGTAGCAATACCTATCAGTATTGCGTAACCCAGTCACCGCACAATAGTTTACTCTCCCTTGATGACAGTTCAAGTGAACTGAACTTACACGCCAACCCGTACCCTATGCATTACACCATCTCCGATGGACGTGATTGGGATTACTTAGCTGAACAAACGTATACCATCTTAGGTTTAAGTGTGGTGACAGTAGGACTGATGACGCTACTGCCAGAAAGCATTACTAAGTGGGAAGATGACGATAGAGATCTCAGTAAGCTAGGGGATAAATGGGTAGAGAACGTCAAAGCAGGCCCAGTATGGGATCGCGATGAACATGTACTTAACTATATCATGCACCCCTACTTTGGTGGGGTGTATTATACTGCGGCCCGTCATGCGGGATTTAACGAATTTGAATCATTTGCTTACTCCTTTACTATGTCCACTTTCTTTTGGGAGTACGGTGTAGAAGCCTTTGCGGAAGTGCCATCATGGCAAGATCTGTTTGTTACCCCCATGTTCGGTGCTGTGGTAGGCGAATTAATGCTACAAGGGGAACAAAATATCTTAGCCAGTGGCGGTAAGGTGTTAGGCTCCTCCACTATGGGGGATGTCTCTTTGTTCTTCTTAAATCCAGTAGGTCAAATTCACTATTGGATCACCGATGCTTGGGGCGGAGAAGCTCAAGCGCAATTTGTCTCTAATCCGTGGTTTGGCTACCAAGATGCGGCTGTATTTGCACTGAATGCGGGGGCACCGTATGACAGGCAGTTCATCGGTATGCAGCTCAATTTAAAGTTTTAATCCCTGTTAAAAATACAAAAAATCGCACCAAGGTGCGATTTTTTATTGCTGTCTAACTCAGCTAATTAAGCCGCATCATTATCCACTGAGCGTATCGGTTGTGGTGTATTGGTACGTACTTCAGCAAAATCATGACTAAAATGATCCACTTGAATCGCACGATAACGCAATTTATCCGCTTCAATCACCTCATTAACCTCTTGCTGAGAAATAATACCTAACTGTTTCGCTAAATTGAGTTTATTGTGCAGCGGTAACTTTTTATCAATGCGACCGTCTTTAACCCCTTTCGTTATTTTTTTCTCAATTGGCGCAACCGAGTGCATGGCTGCAAAGGCGCGTTCCATAATACCTACCGCATCATCATCTCGATCACTCACATAACACAACTGAGTTAACCGTTCACGTTGCTCCCCTTGCTCCATCAATAAGTTAGCCACCTTGAGCGTCAATGCATCACTCGGTGGTTTAAAATGATTACCTAATGGGAACACAAGTGCCTTCATCGCATATTTTGCCCAGCTAACAGGGAAATTAGCATAAGCTTGTTGTAACGCTTTAGCTCCGTTATATAAACAATGATCTAGGGCATATTGTACAAATGGCAGATCTTGCTTTTGTTCTCCTTCATCTTGATATTTTTTCAACGCAGCTGACGCCAAATACAAATAGCTCAGTAAATCCCCTAAGCGTGCAGAGATCAGCTCCTTACGTTTTAAATCGCCACCTAAGGTCAACATGGCAAAGTCGGAGCTCACTGCTAATGCGCGGCTTAATCGCGTTAATTGCTTATAATAAGATTTGGTTGCTCCCGTTACAGGAGCCGAAATAAACAATGAGCCTGTAAGGGCTGCGCTCAATGCCCCCACACTGTTTTTCGTTGCATGTGCTATATGTTTAAATAGGAGTCCATCAAACTTACTGGCCGCCAGTTCAGTATCTTGTTCAGAAGCCAATTCCATTTCACTCAATACATATGGGTGACATCGTGTTGCCCCTTGACCAAATATCATTAAGTTTCGCGTTAAGATATTAGCCCCTTCAACCGTAATAGCCACCGGCATACCGTAGTATGGATGCGACAGATAATTCATAGGTCCTTGCTGAATTGCCCGTCCCGAATGGATATCCATAGCGTCATTTAACACTGTGCGACCCATTTCCGTCATATGATACTTAGCAATGGCCGTTACGATCCCCGGCTTTTCACCACTATCGAGGGCAGTCGTAGTTAAGGTACGGCTGGCCTCAAGCAGATACGTGAGCCCACCAATTCGACCTAAGCTTTCCGCCACCCCTTCAAAACGCCCAATGGACAACCCAAACTGTTTACGTACAAAAGAATAGGCACCGGTTGTTTTGGCGGTTAAATGCCCCACAGAAGCCCCTAATGCCGGCAGAGAAATACCGCGCCCTGCTGACAAACACTCCACTAACATGCGCCAACCTTTGCCCGCGTAATCCGCGCCACCAATTAACCAATCAATTGGAATGAATACCTTCTCACCTCGAGTTGGTCCATTCATGAACGCCAAACCTAATGGATCGTGTCGTTCACCATTTTCTACTCCAGGGTGATCGGTCGGTATTAATGCGCAAGTGATGCCTAAATCTTGACCTTTACCTAGCAGGTTTTCTGGATCTTGCAGCTTAAAAGCTAAGCCTAATACCGTTGCCACTGGCGCTAAAGTGATATAGCGCTTGTTCCAACTCAATTCAATGCCTAAAACTTTCTCACCATTATGCTCGCCATAACAGACATGGCCACTATCAGGAATAGCCCCCGCATCCGATCCCGCTTCAGGCCCTGTTAGAGCAAAACATGGAATCTCTTCACCTACTGCTAACCTTGGTAACCAATACTCTTTTTGTTGCTGGGTACCATAGTGTGACAACAATTCACCGGGTCCTAATGAATTGGGCACCATCACCGTGACTGCAGCACTTAAACTGCGGGATGCGATTTTGGTCACTATGGTGGAATTGGCTAATGATGAAAACTCTCGGCCTCCGTATTGCTTGGCAATCACCAACGAGAAGAATCCTTCTTTTTTCAGGTAACTCCATACCTCTTCCGGTAGATCGCGATCTTTTTGCACAATCTGATAATCGTCTATCATATCCAGTAGAGCTTCTACTTGAACATCAATAAAGCTTTGCTCATCACTGCTTAATGTTGGCTTTGGATAGGCGTGCAATTTTTCCCAATCAGGCGCACCAGAAAATAAGTCCCCTTCCCACCAAACACTGCCGGCTTCCATTGCCTCTCGCTCAGTGTCTGATAATGGTGGTAACACCTTTTTAAACATTTTAAATGCGGGATCACTGACCCATTTCCTTCTGTAAGAAGTCATATTCTTCCCCTTATCCATATTGGTTAATTATTGTGCACACATACCCGAAGCAAGAAACGGAACAATTTGTTCAAACATCTCTTCAACATCAGAGCTACCCTCAAATTCACTATTAGCGATATCCAATAAAGCCTCGCTTGAGGCCATAGTGAATACACAAGTCCCTAGCGTGAAATGCAGTCGCCAAAATAAAGTTTGTTTATCGAGATTAGGATTGGCGGTTTGCACCGCACAGTAAAACCTCTGCAATACATCACCGTAACGAGTGGTAATAAACCATCTTAAGTGACCCTGAACATCGCTGTAACCGCGACCGACTAGAAGTAAAAACCGGCTCGAGCCTCTATCAAATTCATGGTCTAATTTAATTAATGGTGATTTAAGCGCGTAAAATACATCACGCATAGACAAGGCTTCCCTTAACTCTAACTCATTGAGTTCACTATCAAGTTCTCTCATAAACTTTTCTAGATAACGGTTTAACACCGCTCGAATTAGGGTTTTCTTATCACCAAAATGATAATTAACGGAGGCAAGGTTAACGTTCGCTTGACTGGTTATGGCTCTCAGGGAGGTATCTTTAAAGCCTTTTTCAGCAAATAAAGATTCTGCCACCTCGATGATCTTCTGTTTTGTCAGCAATGTTGCGCCCATATTCAATCACTCGTATTAAACAGTTGTTTGAATTTAACAAAAACACAACAATAAGGCAACACAAAATAACAAAGAAGTCTGACCAGTCTCTTTTTTAGCTAATGAGAAATTAAATATTATTTATAAAACAATTAGTTACGAGGATTTCAAAGGGAAATTAAAAAATAAATGAAAAAATGTGCAGATAAATTGAACTCTTTTAAAAATGGCCGGTCATATTATATGTAGACAACAGAGCCACATGTATTTGAATTAATGTTTACTGTTGATTACAACTAATGTTTTTTCTTTTAATTCCTATGTTTGTATCAGCCCAATCCATTTTGATTGGGCTTTTTTTTTGTTGGTACAAAGGGACTCTCAGCAACCGCGCCGAAAACACCCTTGCCAAAAAGCAACATGTTGATCACCTACAATCACCATGATTAGCACTATGAGCATCAATTGCTTTCTTCACCATAAAAAAAGGGAGAGCATAAATGCTCTCCCTTATCATTCACTTTGTTTAAAATTAAGCCTCAGCTTGCACCTTGGCTTCTACCCTCTTTGGCAAAGAGATACTCAACATAATATAACCAATAACAGCCGCTAATGTTGAACCCATCAAAATACCTAAACGAGCATGGGTGTTAAAGTCAGCATTGGCACCGGTAAAGGCAAGTGACGCAATAAACATCGACATGGTAAAACCAATACCACACAACACTGATACGGCAAAGATATGACGGAAATCAATTCCTGCAGGCAATTTAGCAATACCTGACTTCACCGCAACCCAACTAAAGGTAAAGATACCCAATGGCTTACCAAGCAATAGACCCAAAGCGATACCCATTGGTAACGTAGAACCTAATGTAGACAATGAAATACCTTCTAAGGAGACGCCTGCATTTGCAAAAGCAAAGATAGGTAGAATTAAGAATGAAGACCAAGGATGCAATGCATGTTCAAGATGCTTCAGTGGTGAATGCTCCCCTTTTTTACCTTTAAGAGGAATAGCAAAACCAATAACTACCCCAGCAAGTGTTGCATGAACACCAGACTTCAGTACCGCAAACCACAAAATAGCACCCACTAATAAATACCATTTTAACGGTGTGACTTTCTTATGGTTCATATAGAACAGCAAGCCCGTCATGGCAAAGCCAACCGCCAAGGCCAAAGTGGACAGATCGCTACTATAAAATAGTGCGATGATCACCACGACACCAAGGTCATCAATGATAGCAAGAGCAAGCAAGAATACTTTAAGACTCACCGGCACGCGGTTGCCAAGTAGCGCCATGATACCCAGAGCAAACGCAATGTCTGTTGCAGCTGGAATCGCCCAGCCCGCAAGCGCATCAGGGTTACCCATATTAAATAAAACGTAAACTAAAGCAGGCGCAAGCATACCACCTACAGCTGCAATAGCAGGGAAAATAGCGGTCTCACGTGACTTTAATGCACCTTCTAGCAATTCACGTTTTACTTCCAAGCCGATCAGCAAGAAGAATAACGCCATTAGACCGTCGTTAACCCAATGTGAAACAGACATACCTAAAAAGTAAGAATGCAGAGCGCCGTCATAAACTTCATTAAGAGGCGAGTTCGCCACCATCATTGCTAATGCAGCCGCAATGACCAGAATAATTCCACCGGCTGATTCCATCTTAAAAAAATCTTTCAGCATTTGACTCATATTATAACCTTTACACTTGTGATTAGAATCACACAACTAAGTGGCACATATATTACACGGTACAGGGATTAACAAAATTCGCTTGTATAGACCAATAGCTTCGGTTTTTCCGAATAAATAGCCAGAATTACAATAATTGCTCATTATGCATCAACTGTAATGAAGCTAGTGTATAATTCAAAAAGAGACCTTGCATTGCCATAATAGTGAGTCAATGCCAGCAAGTAACCGTTAAGGGAAAAACACTTAAATACAAGGCAAAATAGTCACTCTCTTTGTATCCCCATGTAATAATTTTTGATTGTAGAATAATTACTTATCGAGACATTCCGTCTTGTTTTCGTGCATTTTTCCTGCGCTATTTATGCTCACTTACTTAGTGTGATTGGTATAACAAGTCACTGACCCCTTAGCAGGGTTTAATACCAATCGTACTAAATAACTGGTCATTCTAGCTTGTTAAAATATTCGATAACTGCGTTAGAATTTTTGATTGTAAAATTACGACTTATCAAAAAAACCCCTTGTTAATCGGTGTTTTTCCGACCCTTTTTTGGCTACCATTTTACGGTAATGGGTATTTCGATTAGCGTTAGTTATTGCAATAGGGGTATCGCTATGTAGCACAATATCAAAATCAGTGACTGACTAAGATAGCTATAAGCTTAGCAAAGATATGCAGAATGTCAGTTACGTGATTGGAGAGGATAGACAGGAGGTCGTAGAGCAAGGTCAACCTTGGCAGGTTAACCTCTATTTGCCCACTTAATAACCAACAAGCTGCAAGAAACCTTGCGCCTTTATATTGCCTGATACGGTCATTCTTCCTGACCAAGATGGAATAGAAAGGTGTGTCCATTGGTCAAAGCGAGTGGCTTTGGCCGTTAAGTACACATTATAATTAGGCACGTTTACAACCCACTGCAGTGGCAACACTTTGCCGTTGCTGAGTGTGGTAGTGCCAATGGCATGCATTTCAATTTCGTCGTTTGAAAGCGTCACATGACGTCCATCAGGGGTGAATAGATTACCATAGCTATAAGGTAACACATCCCCTTTTAAACGGCTTTTCACCACAGACAGAACTCTACCGTCTTGCAGTCGAAACAAAAAGTGGCTGAAATTTTTATGCTCTCCGCCAATAAGGTCGGTGCCCCATACTTGAGACAATGCAGCCTGACCCGTGACTTTGATGGTCTTGCCTCCCACCACAATTGTCCCAGCGACCTCAATATACGGCGCTGAATAGCCATACAATGCAAGTGATTGAAGTTCATGGGTTACTTGATAGCCTTTCATACCTAACGGAATAAACGCTTTATTTAATTTGTTGCCTAAGTTCACATCAAATTGTTCCGATGAAATCATCAAATTTCCAGGAGCGGGTGAACGAGTAAAAGAACGAATCGACCAGTTATCAATAGACAATTGATAAGGACGTTTACGCATCCCCACCAAACCGATTCCACCCCGGGCAAAACGTTGGTCCCGGTACACTTGATCTGGGGTGGTCACTATGGCCTGTGAGGTATAAATTTGTGGTGACTCCCAACCTACGCCCGCTTCTTCAAACATAGAAATGCGAAATAAAGACCACTGAACAAGGTACTCATTACCTTGCTCATCTTTAAGGGTTGCAATATAGCGCCATATTTCATGTTGGTATTTTGGGTGAATGGTAAAGTCTTCGGGAAAGGTGACTTCCTTCCCCGGAAGAACAGGCTCAAATGTCCTTTCAACCCCAGTATCGATACTATCAATGGTGATCAAAGGCGGTTGGGCCGCCTTCCAATATCGATAGATGACCAAACTGATTATGGCAATCGAAACCAGAACAATGCTCAGGATTAATATGAAGCGGGGTTTTAATAGTTTCTGCATCAATTCGCTCTACATTGCATCTCTAAGTGATTTCATTGGCGTACGCCTAATGACTTGTAATACGGGTATTGCTCCCGCTAACATTAACGCACTGACCGTTAATGCCAAGGTACCAAGATAATCCCAAGGAACAACATGTAACTGCATACTCCAACCAAACGTTTTCTTCAAAATCAGTTCCACCACATTACTCGCAAGAACTAAACCTAATGGAATAGCCACGCAAGAGGCGACAATGCCAAATGCAAACAGCTGTGCCCCACCCACAAACACTAACTCTTTACCAGACACGCCCAAGCAACGCAGCAACGCGACATTGCGAAGTCGCGACGCCTCACCGGCTAAAGTGGCAAAGAAGATACCAAACACAGCAACAATCAGCGTTAAATTGCCTAATGTATCGGTAATACCAAATGTTCTATCAAATATTCTCAGTGCTTGTTCGTGGATAGTATGGTTGTTAACCACCCTATCTGCTGGAGTGCGATAGATGGAGATCAATTTAGAGGTTAAATGATTGGCTTGTGTTTTATCACCCAGCACCACCCCTAAGCCAATACTTCCTTGACCCGGTAGTAAGCGTTGCCAACTGTTTTCAGACAACATCACTTGATCATAAGGGTTACCATAATCGTAATAAACCCCCACCACTCGCCACTGTTGTCCTACCGGTGCAGGAAGTGAAATATAGTCACCTACCCTGATATTACGCTTATTGGACATAGACTCGCTGATCATCACACTACGAGAATGATGTAAATGATGCCAGTAATCGGGAATGGAGACTTTTTCAGCCAGAGACTTTTTCTCACCTTGACTGCTACCGGTACTAACCAGGTCAATGTTGCCATCTAAAGTGATCAGTTCCGTTTCCCAACGTTGCCATACTTCTTTTACCTCTGGTTGTTTTTCAAGCCATGTTTTCATTCTTGGGGCCGCATTCACCGTTGGGTGTATATAAACATCAGCGGCCAATCGCTGTGATAACCATTGATCCGTAGTTTCTCGAAAACTACCCACCATAGTTTCAACACCCACATTAGCGGTAATAGCGAGCATAAAGGCCATTAACGCTACCCCTCTGTAGCTCATTGAAGCGGCAGCATCAGAGAAGAACCAACGTACTTTAACCCAACGTAAACGATAAGAAAGATAAGTAAACATCTCAAAGATGATATAAGGAACCACCAATGCCACGCCCACCAGCATAAAGGCTAAAATACTAAATCCGGCATAAATACCTCGGCCAAATTGCAAAATAAAGACCGCGATAAATAGGCATATTGCGGCTAAGATAGCCTGCCAAAAGAACTCTTTACCAGCAAATCGAACGAGAGAGAGACGAGCGGTTAAACGAATAGGCTGAGATCGTATTAAGCGAAATAACGGCCAAGTACACGAGAACAACACTCCGACGATCGCCATTAATAGACTTTTTGCACTCCAAGCCCAGTTCCAATTAATCACCAGATCAATATTGGCATTATAAATAGCGCCAATACTCATAGAAACCGCTGGCAGTAATTGATTGGCCAGTGCTAATCCTAACACGTTGCCAGAAATCCAACTGACCGTCACCAGTATAGCCAACTCGAAGCTCAACGCAGCCACCAACTGCCAACCTGCTACACCAAGTTGACGCAATGAGCCAACCACGGTTTGTCGCTGAATAAATGACAAAGACATGGCTTGGTAAAAAATAAATAAACCAATTAAAAATGAAAGCATGGCCATTGCAGTAAGGTTTAAGTGGAACGCTTCTGTTAACGAAATCAATTCTGCACGGGTATTTTTACGTAATGTCATGCCTTCTGGCAACATAGCGCGGATGTCATCCAACTTTTGTTGGCTCATGGTGCCGCAACCTATCATTGAAAAGCCGGTGCCTTGTCGTAACTTACGGCTCACCGCCATATCGATAATCAAATTAGAACCTTGGACTAATTTTTGATTATCCACCACTAAAGGACCTAACACTTGCCCATCGGCCAACTTAAGTCGTTGTCCTTCATGCCATCCCATATAGGTCATAAATGTATGATTAACAATCACGGGATGCGGTGGTTGCATCATTTTTAAAATTGGATTTTCTAGAATGTTCGAGCGAAAGAACACCTCTGCGGTAGCTAAACTGTCTATACCGAGCAGTTGGATATCTTCACCGGTATCCGTACGCGTGCGGTACAGATCAAATGGAATGCACTGACTAAAGCCTTCACGGCGCATTTGTACGTAAAAGCCTTGCGGAATGGTATTAGAATTACTTTTTGATTGAATGCGATACGGCAATGGATTAGAGAACAGACGTTCTCCATGAGTGTAAGAAAGCTTGGCATGTTGATTAATCGCCAATACACCAACAAAAACGGAAATGCCCAAAGAGAGCCCCAACCACACAAGGAGCATTTGTAACGGGTGTTTCTTATAATGACCAACCAGTGCTTTAGCTATTGGCCATAACATGCAATTGCCCTCCTTGTAAGCGGACAATTTTATCCATATAGTGCGCCACTTTCTCACTATGAGTCACCAGTAACAAAGTGCATTGAAACTCTTTGGTTAAAGATGAAAATAGACGCATTACCGCCTCAGCATTTTTCTCATCTAGGCTACCGGTAGGTTCATCTGCCAATAAAAGAGAAGGCTCCATATACAAAGCGCGAGCAATGGCTGCCCGTTGCTGTTGCCCCCCTGATAACTCTTCAGGATAACGACCAAGCAAAGGCATTAAATCTAAGGTCGCTAAAATTTGTCGCCACAACTGACTGTTTTCTGGCAAGCCCTTTAATTGACGGCAAAAGCGAATATTATCCGCCACGTTAAGCGTCGTTAATAAGTTGTACTGTTGAAAAACATGTCCTATATGATTACGACGATAACGAGTGCGATTATTCTCTTTAAAGTTATGCATGTCATAATCGTCAAACCAAATTTCACCCGAGTCCACTTTATCAAGACCTGCGATCAAATTAAGAAGCGTACTCTTTCCTGAGCCCGACTCCCCCATCAATGCGATCTGTTCGCCTCTCGCCACCGAAAAATTGGCACTTTGTAATACAGGGTTAAATTCTCCACCGTCAACAAATCCTTTGCTAACACCAACCAGTTTCAACATTTATGATTACCTTTTAACCATCTTAAACTCACCCAATACCGCATTTAGGCTATTTCAAGAAAAATGTGATGTATTTTTCAACAAAACGATGAAAAAGTGAGAGTTTTCAGTAATTAGTATACTCTTAACTTTAGGGTAGAACCAAGCAGGAATAAGAATGAAGGGAAAAAAGGTCTTAGTGGTGGGTGCCTCAGGTTATGTTGGTTCACAGCTTGTGCCTTTGTTGCTCGAACAAGGTTTGCAAGTCACCGCCAGCGCTAGAAATGCCACCTTGCTTAAAAGCCGTATCGACCATCACAAAAACCTCTCTTTTGTTGCATTGGATTTGGCCGATAAAGGGCAAACTCTGCAAGTGGTTAATGACTTTGATGTGGTGTATTTTCTAGTGCATGGTATGAATCATGGCCATGATTTTTTAGACTACGAACTCTCCCTAGCTCATCACTTTGCAGCAGCCCTCAATCAAAACCCGATTGGCCATGTTATTTTCTTAAGCTCGTTACAACCTCAAACGGGCCACTCTGCACATTTGCAAGCGCGCCGAGAAACGGGCAATATTTTACGTCAAACTAAAGTGCCCATTACTGAATTGCGCGCAGGCGTGATCATTGGCCCCGGCTCTGCCGCCTTTGAAATCATGCGTGATTTTGTATACAACCTACCTATACTCGTTACCCCTAAATGGGTGGACTCTAAAGCCAACCCCATTGCATTGGCCAATCTCAACCATTACCTGCTGTGCCTTGCTCAGCAATCTCCAACTGACAGCACGTATTATGAAGTGGGTGGCCCTGATATTTTAAGTTACCGAGATCAATTTAAACTCCTTTGTCATGCCACCAGCAACCGCTATCGTTTGTGGGCGACCTCTTTACTCACCCCCGCTATGGCATCGGCTTGGTTAGGCTTAGTCACATCCGTGCCAAGTAATATTGGCCGAGCTTTACTCGCAGGCTTGAGTCACGACTTTATTGCCCAGTCGCAGCCCATCCGTAAGCGCTTTCCACAAACTTTACTCTCATACCAACAGATGATTGATGACAGCCTACGTCATGAAGACGAATTTGCACGAGGTAAAGTATGGGGATATGATCCTGCAGCATTACAGCGCTGGCAACCGGGGTATGGCTATTACCCTAAGCAAGCGGGAGCTTGCATCACCACACAAAAAACCGCTGAACAGCTGTGGTCTGTGGTCACGCAACTTGGCAGCCCCGAGCAAGGGTACTTTTTTGCCAATGTGTTATGGCGTACGCGTGAATGGTTAGATTTATTGTTTGGCGGTGGACGACCAAAAAGACACATCCCCGCAGGCCCTAGTTTAACCATTGGCGATCAAATCGATTCTTGGAAAGTGATTCGTATTCAACCCAATCACTTTCTCTCTTTGCTGTTTGGCATGAAAGGGCCAGGATTGGGGCGCTTAGAATGCACCATCATAGACCATGGCACTCATAGGGAGTTGGACGTAAGAGCATGGTGGCACCCAAAAGGCTTTTTGGGACTGTTGTATTGGTATGCTATGTTCCCCGCTCACCTGTTCATATTCAAAGGTATGGTTAAAGCTATATGCAACAAAGCTGGGAAAAAGGCTAGAGTGTCAATCTAGCCATTCTCTATCAATACTGAATTTTATATAAACTCAGCGGCAGTGAACCCAATGGGGATCTCCGCAAGTATCGGGCCTAAATTGCTTGGGTAGACGAGATACTCACCGTGATATTTCACTTTCGATTTATAGTCGGTCTGCTTATGTAAAATTAAGCCACACTTTAATGCTTGATGAATAAACTGTTGGTGATTGCCCCGTACATAAAAACTCATTGGGCGAACCAATGCCTCGCCTGCACCGCCATTACTGCCACCGTCAAAACAAGACTCACACTGTTTTGCACACAATACAAACGAGCTTTCGCCATCAGTAAACACTTGGCTTTTCGCCGACCCCGTTAAATCATACTCATTCGATACGCTCCAACCCAACGCTTCCATATCATCCATTATTTGTTCAATGTGTGTATCTAATAGCGGCGCAATGGGTTGATCTTTGGTAAAAAATAGTGAGTAAAACTGCGATAAAGTGTGAAAACGTGCATACAGCGCCGTTTTACTGCCTTGGCTACGACCCAATTTTTGCCAAGCTAATAAATCTTTGGCCATTAAACTTGAAAAACGCTTTTCCTTGATGCTCTTTGTTATCCAACGTAGCAAAAAGTTAGTATTACTGACCGGCGTATCCGCAAGCTTACCTAATTGATGTTCTTGTTGGATCTCTTGTAATGCCGTATCTACCAGTGCAAGCATTTGCTCGGCATAGCTTTGTCCTGCTTTATTTTGTTCGCTATGAGGTGGCGTTTGTTTACTTTTTTCTGTACCAGTTAGCACTTTTTAGATTCTCCAAATACTTTATACATGGTGATGGATAACACCGCACACAGCCCCATTAAGGTTAACATGGGCCAACTTTTATCCCCAGGAAGGCTCGCCACAATAAACCCCATTAACGAGGCCAAACCAAAGCGCAAAGTGCCAGCAATGGATGAGGTGGTGCCCGCCATATTTGGGTGGTTATTGAGCAGTAAAGCCATGCTATTACTGCCTATTGTGGATATGGTGCCTACATATAGCATGACGCAGGGCACAATGAATACCAGACCAAGATCGCCTATCCAACATAGAAACAGTCCTACCCCAGCGATCAGCTGCAAACTCAGGCCAAAAAGAATCATTTTCGGTGAGCCATATTTCTTAACGACTTTGCCATTTAAAGTGGTAAAAATCACTAATGTTAAGATATTTAAGCCAAATAAATAGCCAAAGTCTTGGGGGGCAACGCCATATATATCAATATAAACAAAGGAACCTGCGGTCAAAAAAACAAACATGCCTGAAAACGAAAAAGCGCCACATAAGATCAACCCCATGGCCTGACGATTAACCAGCAATTTTACGTAGTTTCTGAGCGAGGTGCGTAAATGAAAAGGCTGCCTATTTTGTATCGCTAATGTTTCGGGTATTTTAAAATAGATGGCCATCAGCATCACTAGGGCAAACAGAGCCAATAACGCAAATACCGCACGCCAACCAGCCAAAACAGAGACATAACCACCGATTAAAGGAGCAACGAGGGGGGCAACCGTCATCACTAACGTGATAAATGACATGGTACGAGCGAAATCTTCCGCTTCAAACATATCTCGTACTACAGCCTGAATCACTACAGCGGCGGCCGCACCAGCAAAGCCTTGCAGTAACCTCACCCAAACCAATACGTCTACAGACGTCGTAAACGTGCACCCTATCGCTCCCAGCATAAACAACGCGACACCACCAAGTAGCACCGGCTTTCGGCCTATACTATCGGCTAACGGTCCGTAAAATAGCTGACCTATAGCAAAGCCAAGAGTATAAATGGTTAAGGTAACTTGCACATCACCTGGCTTCACCCCAAAGTCGTTGGCTATGGCGGGCATGGCAGGCAAATACATGTCGATAGCTAGTGGGGTCAACGCGGAGATCGCCCCCAGCAGAACAAACATAGTGAAACTCAGCTGAACGGCTGAAGGTTTCGTCATAATGGTGGCTTCCTAATCAGTTGGCGCGGGTTACTTTTGAAATATAGAGTTAATTTCTTGCTCTGTCAGATCGCGATATTCCCCTAGCTCTAGATCCGCATCCAGTTCAATCTCACCAATACGCTCTCGATGCAAACCGACCACTTTGTTGCCTAATGCGGCGAACATGCGTTTAACTTGATGGTATTTACCTTCATGTATGGTTAATAACACTTCTTTTTCTGTAATCACTTCTAACTGAGCAGGTAACGTAGGTTCACGTTCATTACGCAATAAAATACCTGTCTCTATCTCTGTTTGATAATTATCTTGTACCGGGTCGGCCAGCCACACGCGATAAGTCTTAGCGCACTTATGCTTTGGTGAGGTAATACGATGGGACCACTGACCGTCATCAGTAATGAGTAATAACCCTGTGGTATCCACATCAAGACGACCGGCAAAGTGCAAATCATCTAAACGCACTTCATCAATAAGCACAAATACGGTGTGATTAAACCCATCTTCGTGAGAGCACACCACACCTTCAGGCTTGTTCATCATTAAATAACGAGGACCACGCAGTACAATAGGACGCTCTTGCCACTCTACCGTTTGTCCTTCTTTTACTTTCACAGAGCCGGATTTCACTACAGCATCATCAAGAGTCACATCGCCGCTTTTTAGAAGCTTAGTTGCCTCTCTGCGACTGATACCTAAACCATCACACAAATACTTATCTAAACGCATCTTTACCTAGGAGTTATTGTTGATTGAAATAGCCCTTATCCCATAGCCACCAACTCAACTGCTGGTTTTAACGTCAATAAACAGAGAATGTGCTACTGGGTGGGGATATTCCTTTTTAAGGAAGTTAGGTAGTATACCTGTTTTGCCTTAGCAAAAATTAACTTTTTTAGGAAATTGTCCAGCGAATGTACACACTCAGGCCATACCAAGCTGATTCTGTTAAAGCGGTTATCCACTACTTTAGAAAACGCAGTGAACCTGCCGTCATCGTATTGCCCACAGGTGCAGGTAAAAGCTTAGTCATTGCCGAACTGGCTAGATTAGCCCGCGGCAAAGTACTGGTTATGGCCCATGTAAAAGAGTTAGTTGAACAAAATCATGCTAAATACGAAAGCTATGATCTAAAAGGGGCGATATTTGCAGCAGGACTGGGGCGCAAAGAAACGCAACAACAAGTGGTCTTTGCCTCAGTGCAGTCGGTGGCTCGTAATCTAGATGCTTTTAATGAGCCTTTCTCTTTATTGGTTATCGATGAGTGTCATCGCGTTCCTGAAGACAAAAATAGCAGCTATCAAAAAGTCATCAGCCATTTAATGTCCCTCAACCCTAAGCTAAAGATTTTGGGATTGACGGCCACCCCTTATCGCCTTGGGCTTGGTTGGATTTATCAATATCACACTCGTGGGCAAGTACGCTCTCAACAGCCCCGCTTCTTTCGCGATTGTGTCTTTGAATTGCCCATTCGTTACTTACTTGACCAACAGTTTCTCACTCACGCAAAAATTATTGACGCGCCCTTATTCAGTTACGATTTTTCTGAAATCTCGCCTACCCATATGGGCCGTTACCGAGAGTCCGATATGGACTTGGTTATCGAAAAATCCAAACGAGCCACCCCGCAAATTCTTAATCAGATTGTGACTTTGAGTAAAAACCGCAAAGGGATTATGATTTTTGCCGCCACAGTAAAGCACGCCGAGGAAGTACACGCGCTGCTACCGCAAGGGGAAGCGGCCATCGTTATCGGAGACACACACACTAGCGAACGAGACCGCATTATTAATGAGTTTAAACAGCAAAAGATTAAATATTTAGTGAATGTCTCGGTACTCACCACCGGATTTGATGCCCCCCATGTGGATCTGATTGCCATTTTACGCCCAACAGAATCCATCAGCCTATATCAACAAATTATTGGCCGAGGACTGCGCTTGTGTGAAGGAAAAAGCGAATGCTTAGTGCTTGAATACGCAGGTAACTGTTACGATCTTTACCAGCCTGAGGTGGGAACCCCACAACCGGATTCTGATAGCGAAATTGTGACCATTCCCTGCCCTGCTTGCGGATTCAACAATAATTTCTGGGGGAAAACGGCAGAAAATGGTTTTGTGATTGAGCATTATGGTCGCAAGTGTCAAGGGTATCTAGAAGATGATGACGGCGAGCGTGAGCATTGTGATTATCGATTTAAAGCCAAGTACTGCCGAGAATGTGGCGCTGATAACGATATCGCAGCGCGCATTTGCCATGAATGTGACGCGGTATTGGTTGACCCTGATAAAAAGTTAAAAGAAGCATTAAACTTAAAAGATGCCCTTGTTTTTGAATGTACTGACCTTGAATTTGTGGTAGCTAAAGACAGTAAAGGCAACAATTACCTCAAGGTTTCCTATTTAGGAGCAAGTGGCAATAAAGTCTCTATTCAATTTTATCTCAATACTCCCGCTCAGAAGAAGAGTTTCCAAGCGCGTTTTGTTAAACTGCATTTAGCCGATAAGCATCATGGGTTTGAGGGTATATCGCCCACTAAAGTGGTTCGCCAGCAACACAGATTTCGTTTACCTAAGTTTGTCATTGCAAGAAAAGACGGTCGATTTTGGAAATTACGGGATGTAATTTTCGATAATGAGTTCAGCCTATGAATGATGAGCCATGCAAATACAAAAATGGCACACATTGCTATTGCTCATCGTTACGTAGAATGATAGTATCCGCGCTCGTTTTAACGATTTCTCGTTATGAAACGAACGTCATCAACCAACAGGTCGCTAAGTAGTTGATGAAAATCTTTTTATTTTACTAATTTGAGAGTAAATACTATGAAAATTGAAGCAGTAGTACGTACTGAACTAGGTAAGGGTGCGAGCCGCCGCCTACGTCACGCTGGCCAATTCCCAGCAATCGTTTACGGTGGTGAAGCAGCGCCAGTATCTATCGCGCTAGTTCACTCTGACGTGATCAACCAAATGGACAAACCAGAATTCTACGAAACAATCACTCTTGTGATTGATGGCGCAGAAGTTAAGGTTAAGCCACAAGACGTTCAACGTCACGCGTTCAAGCCTAAAGTTGAACACATGGACTTCATCCGTATCTAATTCCCTACCAAGGAATAAGATTGGATAATCTCCATCCTTTTGCATAAATAAAGAACTTAAGTCTTACCAACTCAAGTTTCTTAAAAATTAGAAAGCCCGATTGCTACCAACAATCGGGCTTTCGCCGTTATTGAGCCCTCAAAAACGTCGTAAATCTCGCGCAACACTGAAAATAATCAACTTTCCTCTTCCCCACTTTATCCAGTCTTGCTTGGGTGGATTAAGGGTGGACTTATACAGTCGTTTTTCTAACAGTGATCAGGTTTGTTTTATTGTTTACATCATCAATCAGCTGAACTTCCCATGCAGGAGAGTTTGGACTTGCTACTTCTACTTGTTGATCAGTTAGCTCATCCAATATCTCTTTAGCTGACGCATCAGCATATAAATCAACCAAGCTTTGAAGTTTATATACTACATCACACATCGCCACAGACCACAACATAACAGGGCAACCGCATGAGTGCCTAGTTTTTAGTCAGCGTTCTAAATCCAGCATTAACATTGATGCATTTTGAATGCTTTGTTATGGCGTAATTCTCAACGATGACCACCTAACTAACCATCCTTTTGAATTTACACGACTTTCAAACGTCTCTCGTGACCTTTTAGGGTTATGTGTGACACAACAGCTAAACAAAGACTCAAACCCAAAAGCCGCAACACATTCATAATGACCCAACCTAGTTTTACGGATTGCTACCGCAGTCTCTTTTTCCGGCCAATAACTCATTGCGTCCACTGAGCTTTGATAAGGTTCATCGCTATTACGTTCATGCATTTTCACTTGATTCCGAACCTGCCAATTTAGTTGAGGCATACAACCTTTTAACTGCGCTTCATATTCCAAATAAGCGTCAGGATCGCTTTCTGTAGGGTCAAAGTAAATCACATCAACATCATTCAACAAAGTCGATAATTTAAACTCATGTAGCGCATCCCAAACCATATTCCGAACAAATCCCGCAGCTATGTAGCACTGAGGCAGATTCAACTGTGATACACATTCAAGGGCTTCAATTCTTATCGGATCTTGCTGAATTAATTCTACGATTCTGTCCATTTTTACCCTGCGCGATAACGCCACGTTAAGTGGTGAGCAACGCCTACCACCCTACCTAAACCATTATGCCGTAAACACTAAAGCTGAAAATGCCAAGCGTTGGGAGTCACTCTTAAATGCTTTGTTAACTGTATTTTAGCTCGACTTTTTTGGTGGAGCTTCGTCCATAACTGATCTTGTTATCGGCTTTTGTGGTGGAGGTGGCGGCGGTGGTGGAGTTGCTTTTTTATCAGTCATAAGATCCTCACATTTTTTTAGGTGGTTGACCGTTTTCAATAATTCTTCGTGGTTTTGGCGCTGTTGGAGCGCTTGGTGGAGGTGGTGGAGCACCTGTTCCTGGTTTTTTAGGCATAACTGCTGTACCTCCAGCATGTTTTGATTGTGTAGTACTGCATTTGCAATATTACTATCTATATTCTCTAGTTTGTCTACCAAAGAACGATTATATATTAGTGTCTCTTTTCGTGGAGACGAAGTATCAAGGTCAAAAGTTACAAATAAAACACTCGCTAAGAGAAAAGGGACAGAAGCGATTAGTAACCAACGCACTGAATTATGAATACGTGCAAAACGGGTATCATTTATATCTGTGTTGTGACTTGAGCAGTCTCTTAACTGCTCATAGATAAATTGCGACACCATTTCGTCAACGTCTACTACAGGCTGTTTATTTTCTGGGTAATCTTCATTGTATTGATTAATTGAAACAACATACTGCTGTACTTCTACTCGGTATCCATCCGTTTCCTTGGGACTCGGAACCCCTTTGTACTCATTTCCCCAAAAAGCTGAAATTAAGTGCCAAACTCCAATAGCAGATAAAGCAATACTTAAAACTGCTAATACTACAAACGCTATTGCTGCTTCTCTATAGACAGAAAAGTCTAACATTCTGAGCATATAGCTAACGATTGAGAAACCAGTAAAGATTAGTGCGAAGTTAATCTGTACTCGCGTAAACAATTTTTCCCTAGTTTCCATTTCGTGAAAATACATCTTTTCATAGAATGGAAACAGCTTATCTCGATTCACGAAACCTCCTATACAGTTAACACTGCGTTAAGTAGTGAGCAACGCCGACCACCTAACTTAAACCATTGTGCCGTAAACACTAAATTCAAAGTAAACCCAAAATGCCAAGCGTTACGAATCTGCCTTAAACACTGTGCCAGTTTGATTTTCGCACAAATCGCACGATTTAATTAAATTGAACATTTCGTGCAAACAATTATACTCTTACTGATAACTCAAGTTTGGAGCTTTAAAATGCATACATTAACAGCAAATGACGCTAAACGTAATTTTGGCGAACTACTTCTAAGGGCTCAACGAGAACCTGTTAAAATTAGTAAAAACAGCAAAGATGCGGTCGTTGTAATGTCCATTCAAGACTACGAAGAACTTGAAGCAATGAAAGCTGATTACATTAAACATTGCTTTGAGGCTGCAAAAGTCGACCTAGCACAAGGTAATACAGTTGATGGCGAAACATTCTTGAAGAGCCTGTAGCCTAACGTATGCGAACGAATAAATATAAGCTAAGTAAATTGGCGCAAAGCCATTTGCGTAAAATTAAAAGCTACACAGTTACAAACTTTTCCGAATTACAATGGAGTAGCTACAGAGACAACCTACTTACTGCTTTTCAAATGCTTGCTGACAATCCAGCAGTTGGTAGAAGCTGTGATGAGTTGTACCCAAGCGGCTTCTACTTCCCTGTTGGCAAGCACACTGCCTACTTTACCAAAGAAGACGGCTTTATTCTGATCGTTGCTGTTCTTGGTCAATCGCAGCTACCTCAGAATCATTTGAAATAATATCCACGCCCTAAAAATTACAGTTAGGGTGCTGAACCTAATTGGTAAACTAACGCGTGTTAAGATGCGACAAACAAGTGTGCCATACTTGAACGAAGCGAAAACGGCTCGCGTTTGGAGTCACTCTTAAATGTTTGCTAGCCGCTCATTTTTGCCTACTGTTTACTCAGCAAAAATTTACGTAGATCTCGTTCTTCTCGCATCACATACAAAATGTAAACCTTGTCATTGCCTTGTTTGTAGAAAACACGGCAAGGGCTAGCAACAACTTCACGGTAGTTTAAATAGTCAAGTTCGGGTGGAATACGTCCCGATTCAGGGAACATTTCTAAACGATCCACTTTGTCAAAAACTGATTTAACTAACAGTTTAGCCGCAACCATATTTTCTAACGCTATGTATTCAGCAATGTCATTTAGATCTGATAAGGCAGGAGCTGTCCAGATTATTTCAGCCATTTTGACATCTTATCTTTCGCTTCACTATGAGAAATAATCTTACCATCAGCGATTGCACGTTCACCTCTAGCGATACCTTCAAGGATAGAAAGACGATTCTGCATAGACTCATAGTCATCAACATCAACTAGATAAGCTGATGGCTTACCATGCTCGGTAATCAACACTGGCTCTTTACTATGATGAAGATCCGATAAGATTTTTGTAGCCTGACGTTTCAAGGATGTGACAAGTTCAACTTTCATGAGTACTGCTCCAAGTGAAATACTAAAGTGATACTATTCTATCACTTTAAGTATAGCAATCCTCGTGACGCTAACGCCGCGTTAAGTGGCGAGCAACGCTACCACCACACTCAAGACATTATGCCATAAACACTGATGCATATCTTTAAACTGAAACCGCCCAGCGTTGGGAGTCCGTCTTAAACGTCGTTTGTTAACTCTGAATAGTATCTCGAAAGGAACTCATTGATGTGCTAAAACTTGATCGATTTGGTTGGCAACCGCCCCATGAACTCATCAAGGCGGTAACAGTCCCTCTCCAAATTTCGATAAACGTCTTTGGAAAGCCGTTCTTCTTTCTTCACACGAGATAACACTAATGGGAGCCACTCTTTTAAAGGCCGATTAAATTTGTCCTTTCGGCCTTTATATGCACGATTTTTCAGTGACATTGTATTTGCGCAGCAATTAACGAAAAGGATTCCCGAAGCGTAAAATGATTCAACGAATCGATTTCAAGCCCACTTTAGGGTGGACTAACACAGTAGAACTAAGTTGCTAATCTATTGATTTTATTTGACTATTTCATTGGCCTTTTTAACCGTTTTTTAGGTCAATTAGAGCTTAACCACCAGCTCTAAATACATGAAATTCATATAAATCAATACTATACAGATAAGATTACTACCAACAATCGGGCTTTCGCCTTTCTTAACCCTTATCTCTCGCCATCCCTTAAAAAAGCTCACCTTGAGTGCTGGTGTCATTATCACTCGGCTTTGTACGACCATCAGTAGGCGCATTTTTTGCCACCTGGCGACGATAACGCTGACGGCACAAACGTATCACATGTTTTTTTTGTACGCTGGACAGTTTTTGCCATGCAAAACGCTCTTCTCGATTGCGCATGCATCCCTTGCAGTACCCTCTTTCATCGGAACTGCACACACCAATGCAGGGGCTAGGTACATCAAAAAAGTCTAACTGCTCCACCCTTCCCCCTTGGTCTGGCTACCTTGATACCCACAGTATTTATCAAAGGCGTTAAATATTCAATTGATTGCCATGCAATCATTAACTTATTCATGACAAGTTCCCCTTGCTTTGATATACACTTAGTTGATTATTTACTAACTTGCTAGGTCATAACATGTATAAAAAACTTACTGTCATTTCTATCGCATTACTGGTTTCAGCGTGTTCGAGTCATGGGGATCACGAGCAGAATAAACAAGCTATGTCGGCAAAAGCCGAAGGGCAAATGAGTACCCTTGCCGTAAATGAGCAAGCACTTAAGCATCATCACTGGCAACTGACACACATAGATGGTGAGGCTATTGTTACCCAACCAAACTTTAAGGCCCCGACCTTAGAAGTGGGTGAAAATATGACTACCAATGGCAATGCAGGGTGCAATAATTTCTTCGGCCAAGGAGAGCTTAAACAAGGCAGTTTTCGTATTGAGCAAATGGGCATGACAATGAAAATGTGCCCAGAAGAGGTCATGAGCACAGAAATGACTTACGCTAAAGCACTGTCTCTATGGAATACAGTGACGTTAACTCAGCAAAGCCTAGAGCTGAAAAGTGCCGAACATACGTTAACCTTCACTCTAAAGGACTGGGTTAACTAAGAGTTTGAGGTGTGACGAATCACAAGGTTACTGTCCACAGTTCATCGTGAGTGCCGAGCACCTCAACCTCTATACCATCCACAATTGTTGCGATCTGCTCAGCTTCCAATACGTAAGGCAAAGAGACTTCCAGCCGCTTGATATGTTGCGACTTGGCAAGTTTGAGCAGTTTGAGCAAATTTTTTTCATCGCTATGCGTTGAAGAAAGCTGATCTAATGCGCTCTCCCAGAGGATCTGCTCAGCGCTTCTTGCCTCTGTCAACTCTTGTTGCCAAAGGGTAGCAAAAATAGGGGCAATACTATAAATGACGTCGACAAAACGCCAACGATGACCTCGACTACTGACCCCTAAGAACTGGGTGTAATCAAATCGAATAATATCAGTTTGCTCTGCAGTTGCGTTCATCATATGCACCGATTAGATATTAAAAGTAATGCCAATCACACTAAGTAAGTATTCAGAAATAGCGCAGGAAAAATGCTCAAAAACAAGGTAGAATTTTTCGATAAGTAGTTATCCTACAATCAAAAATTCTAACGCAGTTATCGAGTATTTTAACAAGCTAGAATGACCCATTATTTAGTACGATTGGTATAATCAACTTGCTGGTATTTTAATCTCTATCATTCACCGTTATCCCCCTTATAACAACCCTGTATGCAATAACGTTCCACTACGCAGTGCTTACATGACCAAAAGGTATATATGAAACCAATTGCTAACAGTTTCATTAACAATATCGCTACCTTATATAAAATAAAGGCTACATTGTGAAAAAAATGACATTTACATCGTTCAATTTGTAAAGGGGATACTTTACAATGCCCTACGCCAACACCCTCAGTCTCTCTCAACTAGGTTAAACAATGAAAAACGACAAAAGACCACTGTATATCCCACACGCAGGGCCCGCACTTTTAAGTACACCTCTCCTAAATAAAGGCAGCGCATTTACCGCCTCTGAACGATCACACTTTAACCTAGATGGCTTACTCCCTGAGACGACTGAAACCATCGCCGAACAAGTAGAACGTGCCTATCAACAGTATCAACATTTTGATAATGACCTAGACAGACACATCTATTTGCGCAACATTCAAGACACCAACGAAACTTTATTCTACCGTCTTGTACAAAACCACATCTCCGAGATGATGCCGATAATCTATACCCCTACAGTGGGTGCGGCCTGTGAGAAATTCTCCAATATTTATCGTCGCGGACGCGGTTTATTTATCTCTTACTCAAATAGAGATCGCATCGACGATTTGCTTAACAACGCCTCCACGCACAACGTAAAAGTGATTGTAGTGACCGATGGCGAACGTATTCTTGGTTTAGGCGACCAAGGCATAGGCGGCATGGGTATCCCTATTGGGAAACTGTCTCTTTATACTGCCTGTGGCGGTATCAGCCCAGCCTACACCTTACCTATAGTGTTAGATGTGGGAACCAATAACCCGCAACGTTTGGCCGATCCTATGTATATGGGTTGGCGTCACCCCCGAATTACCGGGGCGGAATACGATGAGTTTGTTGAAGAGTTCATCCAAGCGGTTCAACGTCGCTGGCCAGAAGCACTGGTGCAATTTGAAGACTTTGCACAAAAGAATGCCATGCCTCTTTTACAAAGATATAAAAACCGCATCTGCTGTTTTAATGATGATATCCAAGGAACGGCTGCAGTCACCGTTGGCTCACTTATGGCGGCTTGTTACGCTGCGGGCAGTAAGTTATCAGAACAGCGCGTCACCTTTGTTGGTGCCGGTTCTGCAGGTTGTGGGATTGCCGAAGCTATCGTTGCACAAATGCAGGCGGAAGGCCTAGCTGAAGATGAAGCACGCGCTCGCATCTATATGGTGGATCGCTGGGGTCTATTACAACAAGGAATGCAAAACTTGTTGGACTTCCAAAAACCGTTAGCGCAACACGCACACAATCTTGAAGATTGGCCAGCACAAGGGCAAGACTACGCCTTACTCGATGTAATGGAAAATGCCAAACCGACAGTGATGATCGGCGTCTCTGGGGCTCCTGGTATTTTTAGCCAGCAAGTTATCGAAACCATGCATAAGCATTGCCCACGCCCTATTATCTTCCCGTTGTCTAACCCTACCAGTCGCGTAGAAGCCGTGCCAAAAGATATTTTGCAATGGACGCAAGGCCAAGCATTAGTTGCTACAGGCAGTCCATTTGACCCTGTGATGATGAATGGCAAACAAATAGACATTGCCCAATGCAACAACAGCTACATTTTCCCTGGTATTGGTCTGGGTGTATTGGCGGTTTCCGCTTCACGTATTACCGATCAAATGTTAATGGAGTCCAGTCGCGCTCTTGCACAATGCTCCCCATTAGGGATGAATGGCAAAGGGGCATTACTGCCACCTTTGGAAGAAATTCATTCCGTATCAAAGAAAATTGCTTTTGCTGTGGCTAAGCAAGCGATAAAACAAGGCGTCGCCTTAGAGATTACCGATCAAGCCATTAAAGAGGCTATCGACAATCACTTTTGGCAACCTGTTTATCGTCGCTATAAGCGTACCGCTTTTTAGTGAAGCATTCTGTTTGCTCGAAATTGCGCCAATATTGGACCCAAACTTCATTTTGGCGCAAACTGTTGCGCCTCATTCAAATCTTTGTATTGCTCATTAGCGGTATCATTCTCTCTTTGATATTGACTTTATCCAGTGTGGATTTTTGGATGAGCTATCAAGCACAAGGGCGAATTTACCAAGATGTTGAGTCAACACCGACCCGCGACATTGCGGTTATTTTGGGCACGAGTAAGTATATAGGGCGCACGCGCAACCCATATTATACGTACCGTATAGATGCGGCTATCGAACTGTATAAACAGCATAAAGTCCGTGGCTTTTTATTAAGTGGGGATAACGCGCACCGCTCCTATAATGAACCGTGGACGATGAAGCGCGATTTACTGGCAGCGGGGATCCCAGAAGAGCTGATCTTCCTCGATTACGCAGGATTTCGCACCTTAGACTCCATCGTCAGAGCAAAGCAAATTTTTAATCTGGATGACTTTACTATCGTCACTCAAACCTTCCATTGTGATCGCGCCTTGTTCATTGCTAATTACTACCAAGCCGATGCCACCTGCTTAGGGGTGCCTTCACCTACCCCCCGTTCTTGGTTTAACGTTCGACTCAGAGAGGTGTTTGCCCGCATTAAAGCCATGTTAGATTTGTATATCATGAACACCCAACCCAAGTTTCTTGGCCCACAACAACCTATTTTACAGATGTTGCCTGTTTATGATTACGGCCCAATAATGCCTCGATTTATTCCAAACAACCTTCAAAATCAACACCATGAACCCAAGTAAACAAACAAATATGTGCTCTATGCTTGAGTTTTTCCGTTTCGAACCAATATACCGTTAAGCACCATCTTCTATTCAACGCCTGAATTACTTACAATCGAGGCACAATTATAAAAGGTCAAATTGATATGAGTAATGTTAAGCACTGTAAACTACTTATCCTAGGCTCAGGTCCCGCAGGATACACAGCGGCCATTTATGCAGCCCGCGCCAATCTCAATCCGGTGATCGTCACAGGAATGCAACAGGGTGGACAATTAACCACCACCACAGAAGTGGAAAACTGGCCAGGTGACGCCACTGATCTCACCGGTCCTGCATTGATGGAACGCATGCAAGCTCATGCAGAAAAATTTGACACTGAAATCATTTTTGACCATATCAATAAAGTCGATCTTAGCCAAAAACCGTACCGCCTATTTGGTGATAGCCAACAATTTACTTGTGACGCCTTAATCATAGCGACTGGCGCTTCCGCAAAATACATTGGCCTTGAGTCAGAAGAAGCCTTTAAAGGGCGTGGCGTATCGGCATGTGCAACTTGTGATGGTTTCTTTTATAGAAATCAACAGGTAGCGGTTGTCGGTGGGGGTAACACAGCGGTAGAAGAAGCCCTTTATCTATCCAATATCGCTGCTAAAGTGCACCTAATTCACCGCCGTGACTCTTTCCGCGCAGAAAAAATATTAGTGAAACGTCTTATGGATAAAGTGGCATCTGGGCATATCGTGCTGCACACTGACCGCGTTTTAGAGGAAGTGCTCGGTGATGAAATGGGCGTAACCGGAGTGCGTGTGAAAGATACCCAATCCGATGCCACACAACAAATCGACGTGATGGGCGCCTTTATTGCTATTGGCCACCAACCTAATACACAGATTTTTAAAGACCAATTGACCATGAATCATGACTATATCGTGGTGAACTCAGGTCTCAATGGGAATGCGACACAAACCAGCATACCTGGCGTCTTTGCCGCCGGTGACGTTATGGATAATCATTATAGACAGGCCATTACTTCTGCAGGAACCGGTTGTATGGCAGCGCTAGATGCTGAACGTTATCTCGACGAAATAGACGCTTAAAGCACATTTTACCCTCTCATATTGAAATCTTATCGTCCGCAGCCTACATCTGTGGACGTTTTTCGATATACTCTCTAGATCTAAACTATTCTCATTTAAATCATACTCATGGATAAGAAAACCCAAAGCGAATTAAGCCGATGGCTTAAACAGCAAAGTAAACTGGCAAAACGATGGCTGACACTCACTGTGGTCGCTGGCATTGCTTCGGCAGTGGTGCTTATCATTCAAGCCTCGCTGATTGCGCAAATTTTGCATAGCTTGATCATTGAGCACACCGATAAATCTGCATTAATCCCTTACTTTATTGGCTTAGCCGTGAGTGTGGCATTACGCAGTTTACTGGCTTGGGGACGAGAAATTGCTGGGTATCGCAGCGGTGAGCAAATTCGCGTTTATATTCGGGGTTTAATTATTGATAAGATGCAACGCCTTGGGCCTGCACATATCAAAGGCAAAACGGCGGGCGCTTGGGGAACCCTGCTCATAGAACAGGTGGAGGAAATGCAAGACTTCTTCGCCAAATACCTGCCACAAATGGCCCTCTCCGCCTTAGTTCCATTGATGATTTTAGTGGTGGTTTTTCCATTAAACTGGATCAGTGGCTTAATATTCTTACTCACAGCCCCTTTAATTCCATTTTTTATGGCATTAGTTGGCAAGCGTGCAGCCGATGCTAACCGCAAAAACTTCAAGGCGTTGCAACGTCTATCAGGCCATTTTTACGACCGATTGCAAGCCATGACAACCATTCGTCTGTTCGATAGAACCCGTGATGAAAAAGAGCAATTGCATGCCGCCTCCGAGGTCTTTAGAGAACGCACTATGAGCGTACTAAAAATTGCATTCCTTTCTTCTGCGGTACTTGAGTTTTTCACCTCTATCTCAATTGCATTAACCGCGGTGTATTTTGGCTTTACCTTTATTGGAGAGCTAAACTTTGGTCACTATGGATCAACTGTCACTTTATTTACTGGTTTGTTTATCTTAATTTTGGCCCCTGAATTCTATCAACCGCTGAGGGATTTAGGCACCTATTATCATGCTAAACAACAAGCCATAGGGGCGGCGGAAAGTATTGTGGACTTTCTTAATGTCGAAGAAAGTGAACACACAACTGACCGTCAAGTCATCACTAAAAAGAGCCATTGCGTTATACAAGCCACAGACCTTGTAGTGACCAGTACCGAAGGAAAAGTATTGGTGGGCCCTATCAGCTTTACCTTACAAAATAACCAGAAAACCGCCCTTGTCGGTCCCAGTGGTGCGGGTAAAACCTCTTTAGTCAATGCATTGCTAGGGTTTCTTCCCTATCAAGGGAGTTTAACCGTCAATGGCGTTGAACTCGCTAAAGCCGATCTTGATAGTTATCACTCTATGGTGAGTTGGGTTGGACAAAACCCCTTGTTGGTGCATGGCACCATTGCCGATAACTTGAATTTGGCAAATAAACCAGTGACAGAGCAGCAATTGCTGGATAAAACCAAACAGGCACACGCCGATGAATTTATTCAAAAGCTTGGCTTAGACCATCAAATATCCGATCGCTCAGGAGGCCTGTCTGTGGGTCAAGCACAACGTATCGCACTCGCCCGTGCCCTGCTGCAAGAGGGGCAATTTTGGTTACTTGATGAACCCACCGCCAGCCTTGATGCTCGCAGTGAATCGTTAATTAATCAAAGTCTACACAGTGCATTAACGGGCAAAACAGCCCTTATGGTGACCCATCAATTGAAACATTTGCAGGAAATGGACCAGATATTAGTTCTGGAAAATGGCCAACTGACTCAACAAGGACACTTTGCTGACTTGCAACACCAAGGGACATTCAAGGCCATGTTACATCAGCAACACTCTTTAGGAGGCGATATCGATGCGTGAGTTACTCCCCTATCTCAAATTGTATAAAAAGCACTGGTTTGGTCTCTCTCTTGGCATGATCTTAGGCTTTTTAACGCTATTTGCCTCCATCGGTTTACTTACGCTGTCCGGGTGGTTTTTATCCGCGGCCGCGGTTGCTGGCCTGACTATTGCTCGAGAAACATTTAACTATATGTTGCCCGGTGGCGGCGTGCGTGGCTTAGCCATGGGACGTACTGCGGGACGTTGGGGAGAGCGTGTCGTATCACATAATGCGACGTTTAAACTTCTCACTGATCTACGAGTCTACTTTTATGAAAAGCTGACCCCGCTTATTCCGGGTCGAGTGGGTGTATTAAGAGATGCGGATCTGCTCAACCGCTTAGTCGCTGACGTATCGGCGATGGACCATGTGTATCTACGCCTCATTAGTCCCGTTATTTTAAGTGTATTAGGCATCACTTGCCTAAGTGCCTTTTTAATGTGGTTTGATTACGATATCGGCCTCACCTTAGGGGCAATTTTAATGGCGCTGGTGATTATTTGGCCTGTGCTTTTCTATAAACTGGGCAAAGGCAACGGGCAACGACTCACGCAAAACCGTGCCGATTTACGCATTTACGCTCTAGATTGGATTGAAGGTCATAGCGAATTATTGTTATTTGGTGCAGAAAAACGCTATCGTCAAAAAATAGACCAAGCGCAAATGGCACTCATGACTAACCAAGCCATTAACGCCCATATTACCGGTCTTGCCAATGCACTACTGTTACTGGCAAACGGCTTCACTCTTATTCTTATTCTTTGGTTATCGGCAGATGGTATTGGTGCATCAGGCCCTAGCCCATTAATTGCTTTAGTGGTTTTTGCCGCTCTAGCCAGTGTTGAGTTGCTGATGCCCATCGCAGGCGCTTTCCAATACTTAGGCCAAACATTAGCCTCAGCGCGACGTCTTAATGAAGTGATAGGCGCAGAAGCGGACGTGCAATTTCCCGCGCACACCCACAGCCCTGTTTTTGCCAATAATCAAGGGTGTGACATTCAATTTCAAGAGGTTTCCTTCGCCTATAGTGCTGACAATAATGCCCCTTTAGCCGTTGATAATATGACCTTGAACATAGCCCGTCGTAGCAAAGTGGCCATTTTAGGTAAAACAGGCAGTGGTAAATCCACCTTATTGCAATTACTCACTCGCTATTGGGATGTACAACAGGGACAAATCTCTATTGCCGGTCAACCACTGAACACTTTTTGTGAAACAGAACTGCGCCAGCTTATTTCTGTAGTCAGTCAACGGGTGGACATTCTTAACGGAACCTTACGCGACAACTTACTCATTGCCAAACCCAATGCCGATGATAGTGAGTTAGCTGCAACCCTCGTCAATGTTGGTCTAGGGGAGTTAATGAATGAGCAAGGGCTTAACCAATGGCTAGGTGATGGTGGTCGTCAATTGTCAGGTGGTGAAAAGCGCCGCATAGGCATTGCAAGAGGGGTGTTACACAATGCACCTATCCTGCTCCTTGATGAGCCCACTGAAGGATTAGATCGTTCCACTGAGTCACAGATAATGGCACTATTGGAGCAACACTATCAAAATAAAACCGTGATTTTTGTTACTCACCGCTTAGTTGGATTAGCACACATGGACAACATTGTGGTACTTGAGCAAGGGAAGTTAGTTGAGCAAGGACAACACTCAGCGCTACTCAAGCAACAAGGTCGCTATTACCAATTGCATCAATCTTTATAATCTCGTCATTTTAAGCCCCTGCAGGTATCCCATGCAGGGGCTTTTTATACCAACATCTCTTTGCTTACGAATGTGATTGGTCTGAAAAGCCCTCTAGGACCAATTTACCCCGGGCTTTTTGCGACTCTAGTAAAGCATGAGCACGCTTCAAATTGGTGGCATTAATGGCCCCGACCACCTCGCCTAATGTCGTTTGAATTTGTCCTGCATCAATCATCGACGCCACTTCCTGTAATATAAGGTGCTGCGCTTGCATATCTTCGGTTTCAAACATGGAGCGAGTATACATAAACTCCCAATGCAAAGAGATGCTTTTGGCTTTTAAGGCGCGTATATCAAACGAGCTAGGATCATCAATTAATCCAAACTGCCCTTGTGGCTTAATGAGTTTCATCACCTCTGGCATGTGTTGCTCGGTGTTATTCAAACTCACCACATAATCAATACAATCACACATGCCCAGTTGCTCACTCATACTGGCGTGATGGTCAATCACTTGATCGGCTCCCAGTTGCTTTAACCAATGTACCGACGCTGGGCGCGAGGCCGTGGCGATGACATGCAGTTGCGTTAGCTGTTTGGCTAATTGCACCATAATGGAGCCTACGCCACCCGCTGCGCCAATGATCAACAAGGTTTTTTTACTTTGTGTCTCCACTTTTAACCGGTCAAATAACATCTCCCACGCGGTCAACGTGGTCAGTGGCAAGGCGGCAGCTTGAGCTGAGTTAAGTGATACTGGCGCTTTGCTGACAATGCGCTCATCCACCCGTTGATATTCTGCATTACTACCAGAGCGGTTCAAATCTCCGGCATACCACACCCTATCACCGACTTTAAATAGCGACACTTGCTCTCCCACTTCTTGCACTATGCCTACCGCATCCCAGCCAATCACTTTGTATCCCTTAGTTGCCGCTACATTGGCACGAATTTTCGTATCCACAGGGTTAACTGAAATGGCCTGCACATTCACTAATACATCACGCCCTGTAACCGTGGGCTTTTCTAACTCAATGTCTTGTAATGACAATGCTTCTTCTATAGGTAAGTTGGCTTGATATGCCACCGCTTTCATGTTCTCTCCTAGATTTTTCCCACAAAGTATGCATCAGTTTAATTGACGCTGTAGATTTTAAAAACTAAGCTAGCTTTAAACACTTTTAACAAAAAGTTAATAATGAAATCTTTACATGATATTAAGGTTTTTCTCGAAACGGCCAAATTAGGCAGTCTTTCTGCGGCCGCACGTAGCCTAGATCAAACCCCTGCGGCGATCAGTCGTACGATTCAGCGCTTGGAAGTCGAATTAGGTGTCCCCCTGTTTATTCGTTCTACGCGAAAACTGCGCCTTTCCTCGCAAGGTCAACTGTTTCTGCCCCGCTGTCAGCAAGCCATGCTTATTGTTGAGCAAGGTATCGATGAACTGTCAGAAAAACATCAACAGTTATCGGGTAACCTCACCCTTTCCATGCCGTCTGATACCGGGCGTGGCATTATCATGCCGCTCATTGATGAGTTTCTTACCCTCAATCCCCAAGTGACGATAAACGTTCATTTAAGCGACAGTTATACCGATCTTTATGAGCAGAACATTGATGTCGCGTTGCGAATTGGTGAGCCTGAAGATTCTAATATGGTTGCGGTGCCTTTGTATAAAGACAATTATCGTATTCTTTGCGCCTCTCCTGAGTACCTCAAGGCGCACCCTGCAATTGAGCATCCTGACGATCTCAAACAGCATAATTGTTTGTGCTTTGCCCTAAATAATAAACTTCACAACCGTTGGCAATTTGTCAATCACGACTCCAATGAGCAGCACATCGCCAAAGTCAGTGGTAACCGAAGAAGCAGTGATGGTCATATGGTGAGATATTGGGCCGTACAAGGCTATGGGGTAGCCTATAAGTCGCGGATTGATGTGTATGAGGATATTAAACAAGGGCGTTTAATCACCTTGGCGGCGCAGTGGCGCGGTGAGTACGCTCCCTTGTATATGGTACTGACTGATAGAAGCCAATTTAGCCGCTTGGTAAAAGCATTAAAACTCTTTTTACAACAAAGACTTGAACAAACTCTTACTGCAAATGATGCATAGCGATATTTTATACCAATCGTACTAAATAACGGGTCATTCTAGCTTGTTAAAATACTCGATAACTGCGTTAGAATTTTTGATTGTAGAATAACGACTTATCGAAAAATGCTGCCTTGTTTTCGAGCATTTTTCCTGCGCTATTTCTGATCACTTACTTAGTGTGATTGGTATTAAAAAAACCGCCGATGAGATCCAGCGGCGGTTTAGAGAACGATTTGCTCGTCTTAACTATCGCTATGTTGCTCAGCAAAGTCATGCATGAATTGAACTAAGGCTGCTACCCCTTCTTCTGGCATCGCATTATAGATAGAGGCGCGCATACCACCTACCGCTCTGTGTCCTTTAAGTGCCACTAAGCCTTTTTCTTCAGCTTGTTGTAAAAATAGGCCATCGAGCTCAGGTTTAGCCAATTGGAAAGGAACGTTCATCAAAGAACGGTTATCCACATGCACATCATTTTTATAGAACGGCAATTCATCAATGGCTTGGTACAGTGCAGCGGCTTTATTGCGGTTGCGTTTTTCAATTTCTACTACGCCACCAATGGATTTTAGCCACTTAAATACTAAACCCGATAAATACCATGCATAGGTCGGTGGTGTGTTGTACATAGAGTCCTTCGCATCCAGCAATTTGTAGCTTAAAGTGCTTGGCAGTGCGTCAGTGGCTAAGTCCAACAGATCGTCACGTACAATAACAAGAGTGATGCCAGCAGGGCCCACATTTTTTTGTGCGCCCGCATAAATTACACCAAATTTGCTGACATCGATTTGTCGAGATAAAATCGTAGAAGACATGTCAGCCACAATAGGCTTATCCGTTACCGGTAGATCATTGATTTCGATGCCGTCGATGGTTTCGTTTGGACAATAATGCACATAAGCTGCATCCTCATCAATCTGCCAAGTGCTGGCAGCAGTGGTGGCAGCCTTGCCATCAACGGTGGTTTTAGCATCAATCACCTGCACGGTACAATATTTACGCGCTTCTTCAATGGCACTGTGTGCCCAGTAGCCACCATCCACATAACATGCCTTGCTAGACTTACCTAACAAGTTCATAGGGAGAGCGGCAAATTGTGCTCGTGCCCCACCCTGGCAAAACAACACTTTATAATTGTCAGGTACGTTGAGTAACTCACGTAGGTTTCGCTCTGCACACTGTGCAACTTCTATAAACTCTTTACTTCGGTGACTGATCTCCATCACCGAGCGTCCCATACAGTTCCAATTGATAAATTCTTTTTGAGCTACAGCCATCACAGCTTTTGGTAAGCCTGCAGGTCCTGCACTAAAATTATAAATGGGGTTCATTTCGTTTCCTTACCGCAAATGATTTAATCAATGAGTTAAATGACTATACCCCAGCTTGAAACAAGATTTAAGTGCCTACGCAATATAAAAAGCCATAGTCTGCTTTAGGGGCAAAACTATGGCTCTGAGTGTCAACAACTGTGTTGTTATTAGTGCGCTTTTGGCATCATCATTGGCATTAACAATGAAATCAGTGGCATTTCTTTGCCGTTAGCAAATTTTATTTTGCCATCTTGCATTTGTAACGACATGCTGTAGCCGTCATCGGTTTGCTTAGCCACTTCCATAATGAGTAGTTCATCTAAGTTTTGCTGGATGAACGGATAAGCCATCACCAGATCACTTGACACAAACGCATTCATATCACCTTGCATAACATCCACTAAATGCATTGGATTATCAATAGCGTTATCCTTAGCCGACGGCAAGCTCATGTGCCAATCAGACTTAAAGTGACCTTCATCCACATCCACACTAAAGTGATTTAGCGACACAGAAAAGCCTTTCTCCAATAGTGCATTAATATTTGGAATGGCTTTTGCGGTATCTTGCTCTGTCCATACTGGGCTGTTTTGATACATTTGCGTTAATGCTAAAAAGGCCGTTTTATCCAAACCGCCTGCCGTAAATTTCAGGTCAAGATTGGCAGCTTCACCATCGTGATTCTTAAACTCTTTTAGTGCCAGTGCATAATCCGCTTGCAGCGTTTGCGCCGCTTCATCTTGCGTGGTTTCAAACTGATAGGTTAAACCACTCAACTCGAATACGTTATTGCCATCATGGTCATTCACCACAAAACCATCTAATGCTAGTTTTTGTTGACCCATCCAAAAATCTTGCTCAAATTTGCCATTACCATTACTCGATAAACCATCAAAGTGCACAACCGCGCCGTTTTGGTAATCAATCTCTAGAGAAGGCATGTTCATGGTGTAATCTAACTGGCCTAATACGGTGATAGAGCCACTAATAGACAGTGAGTTCAACACTGCGGTAAAAGGTTCACTGCCCTCGAATTTAAATTGCTGCTTAGCGATATCCGTTGAAAACTCGGTATTGCCGTTAAGCTGAGTTTTTGTATTCAGTTTAAGCTCGGGGTTTTGTGCATAATAGCTGTCGCTGTTTAAGCTCACAATACCGTGGTGAATCACGTGCACAAATTCATATTCTGTTGGCAGGCCCAAGGTGTTTAACTGCGCTAGCGCCTGAGGATCCGTCACTGTGACTAAGGTTTTTGCTTCAGAAGTGAGATAGCCTCGGTGATACTCTTCTAGAGACACTGTCACGTCTTGGTTATGAATATTTTTCACACCATCGGTAACTATGGTTTGTCCGATCTGTCCTACGGCTAATGGCCAAATGGCTACCAGAGCGACTGCGCCACCTGCTGCGGCGAGTAATTTTAATTTTTTCATATTGTTGATTACTTCATTACCTGTGAGTTGCTCTCTTTATACAGATATAATTGAGATAAATCAGAATTTTCTATATTACTTTTCTTTAGATCGCGGTTATTTTAACCGGCTCTCAGTTACAGTTGCATAAGATTGCTACATTACAATAAAATTCTGGGCGTATTATGACTCAATATTGTGTTCTTTGTATCGAAGACCAGCCACACAATCTCGCTCTGTTTGAGCGTGCTCTCAAGCCATTTGAGCGCAAATTTAAACTGTTCACGGCTCAAACCATCACAGAGGCATACGCACACCTTGATACTATTCGACAACAGCATAATGAGCTTGCGTTAGTCATTGCTGCGCAATCCATCAATAATAGCGCCTCACAACTGTTAGTGGAATTAGAACCACATTATAGCTGTTGTCGAAAAATCCTTACCTGTGATCCTTCGCAATTAGAAAGCGTACTTATTACTATTAATGAGGGACGCCTAGACCATTGCTTTACCCCCCCTTTGCAATTTGAACACACCTATGACATCGTCAAAAAAGAGCTCACTGAATTTATTCTCAGTCAAGCTAAGGTGGATTGGCTTGCCTACGGCTCGGTGTTAGACAGTCAAAAAATCATTCGAGCGCACATAGATAAACGCATTCATGCATACCGCAGTGATTTTATTCGCGATTACCACTCCATCAGTGACGATGAGCTTTCGGAAAAAGTATGTAACGCCTTAGATGATTTCTTTTCAAAAAACGATGCCAGCAATGCCATAAGGCAATATTCCGCCAATCATTTATTAACCAATGAAGGCACCGCCAATCAATTTTTGTGGTTTATCACTCAAGGGGAAGTGGCGCTGTATAAACAAGACGAGCACGGCACCCGTCGCGAAGTGGTACGCCACGGGAAAGGAGGCATTATTGGCGGTATGTCATTTGTCACAGGAGAGCCGTCATTTTCCACGGCTATCACTTTAAGTGCAACACATGTCATTAAACTGGATAAAGAAACCTTCACCGAGGTCATGCATTCCAACACTAGCCTATTACCACTATTTACTAACCTATTGCTGCGCCATTTTAACCGGCGATTGCAACGCAGTATCGACACCAAACTGCAATTGCAACATACCTTTGAATCATTAGAAGCGGCGCAAACTCAACTGGTAGAAAACGAAAGAATGGTGCTATTAGGCCAACTCGTCGCAGGTGTAGCGCATGAGTTAAACAATCCCATTTCGGCTATTTTGCGCAGTTCAGATACCCTCATTGAGCAAATGAGCCAAGACACTGAGCAGTTTCATTCCATTAGCAAACAATTAGGTAAAGAGGTGCTAGACAGAGCCTTGCGTTCCAATCCCATACCCACTCGTCTATTACGAGAAAAAAGTAAAGCCATTGTTTATAAACTGTCCAATAAGCAACAAGCTAAAAGCGTGGTACAAATGGGCCTTGACCGTCATATCGATATACTAAGCCAGCAACCAAACCCAACACTACTATTGCAAGAACTCAATCACTACTACACCGCAGGAACAACCCTACGCTCTATTAATGTCTGCTCACAAAGAATTGCTGACATGGTAAAAAGTCTAAAGAGCTATGCTCGTTCCGATCAAGAGTCTATTCAGTTGGTGGATATCCACGAAGGCATTGAAGATACGCTGGTCATTTTTGAAAATCGCTTAAAACACATTCATGTGGAACGGGATTACCACGATCTTCCCCCTACATACTGCCGCCCTATTGCTCTGCAGCAAGTTTGGACAAACCTCGTCAGTAACGCCTTGGACGCCATAGACTTATCCAGTAACACCGTTAACGGGCAACTGACCATTCATACTCAACTTCTCGCAGATAGCCACGGCTTAGAGATCCGCTTTAAAGATAACGGTTGTGGCATTGAACCTCAGCAACTAGAACGCATTTTTGAACTCAACTACACCACCAAAAAACAAGGGGACTTTGGTCTGGGCATAGGACTGTCTATATGTCGCCAAATCGTCCACCAGCATAATGGCACTATTCGCGCTGATTCCGTTATTAATGACGGAACGCAGATGATCGTTCATTTACCTTTTTACCCCCACAGTCCACCAACAGCTTAAAAAAGAGGAAGCCCATGGATAAACTTTTTATTTTATGTGTCGATGATGAAAGAGATGTATTGGACAGCGTCATACGCGATCTCAGTGTTTTTTCTGAATTTTGTGATATTGAAGCGGCGGAATCGATCGCTGAGGCGCGCGAGGTCATCGGTGAGTATCAAGCCGAGAACACCCCTCTGGCGTTGATTTTATGTGACCACATCATGCCCGATGAAACTGGGGTCGAATACCTGATTGAGTTACATAACGAAGAATTAACGCGCAACAGCAAGAAAATCCTGCTCACCGGACAAGCGGATCTCAATGACACCATTCATGCCATTAACCACCATTGTCTTGATTTCTATATTGCTAAACCGTGGCAGAAAGCCACCCTTATTGAGGTAATCAAAACCCACTTAACTGGCTACGTTATTGAGTGTGAATCTCAACCTATGCAGTGGGCAAAGTTTTTGGACACCAACGCCATTTTGCAAGCAGTATCAGACAAACGCATTCAATTCGGTGAATAAACGCACAAAATAAACAAATTTACTAAAATTGACAGAAATTTAGCCGTTATAAGCCTCTGTTTTAGTGGAGGTAACCCGAGCGTTCCATTAATATAAAATAAAACCAAAGGCGGATCATTTAACTATGATGGTGGGAGTTCCCATTTAAGCCAAGGATTCACATATATATCAAGTAGGTTATCAAGAACTATGCGTAAATTAGCCTGTGCTACCCTCCTAGTAGCAGCGACTTTTTCTGGCACTACCTTTGCTGAAAGCCCAGCGGTAATGAGCAACTTTAACTACGACTTTATTGATGCTCGTATCGGTATGGCCCCCCTAACCTTCGGCGCAGGTGTGAGCAAATCTATCCACCCTAATGCACACTTCCTAGCTACCATCGACTCTGAATTTGAAGATGATTATAACCTTCGTGCTGGTTTAGGTTTCCACGCTCCTGCAACAAACTGGGCTGATATTACCGGCGCTATGTTGCTGCGTGTCGTGGACAATCACAAATACAACCATAATGTGGGAATGGAAGTGAATCTCGGTTGGCGTCAATGGTTAGGTCCACAATTTGAAGTGGGCGGTAACGTGGGTTATGTGACTATAGATAGCAACGACGACTGGATTGGTAGTGCTTATGGCCGCTTTCACGCAACAGAGCTGTTTTCAATTGGCTTAGAGGGTAAGCTGAACGATTTTTACGGTGATCAACTGATGCTCACCACACGTTTTGTCTTTTAATCTCAGTGAGACATCAACAAAATGGCGACCTAGGTCGCCATTTTATACCAATCACACTAACGTCGTTATTCTACAATCAAAAATTGTAACGCAGTTATCGAGTATTTTAACAAACTAAAATGACCCGTTATTTAGTACGATTGCCGACGTTTGAGTGCAAATCGGCTAAAAGCCTCGCGATTTAAACTGATTGGTTAAAGGATCGTATTGATAGCCCACATGAGCCAATTTATCCGCCAAACGGCTCACATCAATCTCATACATACTCGACAACTCTTCAATACTTTCGCATTCTAGGCGCAACTTTTCATTGATGATGCCAAGCAAGATATTACTATCCCAATGGGTCAAGTTACTCAGATCCATAAGCTACCTCTTCGTTAATCGTCAACAAGCACTCATATAAGATTAGATGTAAACCGTCAATTTGACAGTCAGCAAGGGCATATCCGCTCACATTTCCACTTAAAATAGTGGCAATAATAGATAACTCCCCAGCAGTGCCAATATACCGGCAAGCGCTATTTGCCATAATTGCACTGTACCATCACAAAACAGATGCCAACTCCATATCACCACCGCTAAAATCAAAGTGGGAAATGCATACACTATCACCCCAACCACCCACTCACTATTTGCCGACCAAGCCCAATAGGTTTGTAGCAATACAGCAATCACCACCATCATTAAAGAGATGATGCCCGTAACAGGAAGCAGGCGATGAAAGGCTTGTAAACGACTGCGCGCTCTGATCAACAGTAATTGGGCCAACACAGCCCCTAAAAACAGCAATAACGCGACACAAACGCTGAGCGACCCTACAATAAAGGGCGGCTTACTGCTCACAATAGCGGCCAGCCAAAACAACGTGGCGGATAAAGCGCATAGATACAATAAAAAGAGGGGCCCCCGATGGCGGGTTTTGCCTGTTTGTGTCTGTACGGAGAAATAGACCAATAAGCCTGCTGGGATCAGAAACGCAGGCAAGGCTCCTGCACTAATAAAAAATAAGCCAGCAATAATAGGCAGTTGCTGATGTAATCGCCCCCTTTGACCTGGGCAGATGTCCCCCTTTAGCAAAGCCGTAATAAGAACCAGCAAAGCGCCAATGGCCATGGGTAACAACAGATATTGCGATAATTGAGCGTAATTGTGCATAACATCGAAAATTAAAATGATTTTAGGGTCACAGTGTAACCCTAGGTTAAGGGATTACAATCCTGTGCCTACATTAAAGTAAAAAGCGTTATCGTGTTCACTAAACGCAAAGTCCATCCCCATATGTACGCCATAACGGCGAGCAATCAAATAACGAAATCCACTGCCATAAGCCCACTTCATCTGCTCAAACATAGTCGAAACGCCTTCATTGGCCTCCCCTATACCGCTGTTGCCTCCCACCCCACCAAACACAGAAATACTCCAGCGCGGTGTCCACTGCCACATAACTTGCGTTTGATAAGAACTGGTATAGTTCCCTTGATAACGGTTTACGGGGATGCCACGTAAATTAATGTCAGGATAGGCTAAAGGAGGAAGGCGGGATTCATCTGTGGTAAGGGCGTTATATTCCACCGCAAAAGCTAAGGTCCAACGTGGGGCAATAGGAAAATAGGCCGTACTGGACGCTAATAGGGTTTCATAGTCGTTATCACTGCCAATACCAGAGCGATACCATAGGTATTCTGCTTTAAAATCCCATCCCTGTGTGGGATAGAAAAAGCTGTTTTTTGCATCGTATTCTAGGTTAACGCCAAGCCCCGAACTCTTAGTGTTACCAAAACGATAGGTGTGCTCGGTTCCTAGGATATTATTCACCGTGACTTCACTATCAGAGTAGAACTGCTGAACCCCCAAAAACAGTGGCGTATTGGATATACGAAACTGCAATTTTTGCATTCCCCCTAGCCCTTTGGTTTCAATTTCAAAGCCTCGCTCTTTCAATGGCCCTTGATTATTCGACCAAGGGTAAAAATCCATGATAGCACGGCCTACACCAATGCCTCCCAAGTAGCGAATACTGTCTTGTTGCCACACTCTTCTATGACCCAGCAAGGCAAACCAACTGCCATTTTCCGTGCCACCACCACCGGCCACTGTCACGGCCGGAGGGATCAGCATTGCCCCTCCATCCACAGACTGCAACGCCAGTTTTCGCCGCGCTTCTTTTTGCTGCTCGGTTTCATGTAAGAACATCCCCATCACCCCAAAGCCATAACCTACTGCAGGTTCGGTGATAATGATGGGCACGGGCAAAAAGCCGTAGGCGTTTTCTGCCAGGTACTCTCCCATATCAAAAGCGCCATCTAAAGGGTCAGTAAACTGGCTGGCTTGCGCCATATTGCATATGAACGCTGAGAGTGTCATAACAAGAGCAATATTGCCGATGGGCTTTTTCATATTCGACCACTATTATATATATGAAATTAAAGGAGTATTACTTGAGTATATATAAAGTTTGGGCTTCTGCTAGCTAACATTAACACGAATCGCTATAATGCACCGCTTGCTCAAAAGAGGTCAAAAAATGCACAACGCCATAACCCCAATCCACCAACATAAAAAATACTGGGCCGAATGCTTCGGAACCGCGCCATTTTTGCCAACCAGTCGCAAAGAGATGGACGCATTAGGATGGGACAGTTGTGACATTATCATTATTACCGGCGACGCATACGTAGACCATCCAAGTTTCGGTATGGCCATTATTGGTCGTCTACTTGAAGCGCAAGGTTTTCGCGTGGGTATCATCCCCCAACCGCGCTGGGGGGATAAAAAAGATTTCATGAAATTGGGTCAACCCAATCTCTTTTTTGGTATCACTGCTGGCAATATGGACTCCATGATCAACCGCTACACGGCAGACAGAAAGTTACGTCATGACGATGCTTATACGCCCAATAATGAAGGGGGCAAACGTCCTGATCGCGCCACTTTAGTCTATTCTCAACGTTGTCGTGAAGCGTACAAACAGGCGCCTATTGTTCTCGGTGGTATTGAAGCGAGCTTACGACGCATTGCCCACTACGATTATTGGTCTGATAAAGTTCGTCGCTCAGTATTATTTGATGCAAAAGCGGATTTATTACTGTTTGGTAATGCGGAACGTGCCCTCATTGAAGTCGCGCACCGTCTCGCTAACGGCGAAGAGATCAGTCAGCTTACTCATATTCGTGGTACGGCGGTTAATCTTGCTCAAGCCCCAGAGTCCTTCAAGATCATTGACTCGTCACGTATTGAAAAACCCAATAAAGCCTTTGTGCCCACCAACCCCTATGAGGTGGAAAGCAATTGCACTGACAAATCCTCAGAACAGTCCGAAACCAAAGCAGAGCCAATAGTGATTCGCCCGAGTCGCCACGATTCAGAAACCACGGCGATTCGCATTCCTGCTTTTGAAAAACTGCACAATGATAGAATTTTGTATGCCCACGCCAGTCGCATCATGCACCTAGAAACCAACCCCCATTCTGGGCGCGCTTTGATTCAACGCCATGGTGATCGTGAACTGTGGGTCAACCAACCACCTATTCCATTAACCACCGAAGAGATGGACTATGTGTTTGGCCTGCCTTTTGCACGCGTGCCACACCCTATGTATGGCAAAGCCAAAATACCCGCCTACGATATGATCAAAACCTCGGTAAACATCATGCGTGGCTGCTTTGGCGGCTGTTCTTTTTGTTCTATTACCGAGCATGAAGGGCGTATCATTCAAAATCGCTCTCAAGAATCCATCTTAAATGAGTTAGAAGAGATCCGAGATAAAGTGCCTGGGTTTACCGGAACCATCTCCGACTTAGGTGGCCCTACCGCGAATATGTACCGTTTAGGGTGTAGCATCCCAAAAGCGGAAGCCACTTGCCGTCGCCCTTCTTGTGTTTTTCCCGGTATTTGTAATAAATTAAATACCGATCATAAGCACACCATAGATTTATATCGCGCAGCCAGAAAAGTTCCAGGGGTGAAGAAAATCATGATCGCTTCAGGGGTGCGCTATGATCTCGCCATTGAGTCTCCTGAATACGTCAAAGAATTAGTCACGCACCATGTTGGCGGCTACTTAAAAATAGCGCCAGAACATACCGAAAAAGGCCCATTAGATAAAATGATGAAGCCAGGTATGGGCGCTTATGACCGTTTCAAAGAGATGTTTGAAAAATACAGTCAACAAGCGGGTAAGAAACAGTATCTTATTCCTTACTTCATCTCAGCCCACCCTGGCACCGAAGATGAAGATATGATCAACCTAGCGTTGTGGCTAAAAGCCAATAAATATGAGTGCGATCAGGTGCAAAACTTCTATCCATCTCCTATGTGTAACGCAACGGCCATGTATTACTCTGAGACCAATCCATTAAAACGCGTTAAATATAAAAAACGTGAAGATGTGCCAGTGGCAAAAGGCGAGCGTCAACGCCGCTTACATAAAGCCTTATTGCGTTATCATGATCCCGCAAACTGGCCATTAATTCGTGAAGCCCTAATAAGCCTTGGCAAAAAGCATCTTATTGGTGATAAACCAAGCTGTTTAGTGCCTGAAGAAGATATCGAGGCGCAAACCCCAGCCCAACGACGTAAGTCTGGACGTCATGGTGCGCACCGCTTTGCGACTAAGCATACCGATAAACAACCGGATATTCGTAAGCCTAATCATCGAGGTAATGCAAAATCTGGCCAAGGAAGACCGGGACAGCCAAAACAAGGCGGTACTCATCAAGGGCAAGGAAAGAGCAACAGCGGTAACGGCAATAACACCGGCAATAATACTGGCTCGGCTAAAGGTCGCGGACAAAACAAGGCTAATGGCCATCAAGCACAGGCTGGAAAAAATAAGACCCGCCGCCGCTAAATACGGCTCGATACCGCTAAAAGCACATTAAAAATAAGGCCGTGATAACACGGCCTTATTGCTATCTGGGGTTTACCTTACTACTAAAGTTCGAACTCTCTATTGGGTTCAAAGCGATGTAAAAACGCGGGTAAAATCAGCAAGCTGAAACATAAAATAGCGCTTAACGCTATGGTCAACAAAAAGCCAATGGAGTGCATTCCTTGATGATCGGCCAACATTAATGAGCCAAACGTGGCTATGGTGGTTAAGCAACTGATCAACGTGGCTTTAGGTGTAGATGAAGAGAAAAAGCGTGTAATGGTTTGTTCACGACGAAAACGCTTCACAATATGAATGCCGTTATCTACTCCTAAACCAAAGATCAAAGGTATCACAATAATATTGGCCATATTCAGTGACTGACCAAACCAATGGGCAATAGCTAACGTGGTGGTAGTAGTAAGAATTAACGGAATAAATATAAACAAGATATCCAGCTTATATCGGACACTGAACAACAAAATAGCGGTGATGCCAATAATAGAAATCACGATTGCCGTATAAAACGCCTTAATGATGATCTGCCCCACTTGCTGTTCCGCTACGGCTCGGCCTGTTGCCAATGGTGCTATGTGTTGCACCGCATCAATAAACGCACTCACCTGACTCACATCACGCATATCACCGGACGGCGTAATTGATAACAGCCATTGACCTTGCTCACTTATGTATTTTTGACGAATTTGTGTCGGTAGCATGTCCACACTTGGCTCTGACACTGTAGTTTGGGAGGACAACTGCTGTAATGATGCTGCCTCAGCAAGTAAGTGTTGCTTTATCGCCCCTTCTGATATGGCCGTTTGCGGTGCGCCCGAGACCATCAATAAAGATTTATATTTGGCAAAAAATGCCACCCAGCTCATTCGCTCTTTTGCTTGAGAGTGAACCTTCATGCTGTCATTCAATTGTGCAACACGCTGTGAATAGGACACAGGTAAAAAAGAGTTCGCACTTAATGTAGACGCTACTTCTGGCTGTTGATTAAGCTGTTCTTCCCACTGTAATGCTTGCTCTCTATCTTTGGCCACCGCTAACAGTTGATAACTTGAGCCCAACTTATTGTCTTGCAACCACTGCAGTGTCTCAACGGATTCTGAATTTTTGTTCTTCAATACCAATGTAGAGAAATCAAACTGAAATTGCTGGGCACCGTAACCTGTGATCACCGCACCAAGTAGAGTCAGCGCAATAATTTTCTTGTGATGATGAATAATCATCTCACTTAGTTTTAAAGCCAATTTTGAACGCTTGGCATTGCTACGCTTAACTTTAGGGTAACCGAAGAATTGGAAAAATAGTGGGATCACTAAAAAGGTCGCCAATAAACCAAGGATCATTCCAGCGGCTGAAATAATTCCCAGCTCCCCCAGTCCATTATACGCCGTAGGGTAAAAACTTAAAAAACCAACCGCGGAAGACAAGGCGCACAAACCTAAAGGCGAAATACTGTGTTGCACAGAAAAGCTCAAACTGTCGTTATTATCGTGACCTTTTAAGCGCTGATCATAAATGTGCAAACTCAAATGCACCGCAAAATCGACCCCTAGCCCGATAAAAATCACCATAAAGACGATGGATATGGTATTAAAGGCTCCCACAAGTAATAACCCTGCGGCAAAGGTCCACACTAAACCAACCAGCACGGCAAGGTAACTTGCCGCTATGATCCTCAAAGAGCGTATTCCTATGGCTAATATTAAGATCAAACTGACTAACGACACCGTACCCGCTAAGGTAACGCTGTCATTAGCATCTTGAATTTCATCAAAATCTAAAGCGGTTTGTCCCGTCACACGAACCATAACATCCGCAGGCATACCCACACTGGAAATCACTTCACGAACGGCATTCATTATAGCTTTGTTGGGTTCTGCTTCAGAAAAGTCAGGCACCGCATGTAAGCTGATCACATAACCATTAGGCACGGAAGCCTCGTCCATTAGTATCCCCTGCCAATGGACATTATTATCATTTGCGGCCTGCGCTATGGGGGTCAGTAACGTATTCACATCCTGGGCTGAAAGATCCTCTGACGACAGTTTTTTATCTAGGGCCCCCAAGTAGCCATGCAGATCATGATTACGACTCAAGGTCATCATTTGTGGAAGGAGTAACGTCACCTTATGATCTAAGGCATCAAAGTCTTGTTGATTAAGAAAGCCTAACCCATATTGTTCAAACCAAGGCAATGTTGAGGGTGCAAACACTTCTTGAAAGATTTTCTGCTTTTTAAAGGCTTGTGCTAATTTTGCCGTGGCTTTTTTTGCTTGTGCTCCATCATTTGATGAAACCGCAATCACCACGTTACCCCTATCAGGAAATACCGATTCAACTGCATCTAAATTGTCACGCCATGACCCTTTTTGCTCAACCAAATCGTTCAGATCCGCATTCATTGAAAAATGCGTGACTCCATAATACCCAGCGACCAAAGTGACACTGAGTACCAGTAGCATAAGTGATTTGGGAAAACGGATAATAGTGTCAGTAAAACGTTGCACAATAAGTGTCTCTGAATAAGGGTTTTCTAAAGTAGGCAAATTATCGAACATGGCGCTGTTATAAGCAATGAATACACGCTTTAAAAGCGCATTGTTGTTTCACTCGGTCATAATTTCGTCATTTTTCCCCGCCACAATAACCTTTTGCTTACAGACCATAGCGCATTGAAAAGATTAAAACGTTATCAGTATGAACGCTATGCGGTATTGTGCCGACTCGCCTATCCGCGCATTTTTAAACAAACCGCCTTTGGCTTTGATGCCAACGGGCAACGCATTATCCGCAACGCTCAAGGAAAGGTGATGATTCGTATCCTGTGGAGCAAATCACGCCAAGAAGTGGTCATAGTGCTCAAAGGTTCACACAGTATAAAAGATTGGCTCATCAACTTATTGTGCTGGCAACGAAGTGCAACTCTCTTTGGCTTAGATTACTCAATTCATGCAGGCTTCCACTACCTTTTGCGCCAAGAAAGCCCGCCTTCACACAAACTTGATACCCTTGGACTGAGCGTTTTCGAACGTGTCTTGCATATCGTCACACCGCTACTTAATAACGGTATGCGTCTGGTCATCACAGGGCACTCATCTGGCGGGGCTTTAGGGTGCATTATTGGCGACCATATTGAAAGGCGTCACCCTAAGGCCATTAAACGAATAGTGACATTTGGCCAACCTGCTGTTGGGGGATGGACCTTTAAACAGCGTTACACTCTGCCCCACAAAACCTACCGAGTGTGTTGTGACCTCGATGTGGTGACCTTTATGCCACCACTGCCACTCTTGTATTGGCATGTGGGTAAAATATTGTGGTTATATAATGGCCGAATTTATGAAAACACCCCAACGTTTATTCGTTTAGGGCGCTCGTTTATCAGTTGGCTAATTCGACCATTCTCATATCATTTAATGAGTAAATACATTCGCAATAAAGATTTCTTTGATGATCATTAGCCTACTGCGCCGACAAATAGTGACAGTGTCACCAAGCATAATCACTCTATTCCGCCATTCACTCACAAAAGTGGGTCATAAAAGCGAATACTCATGCCAATGTTGTTATTTAACAAAACTGACTCAGAGCAAAACATAACGAATATTTTCCATTTTTACGGCACATGTTACGATATTTGTTACAAATAAATCTAACATGTCAATGTTTGCGATATTGTGCTCTAAAAATTAAGCATTTTGTGCGATGATCCTCTAGACAATTACATTTATCCTCTTATGCTATTAGACGTTGATTCATATTATAACAATACACAATAGTTCAGCAGATAATCATCGCGTTTAAGCCAACGCCCAATATTTAAAACACAATTAGGGAGAGGCTTTTTCTCCCAAATATATGGATATATTATGCAAAACACATTCATCGCCCGCTTGGCCAAGGGAAACCTGGTCATGCAAATCTTAATCGGTATCGTTGCCGGTGCCATCCTTGCGGTTGCCTCTCCTTCTACTGCTACAAGTGTCGGCCTATTAGGTAGCCTTTTTGTTGGCGCTCTTAAGGCTGTTGCACCCATTTTGGTCTTTATTTTGGTGGCCGCTTCCATTGCAAACCAAAAGAAAAACAAACATAGCTACATGCGTCCGATCGTCATCTTATATTTAATTGGTACCTTTTTAGCCGCGATCACAGCCGTATTACTTAGTTTTGCTTTCCCTACAACACTGACGTTAGTAGACAGTGCAACGGGCGCAACCCCCCCACAAGGTATTGCCGAAGTACTGCATACATTACTATTTAAAATTGTTGATAACCCAGTACATGCACTCATGAATGCGAACTATATTGGTATTCTTGCTTGGGGTATTGGTCTGGGTCTTGCGTTGCACCATGCCTCTGATACAACAAAAGCGGTATTTGAAGATCTAAGCCAAGGGGTCTCACAAATTGTTCGCTTTATTATTCGTCTTGCTCCATTTGGTATTTTCGGTCTAGTAGCAGCGACGTTTGCTACCACAGGCTTTAGTGCCCTACTTGGTTACGCAAACCTGCTTTTCGTTCTATTAAGCTCAATGGCGGTGATCGCTCTAGTCGTCAACCCTATTATTGTTTGGGTTAAAACAAAGCAAAATCCATACCCATTGGTTCTACAATGTTTACGTGAAAGTGGTGTTACAGCCTTCTTCACCCGTTCAAGTGCCGCTAACATTCCAGTAAACATGGCATTATGTGAAAAACTTAAACTGGACGAAGACACATACTCTGTATCGATTCCTTTAGGTGCAACTATTAACATGGGTGGCGCGGCAATTACCATCACTGTGTTAACACTTGCAGCTGTACATACACTAGGGATTCAAGTGGATTTCCTATCTGCTGTACTCCTGAGTTTAATTGCTGCCATCTCGGCATGTGGTGCTTCTGGTGTAGCCGGTGGCTCTCTACTACTTATCCCACTGGCTTGTAGCTTATTTGGTATTCCAAACGAAGTGGCTATGCAAGTGGTTGGTGTTGGCTTTATTATTGGTGTTCTACAAGATTCTGCAGAAACTGCCCTTAACAGTTCAACTGACGTAGTATTTACCGCAGCCGTTTGTCGCTCAGAACAAGCTAAAGCTGAGCAATAATTCCTTAGCTGAACCCCTCATTGTATTAGATAAAACCTCAAGCCTTGCTTGAGGTTTTTTTATTGCAATAGCCAATAATGAAAACTGAGCACCCAACCAATTCCAGCTTAATGAAAAGTCCTTCTTTTATTCTACGAATACAATCACTTACATTCCAACAATGTGCATATCGGCTATTTTTTGACAGTTGTTACCTATAATGGCGTACGGTATACCTATTTCTGTTCATATTAAAATTATTATAGACAGACACATTTATGACTACTAAAAACACCCTCTTAGGCCACCCTCGTGGTCTTTTTCTTTTATTCAGCACAGAATTATGGGAACGTTTCTCATACTACGCAATGCGCGCCATTCTTGTTTTATACCTCACTGATACCACAATAAATGGCGGATTAGGTTGGAGCACTAAAGACGCTCTGGATCTGTATGGCATTTATACTGGATTGGTCTACATCACCCCGCTGATTGGGGGGTTCATTGCCGATAACTATTTAGGTCAACGCAAATCAGTACTAATTGGTGGTGTACTGATGGCTCTCGGGCAATTTTCCCTTGCCTTACCAATGGGTACATTCGGCCTTGATGGACAAACCTCATTTTATCTAGGCTTAACCTTACTGATCATTGGTAACGGTTTATTTAAGCCAAACATTTCCACTATGGTTGGTGACCTTTATGCAGAAGGGGATCATCGTCGTGATGGTGCATTCACAATTTTCTATATGGGAATTAACCTCGGTGCACTACTTGCGGGTATCATTGCTGGTAGTGCCGCTAACGCTTATGGTTGGAATACCGGATTTCTTGTGGCCGGCATTGGCATGATGTTCAGTGTGATGTTGCAATTAACGCTTAGCCACTCTTGGTTAGGCGATATCGGTGTTGTCCCCGCAGCTAAAAAAGCCAATGCTAGCAACTTACACAAAAAAGCACCTCTCACTAAGCAAGAAGTGGACCGATTAAAGGTCATCTTGGTATTAGGCTTGTTTGTCATCGTATTTTGGGCAGGCTTTGAACAAGCGGGTGGTCTAATGAATATCTACACCCAACAATATACCGATCGTCTGATCGGCACCTTTGAAGTACCTGCTGCGTGGTTCCAATCCTTAAACCCACTATTTATTATGCTACTGGCCCCACTATTGGCCGCTGTGTGGGTAAAAATGGGTAAAAAAGAACCCACTTCGCCGGTTAAATTTGCCTTTGCTTTGTTCTTTTTAGCGGTGGGCTTTGTGTTCATGGTCGGTGCTGCGCTACAACAAGGTGGCGATATCGGCGTAAAAACCTCTATGGGTTGGCTAATTGGCGCTTATTTCTTCCATACTCTTGGTGAGCTATGCATTTCACCTATCGGTTTATCTATGGTAACAAAACTTGCCCCACTTCGTTTAGCATCACTACTCATGGGCGCATGGTTTGGTTTTAATGCCATTGCCAACTATGTCGCGGGCCTGATTGGTTCACATGTCGGTGACTTTGGCGCAGTGGCTATCTTTGGTGGTATTGCTATTGCTGCTGTCATTTGCGGTATTGTGTTGCTCTTTATGTCCAATACGTTAGTACGCTGGATGCATGGCGCTGAAAGTACATCAAACCGAGCTGCCGATCCTGTTGCAAGTACGCAACAAGCTAGCGCTTAATCAGCGTGATCATTAGGGGTCACTACTGTGACCCTTTTATCACTTTACTCATCAATGCCGCTTCCCCTCTCCATAAGCATCACCTTTTTGCGGTCACTCATTTGTTTTGCCAACCCCTTTAATTCATCTCCATTTCAATGTGCAAACACACAATTACTGCATAAATTTTTCTTTTTATTTACATGTACGCACTATTAGCCGATTTTCATGCCATTCACTTATAAGCAGTTATTTTGTTGTGAGATATTCGTCTTGGTTAAACTGGAAAATAGCACTAACATAGCGCACCTTGTTGATTTGACTGACCCTGTCAGGAAGTTTTAATACAATTATGAAACTGGATTCTAGCCCGATCACCCAACACACCTTTGGTGAACACACTTTTTATCTAAAGCGTGACGATCAGTTACATCAACATTTTTCTGGCAATAAAGCTCGCAAATTTATGAGTTTATTGCACAACGAATACCCCAGTATCAATACCTTAATTGGTTATGGCTCTGTGCAAGCAAACTCGTTATATTCACTGGCAGCACTGTGCAAAATCAAGAAATGGTCATTAGAATTTTATGTTCAGCGTATTCCTCAGTGGCTAAAAGAGAACCCTAGAGGCAATTATCGCGGTGCGTTAGAAATGGGTGCCAAGATCATTGAAGTAGACAGTGACGTACACCCAGAGCAATATATACAACAAATCAGACAACCGGATAGCCATTGCTTAGTGATCCCTGAAGGGGGTCGCTGTGAAATGGCCGAACAAGGCATTGCTGGCTTAGCCAGTGAAATCGTCAACTGGGCCAGTTTTCGTTCCCATCAACAATTAGCCATTGCGCTACCTTCAGGTACAGGTACAACCTCCTACTATTTGCAAAAGCACCTACAACAGCATGACATTCAAGTATTAACTTGCCCTTGTGTTGGCGGGTCACAATACCTACACAAACAGTGGCAAGAACTGGGTGGTGTGGCGCAACCTAGCGTCCTTCCTTGCGATTATAAGCACCATTTTGGGCACTTATATCATAACGAGTTTCTACTGTGGCAAAAACTGCACAAAAACACCAATGTCGAGTTCGATCTTTTGTATGACCCTTATATGTGGCACGCATTATTACCTTGGATGGAACAACATCAAGACACCAGCGTTTTATACATTCATCAAGGTGGATTGCTAGGTAACGAAACCATGTTGCCTCGATATCAACGTAAGTTTGAGCGATAACCTGCAACACCTCATGTGAGATACGTCGCATATTGACAACAATATAGTGACAGTTGCATACACAAATACCCCACATCTTTCTCAATTTGTTACATTTGCCCTGTTTATTACTCTTACTGCGTGGAGCGTACAGTGGCAACATCAATCAAACCCATTTCATTGGCCATTTTAGGGGGCATGTTGGTTATGGCAGGCCCTGCTATGGCCAGCACCATCCAACTTCGCATTATTGAGACGGCTGATATTCATACCAATTTAATGGATTATGACTATTACAAAGATGCCCCGTCGAAAAAAATAGGGTTAACCCGTACCGCAACCTTAGTAAAACAAGCTCGCGCTGAGGTGCATAACAGTGTGTTAGTGGACAATGGTGACTTGATTCAAGGTAGTCCTATGGGGGATTACATGGCATCTAAAGGCATCAAAATGGGGGAAGTGCACCCCGCTTACAAAGCGATGAACCTATTAGATTATGATGTGGCTAACATAGGTAATCACGAGTTCAACTACGGCCTTGAATTCCTCTTTGATAGCATCAAAGGTGCCACTTTCCCCTACATTAGTGCCAACGTGTTTGATAAGAAAACCGGCCAACCACTGTTTAAACCCTACCTAATCAAAGCGCATACTTTTACCGATACCAATGGTCAAGCACATAAGATCAATGTGGGTTACATTGGTTTTGTACCGCCACAAATCATGGTATGGGATAAGAAGAATCTGGAAGGGCGTGTAACTGCCGCAGACATTAAAGCCACGGCCGAACAACTAGTGCCACAAATGAAAAGTGAAGGGGCTGATATTATTGTGGCCATTCCACACTCCGGCATTTCCTCTGATCCATACAAACTTGGCGCGGAAAACTCCACCTATTATCTTACGCAGGTAGACGGCATTGATGCCATCGCCTTTGGTCACTCGCACGCTGTATTCCCTGGTAAAGGCTTTGATAACATTCAAGGTATTGATAACGATAAAGGCACCATTAATGGTGTTACCGCTGTCATGCCGGGACGCTGGGGAAGCCACGTGGGTATCATGGATTTGACCTTACAACAAACACAAGGCAAATGGGTGGTAAGTGAAGGCCAATCTGAAGCACGCCCTATTTATAACAACGCAAACAAGACCGCTATTGTACAAGCTGACGCGGCTATGGTGGCCTCTCTGGCAGAGGATCACAAGGCTACACGTGAGTTTGTGAATCAACCCATTGGCAAAGCCAATGACGTCATGTACAGCTTCTTAGCTCTGGTTCAAGATGATCCTACCGTGCAAATTGTCAACTTGGCTCAAAAAGACTATGTGGAACGCTTTATTCAAGGAGACCCCAACTTAGATGGCATTCCTGTACTGTCGGCCGCGGCCCCTTTTAAAGCCGGTGGTCGTAAAAACGATCCGACCAACTATACCGAAGTAGAATCAGGACAGCTGACCTTTCGCAATGCTGCAGACCTGTATTTATACCCAAATACCTTAGTCGCACTCAAAGTGACCGGCCATGAAGTTAAAGAGTGGCTAGAGTGCAGTGCTGGGCAATTTAATCAAATAGATGTTAATAGTACTCAGCCACAAGGATTGATCGATTGGGACAACTTTAGAACCTATAACTTTGATGTCATCGACGGTGTTGACTACCAAATTGATGTCACTCAACCTGCCAAATATGACGCCCGCTGTCAGGTAATCAACCCACAATCACAGCGAATTATTGGCCTCTCCTACCAAGGTAAAGCTATCCATATGAAGCAAGAATTCATCATTGCTACCAATAACTACCGAGCCTACAGTAACGCCTTCCCTGGCACTGGCCCAGAGTTTATTGCTTTTGATGCGCCTGATGAAAACCGCACCATTCTAGCGAGCTATATTTCGCAAGTGAGCAAAGAAAAAGGCCAAGTAACCCCAAGCGCTGATAACAACTGGCGCTTTGCACCTATCTCTTCCACCACCAAACTCGATATACGCTTTGAAACGTCACCTAGTGACAAAGCGGCGCAGTTTATTAAAGATAAAGGCCAATACCCAATGAAACAGGTCGGCAAAGACGACAGTGGTTTTGCGCTATATCAGATAGACTTGAGTCAATAGCATAATAGGCCGCACTTAGTTAGTGCGGCCTTATTTAATAGAAACATGGCCTGAAGAAATATGGCCACCCATTGTAAAAGGTAAGATGGTAGTAGCAACAAAATACAGCAAGTGGTCAATGTTACCCTGCCAAAACACACTTAAGGTTTAAGAAAAAATCGGTGACATGCCATAACTTGGGATGACAATAAGCAATACGCCTAGAGTAATCAAGAACAGCCCTGCCAGACATTTCATCAATGTAGGCAATACTATAGTGATTCCGGAGCGTGTTGACTTGACGTAGTATTGAATAAATTTTCGTCCCGTCACCGTCAAAAACGCAATGGTCGAGGTTGTTATTGCTGTACCTATCGCCATTAAAAATGCACCAATGACCCCAAGCCAATATAAGTGAGTCAGATTAGCAAAAAACAGCACCAAGATCGCCCCTGAGCAAGGTCTTAATCCTATACTAAGAATAATCATCAAATACTCTCTTGGCTTAGAAAGCGTGTTTAACTCAGACGCATTTGCCGAATGTTTGTGCCCGCACCCACAGTTGTCACCATGTTGATGGTGATGAGTCTTACTCGAAGTATACAGATGCTTTATTGCACTATAGATAAGTTGCAAACCGAGTAAAGCCACTAATACGCCGCTATAGGTGGCAAACTCTGAGACGGTGGTATTGAGCTTACGCATGGTTTGATGAAACACAAACACAAAAGTACTGACCAACGCCACGGCCACTAAAGCTTGCACTACCGCCGAACACATAGTGATAAAAATACCGGATTTAAGCCGTGTTTCATTGGTTGCTAAATAGGTGCTGACCACAACTTTACCGTGACCGGGACCCAGTGAATGCAAAATACCATATAAAAAACACACCGCTAAGATAACAAGGTGGGCACTATTATCGCCACTATAGAATTGCTCGGTAAGATAGTCTAATGACTCTTTTTGCCAATGAATACTGGTTAGCAAAATCACAGGCCACAAAAACCATAATGCCACAACAACAAGTAACAGTACGACAGCAATAATAAGCATGGGTTTAGACATGCTGACTTTAGAAGGTTGTGGCGCCTCAAGAGGCACTATTTTATTGATCTTCATTTTGGTCACTTTTCATTTAGGCAACTAAAGTTCAAAGTTTGAGTAAACACTTTACCTAATTGAGTATCAGGAGTTGCATCAACAGGAATCGACATCGCTTTGTTCACTTGCGCAGCGCTTGGGTGTGGCTCTACTAAAGAATGGGAACAGTAAGGCTTGAGCGCACTGGAAAATTGAATCTCATCGGCTGAATGCCAAGACATATCCACATAATAAGAAGGATCGAATATACGTAACACCAACTTTTCACCATGAAATGAATACGGCTTATCTAACAGAAGCGTAAAACTTAAAATAGCCTTGCCCTTTACTGTTTTTAATTTCGCATCCGTAACATCTTGATATGTAAATGACTGACTGCCCTTATCTAAATAAGTGAAGTCATGTGAAGGTCGCATATTATCAATAACAGAGCCTGCAATGTCTTGTAAGGTTTTTTGTTGATGCTGAGGAGACATGTCCTCACCATCAAACAAATACGCCGTCGTCATCCTATCAAACGTCCATTCCATTTTAAAACCATCAATGGTTGTGCTATTGCCAAGTATTTTCGTCTTAGTGTCTATCCAAGAATGAGGATGAGCCATTACTGACTGGCAAAAAAACAGCAGCAACAGGCTAAGCAATGTTGCGCGAAATGTGGGTTTGATAGAATGCATTACAGGCCGCCTACTTCATACTATTGGCAATAACAGTCACGTTGTGTTTAAAGGCTTTGGCATAAGTATTTGCTTCGCTATTTAAAGACAGCGCTTCCGGATAGAGTTCCCCGCCCTCTTTTGCGCCACTTGCTGCCGCCACTTGCTTCACTAAACGAGGATCCGCTTGATCTTCCATAAAGTAAACGTTAACTCCTTCCGTTTTGATCTGATTGATAAGCTCAGCAATATGTTGAGCACTGGCTTCAGATTCGGTGGAGTAACCTTGTGGTGCTAAAAAATCCACATTGTATTGTGCGCCAAAGTAACCAAACGCATCATGGCTGGTCAGTACTTTACGTTTTTCTCTTGGAATGGCTTTAAACGTTGCCACTGCCCAGTCATTAAGTTCAGACAATTGTTTGATGTATTGCTCGCCGTGCTGCTTAAAGTAAGCCGCATCTTCTGGATCGGCTTTAATCAAAGCATTCATTACGTTAGTTGCATACGTTACGCCATTAGCCATGCTGTTCCATGCGTGAGGGTCGATAATTTTCTCGCCATCATCAATCATGCTACGTGTTTGAATACCGTTAGAAGCCGTGACGACTTCATGTTTATAACCGGATGCTTTGACTAAACGGTCCATCCAACCTTCTAGGCCCAACCCACTAACAAAAACAACATCTGCTTTATTTAAAGTGACACTATCTTGTGGCGCAGGAGAAAATGAGTGTGGATCGCTACCAGCACCAATTAACGTAGTCACAGCAACATGCTCACCACCCACCTGCTGCACGATATCACCCAACACAGAAAAGCTCGCAACGGCATTGACTGTTCCGGCCATAGCCGCACTGCTTGTTGCAAGTGCCAAAGTTACGCCTGCAAGTTTTAATAATTTCATAAAGTGTTCCTAGTAAGTAATAACGCCATTTACTGTCGTAACATTCCCTTTTTGCTGCCACAGAAAATAGACAAGATAAAAATAAACATCGCCACCAAAATAATGGCCGGTCCCGCAGGAATAGATTGATACCACGACCAGCTCAAACCAAATATTGAGCTGATCATGCCAAATGCAATGGCTATCATCAGCATTTTGGGTAATCGGTCTGTCCAGCACCTGGCTGAAATGGCAGGTAACATCATCAAACCCACCGACATCAAAGTACCTAACACCTGAAAGCCCGCAATGAGATTGAGTACCACTAACCCCATAAACAAGGCGTGTATAAAAATAGAGTAACGACTTGAGTAAATAGAGAAAAAGCTAGAGTTAAAAGACTCATAGACAATAGCTCTATAGCAAATGGCTAAAATTAATAGCGTGATACTCACTACCACGCCAATAAATACCAAAGCACCATTGTCCACCGCCAGTAGTGAACCAAACAATAGATGCAACAGGTCAATACTGTTTTTACGATAGGAGACTAAAATCACCCCTAGTGCTAAGGAGCCAAGATAGAGCCCTGCAAAGGTTGAATCTTCGCTTAACTTGGTACGTTTGCTGATCCAACTGGACGTCAACGCCACAAATAGCCCTGCAAAAAAACCACCTACTCCCATATAAAACAGTGACATACCAGCAAAAAGGTAGCCAATCGCCACGCCAGGTAATACAGCGTGAGAAAGAGCGTCTCCAACTAAACTCATGCGACGTAATAACAAAAATATACCCAACGGAGGTAAGCTAAATGAGAGTACTACACAAGCAATCAGTGAGCGTCGCATAAAACCAAACTGACAAAATGCATCGAAAATATGTATAGACATAGTGTTAGTGTGATACCTGATTTAAATTGTTATTTTGCTCAAACACCGCCTGTCCATTATTCAAGCGTATAATGTGCGTAAAATAGTTTTCGACCATTGATATATCATGCAATACCGCAACAATGGTTTTTCCCTTGCGATGTAAGTCAATGATAAGCTTTAAAATAAGCATTTGAGTATCTTCATCAATACCGGCAAAAGGCTCATCCATCAGCATGACGGGAGCATCTTGCACCAATAAGCGCGCAAATAGCATGCGCTGAAATTGACCACCAGATAAGCGGTTGATACTGGTTTTTTTAAGGTCGGTAATCTCAACTTGTTGCAATGCCCAATCCACTCGTTGGATATCTTTTTTCGACAAGCGACCAAACAGGCTTTTTCGCGGCCAGCAGCCCATAGAAACCACTTCAAATACATTGATAGGAAAGTCCTGATCAATATTCGACTTTTGAGGCAACCATGCGATGTCTTTTTTTGCAACATGTGTCAGGCTCGTTGTGCCTGATATAGCAGGAATTAACCCACATAACGTGTTAAGTAGCGTTGATTTACCCACCCCATTCGGCCCTACAATTGCAGACAAAGAACCGAGCTTTATCTGACCTGATATGGGATGGCAAACCGCTTTATTCTGATAGCCAATAACTAATTCTGTAATATTAATCATGCTAAGGAGATGGCCCATTTAATCGCCGACCATAAAACGCAAAGCCCAACCGTGCTCACTAGCACTCGACTCAGCGAAGACATAACCAGCAAATAACGTTCGTCATTGGTGTTTTCAGTTGATTTGACATTCATTAAATGTGACACACTGCAAATATTCAGGTCAGACGTTATAACATAGCATTGCTGTTTTTAATATTATCCATGCAATAGCACTAAAAATCAGCATCAAACACCACTACGTAAGCAACTGTTAAATAAGAAAAAAATAATTTATATTTCATTTTCTGTATTTAATTTTGCTAATTTGAGCGCATTGACAGCCTCATTCAATGCTCTGCCGACTCTCTTCATAAATAAAACTCTGCTATTTCTGATTTATCACAACGCCTTTTATTTTATATAGGGGGATACTAGACAGACGAAGCAATCATAAAGGAATAATAGAATGACCCAATTAGTGGAACGCTTTCTGCGCTATGTGAGCATTGACACACAATCAGATGAACAACAAGAGCAATGCCCGAGCACATTAGGACAGTACCTATTAGCGCAGCAGTTAACACAAGAGCTTATGCAGTTAGAACTGCATAATGTCACTTTAGATGACAACGGCTACGTCACTGCAAAACTGCCTTCAAACGTTCACTATCACGTGCCGCCTATTGGCTTTATTGCTCATATGGATACCGCTCCGGATGCTTTGGGGAAAAACGTTAAACCTCAAGTCATCAAAAACTATCAAGGGGGAGACATTGTACTGGGTAGTTCTAATGAGGTGCTGTCCCCTGTTCAATACCCCGATCTTAATGCCCTACACGGGCACGATCTGATTACTACTGATGGTACAACGTTACTAGGGGCTGACAATAAAGCCGGTATTGCTGAAATCATCACCGCTATCGCCTATTTAAAAGAGAACCCGCAAATTCCCCATGGAGACATTTGCATTGCCTTTACTCCTGATGAAGAAATTGGTAGAGGGGCCGATCTATTTGATGTGCCAAAGTTTGCTGCACAATGGGCCTATACCGTAGATGGAGGACCTGTCGGTGAGCTTGAATATGAAAACTTTAATGCGGCCACTGCCACCATTATTTGCCATGGGGTGAACGTTCATCCGGGAACGGCAAAAAACAAAATGATAAATTCCATGAATATCGCGGCCAAGTTTCAGCGATTAATGCCTGAGCAAGAAACCCCTGAATGTACCGATGGTTATGAAGGTTTCTATCATTTAACCGCTATGAAATCTTCGGTGGCACGCACAGAATTGTCTTATATTCTTCGTGATTTTTCCCAGCAAGGATTGCAACAGCGTAAAGCATTTATGCAACAAGCTACCGAGCAACTTAACCAACAACTGCAACAAGGTCATGTGGAGTTATTGGTTCAGGATAGTTATGCAAATATGCGAGAAATGGTGGAGCCTCATCCGCACATTATAGAGCTAGCAAAACACGCTATGCTCGATTGTGGGATCAGTCCAGATATAAAGCCAATTCGCGGTGGCACTGATGGTGCGAGACTCTCTTTTATGGGATTACCCTGCCCAAATATTTTTACTGGCGGTTATAATTTCCACGGAATTCATGAGTTCATTTCCATCAATGGAATGCAACAAGCAGTGGCTGTATTGGTCAAACTGGCTGAAAATACCGCGTTAAATGCTCAAGTAAAATAATAGATACACGGGTGTGCCAAGCGCCTCAAGCTAGGCACACCAATGCGTAAGACAACCTCGACAAGTTGACTCAACGTCCTCACCTTCTCACCTGACGCAAAAAAAACACTCTTAAAAAATTATCAGCGTAAAACAGATTTAAAGTTGCTTTACTGCACAAAAAACGAACTTTTATAATGATGTGGCGCATACTGGCAAACATTTGTTACAAGTCTCATATAGACTGCAAATCAAACACATGTTAATTATTTACAGTATCTATCAATTATAAGAGAGAATGTTTATGTTTTCCGTGACGTTAATGCCCAGTGATTACAACTCACCGCTTTGTCCAATTTTAAAAAGTACCTTGTCTGAAAATCTTTATGATTACTTCGATGCGTCTTCAGTTGAATTTTGGGAAACCAATGAAGAGCAAATAATCTTTATTGATAAAGCAAAACAAGAGACTCAATGGGGCATCACAATTAATGCTGATAATCGAGTTGTATTAGAAGAGTTCCTTGCCAATATGGAAAGTCCGGTACCACTAAATGTACTTAAACCATAACGCCTCAAACCTATTCACCTAGCCAATAGGTTATATATCTATTGGCTATTTATTTGAATTATGATGTAAAACTCTTCGTCTTTATATTGCGCACTTTCAAAACAACATCAACAAAAAAATTTGCTATCATGGCACCTTGTCACTAAGGAATGTCCATGAACAGCACCACTCAATACTATAACCAAAATGCTCAACAATTTTTTGATTCCACTGTTGATGTTGAAATGCAATCCTTATATCAAACATTTCTTCCTTTACTGCCCCATAACGCGCGTATTTTAGATGCTGGTTGTGGCTCAGGTCGCGATAGCCAAGCCTTTTTACAACGCGGTTATTCTGTGGATGCCTTTGATGCAAGCTCTAAGTTGGTGACCTTAGCTCGCCAATTGACAGGTTGCGCTGTTTCGCAATCGACCTTTATGGATTTTACCGCCCAACCGAATAGCTATGATGGGATCTGGGCTTGTGCCTCACTGCTACACGTACCGGAAAGTGAACTGAAAGCCACTTTTATACATTTGAGTCAATTTTTAAAATCATCCGGCCTATTTTACTGCTCATTTAAGCTCGGCGAACAAGAGGTGGAACGAAACGGTCGCTTCTTTTGTGATCTCACCGCCCGTAA